>CAYNYC010000001.1:0-4388 GCA_964401415.1 uncultured Erysipelotrichaceae bacterium
ATCAGTATTACCAGAAACAGAAATCAGTAATAAAGATATTATTAATATCATTATCTCACTAGGGACAGATCCAGATAAGATCATTACTTTACCTGATTTTACAGGATTTACATATCAACAGATTGTTGATTTTGTAAGTGAAAATAGATTGTTAGATGTTACATATGAATATATTGAAAACGATGAAATACCAGAAGAAATATATATCAGTCACAATATTGAAACACCTACAATGAAAAGAAGTGATATGATGATATTTACACTATCACTTGGCGAATCTGATGAAAGTAAGGAGATTGAAGTACCTGACTTCAGTACTTTTACCAAAAGTCAAATTAGTAATTGGGGAGCCAGTAATAATGTTTTTATTAAGTTTGTGACCTCTACTAGTACTTCTGTTGAAGAAGGCGGATTTATAAAACAATCGCCAGTTGCTGGGGCTCTCATTTACGAAAGAAGAACAATCACTGTAACTTATTCTAGTGGAGAACCAATAAAAGCAATCGATCTAACAGGTAAAACGAAAATCCAAGTAATCCAATGGTTAGATAGTTATGATAATCGTATATATGCTAAATATAATGAAAGTTATAACAATAATGTTGGGAAAAATATTGTAATAAGCAATAATCCAAACTCTGGTTATTTAGCAGATGGTGCTACAATAACGATTAATCTTTCACTTGGCAAACCAGTGTTATCAAGTTTTGTTGGTAAAGATTACGGTTTGTTGTCAACAGCAATCAATGAGTTCAATAAAAAGGGTGCTAACCTTACTTTAGACCTAAAGAGTGATTACAGTAATACGGTAGAAAAAGGTAAGTTAATATCACAAGATGTTGATGGTGAATTGAGTACTGGAACCAAGATTACGGCGTATTATTCAAAAGGGAAGCAAATCACATTGATAGATCAAACAGGAAAAACACTAAGCGAATTTACTACATATGTTTCAACAAATAGATTATCACTTGGAACAAAGACAGAGAAGTATAGTGAAAGTTATGATCCCAATATAATAATGAGTCACACACCAAGTGGAGGTACAACGGTTGATGAAGGAACTAAGATAAACTATACAGTATCACTTGGGGCTTATACACCAGAGAATTTCGTTGGTAAGACTTATACCTATACAAACGATAAGATCGTAGCAGCCAACACCAAAGACGCTGGATGGTCTATTGTTCGAGTAGATGAATATAATAATACTTACGGCAAAGATATTGTATATGAACAGAGTACTAGTGGTAAGACACTAACAGTTAAGGTTTCAAAAGGATCATCTGTTACAATAGAAAGCTATGTGGGTAAAAACATCGGTGAATTACCTACGATTTCGGGGGTTGAGTTTATACTTGAGGCAGGAGATTATGACAGTAATCCTTATGGATATATAACCGCACAAAGTCGAGACGCTGGCACATATGCCAGTCCTTTAAGTGTTACAATTACTTATTCTAGAGGTGAAATTCCCACTGCAATGATAAAAGCATATGCCTCTATGTCACCATTTGATACACCCGGAGATCCTGAAGAAAGAGCAATTATCCTAAGAAACGATCTTTCTGGATTAGGTTTTACAAACTTCAATGTAATAGTTGCTGATAATACTGAAGAGCTAACACAATCTGTTGGAACAATATATTATCAATCACATAAAGGAGAACATCCTTTAGATGTGCCTTTAGTAATCAAAATTCAGGATTATAGGTAAAATGGATAGTAATTTATTTTTCTTTATTTCAATAAATAAAAGTTTGTCTAATATCACTAAAAAAACGGATGCTCTCATCCGTTTTTCTTTGTTTTCTTGTTAATTAATCCTATAATCCTTTACAGTAGGTTATCGCATCTTCTTCGTTCATGACGATTGGCATACGATCGTGTATTACCATAAGTTGTTTTGTGGCTTTTTTGGTTAAGATGTTGTAGTAAAATTTACCCTTGATGTTACGATAAATAGCTGCTAAGTAAATGATATCTTCATTGGGGTTTTTGATGAAGTGCCTTTTCTTATCTTTGTCCCACTCATAGAAACCAGTACAGGCAACTACACAACGATTATTGGCGTAATCGTCTTTGAAGGTGTTCTTTTTGACATTTTCAATTCTAGCATTAATTAGTAAATCTTTGGAATTATCCTTGGGGTAACCCCAATTCATTAAGACGGGTTTTAGTCCTGTTTTATCACAGACTAAAACAACGCTGTAGGCACTAGGATAAATTTCTTCCCATGCGACCAAATCTAGTTCTGTTTGTTCGTAGTTCTTTTTGGTCTTTTCGATTATTTCCTCAATCGCTTTACTGTTGTTGTCGTTAAATAAATATCTTCCGCACATATTATCTCCCTTCGATGAACCACTTATCTTCTTCTAAGAAAAGATAGCGTTCTTGATTGTTGATGATACAAGTGTAGCGTATACCACATCCTCCAGCTTTTAACGAAGCAGCTCGGGTGATGTTTTTTATCCGATCAATTGGATATTTCTGACCATTGTTCCAAACAATAAATAAAGGCTTGATACTACCGCTTTTATAATGGATTGTAACTACATCTACATAAATCTTGTTAGTCATTCTGTACCTCTATTATACTACTAAAAGTAGCCTACGGGAAATATTATGTGATCGCTCTTGGGATTAAAGTCACCAAGAGTAGGATCTGTAAGGATAATTCCGCGTTTTATGGTTGAAAAACCATAGCGTTTTCTGATTAGATCGACTGTTTTATCAATCGTTCTTTCTTTTTCAATGCCTTCATGATCAACAAATAGGGATAGTTGCCTTGTTTCACTACCGTGAGATAGATCACTAATACTAATACCGATACTTCTTAAAGGAAAAAGGCCTTTGGTGTTATTAGCAAATAATTCTAAAGCAGTTTGAACAATTTCTTTATCACAGTCGGTATCAAATAATAATTTCTTTTGTCTGGTAAAACTATTTAAGCTTGTATCTCTGATACTTACAGATATTGTTTTACCTTTTAGTCCTTGTTCTCTTAAACGTGCTCCAACACTTTCAGCTAACACATAAGCCACTATTTTAAGGTCACTCATGTTCTTAAGATCTCTTGGGGTAGTTGTACTGTTACCAATTGATTTAACGCCACTATCGGCTCCATATGGGCTTACAGGACTACTTTCTAGTCCATTAGCGAATAACCATAGATATTCACCATGTTTACCAAAATGTTGTTTGAGAAACTTAAGATCGGCATTGGCAATATCACCAATGGTAAAGATATTTAGCTTGATCAGTTTTTGATAAGTAGCTCGTCCTACATAAAGAAGTTCTGAGGCATTAAGTGGAAAGACTATTTCTTTCATATTACTTTTGGTAATGACCGTGGTAGCGTCTGGTTTTTTAATATCAGACCCCAATTTAGCAAAGATCTTATTAAAACTAACACCAACTGAAGCCGTTATTCCAACCTCGCTTTTAATCCGCTCTCTTAGTTCGTCTGCGATCTCTTTACCTGTACCCTTGATCAAACTATGAGTAACATCAATCCAAGCTTCATCAATCCCGAAGGGTTCGATTAGATCACTGTACTCAGTAAAGATCCTTCTTACTAAAGCAGAGAATCGAAGATATCTAGCGAAATTAGGCTGAATGATAACTAGATTAGGACACTTCTGCCTTGCTTGCCAAAGAGCTTCTCCAGTCTTGATGTTGAATTTCTTAGCAATCTGGTTTTTGGCTAGGATAATACCATGTCTTTTATCAACATCACCACCAACAACAACTGGTAGATTACGAATTTCTGGTCGATATAAACATTCTACAGAAGCGTAGAATCCATTAAGATCACAATGTAAGATAGTTCTTTGCATGCCACATCACCCATCTATATGATACTTGAATATAATTCATGTTGCAAGGCTTACTTGAAAAAAAATAAAGTAATTGATTGTCCTAAATAACCACTCATGATATTATTAATTTGGTGATAATATGTTCAAGAAAAATATTCGATATCTTAGAAAAAAATATCTGCTTTCTCAACAAGATCTAGCTGATGCTTTTGGCTACAAGTCTTTTACCACTATTCAAAAATGGGAAGATGGAACTTCTATTCCTCCTTATGATGTATTAGAAAAAATAGCTAAACGTTATGATGTATCAATAACTGAATTAATGCATAAAGATTTAACGAAGGTTAAGGTTAAAATACCAGTATTGGGTGTTGTTCGTGGAGGTAAGCCCATCTTAGCTGAGCAACAGATCATTGATTATGAAGAAATTGATCAACTACTTGAAAGTATCGAAGATTATTTTTATTTAGAAGTAATCGGTGATTCAATGAAAGATGCGCGTATTATGCCAGGTGATCGGATCTTTGTTCATCGTCAAGATTATTTAGATAATAATGATATTGGGGT
>CAYNYC010000001.1:4488-29899 GCA_964401415.1 uncultured Erysipelotrichaceae bacterium
TTTTTCTTGAATTAAATCGCTAATAATTATACAATGTAATAAACAAAGTATATGGAGGAAAAACAATGGATGTTTCAGGAAAAGCTGAAATAAGGCATAATGCGATTAGAGAATTATTGATCATAAACAATTTTTTCTCGATTGAAGATTTTTGTAATGTGCTTAATGTTTCAGAGGCTACAATTCGTAATGATCTTACTTATCTTGAGAAAAATGGTAAGCTAAGAAGAGTAAAAGGCGGTGCTATCGCTACTTTAGGCACGATGTATGATACAGTCTATGCCAGACGTAGCTCAATGGCAACTGAAGAAAAACAAAAGATAGCTAAATACGTGGTAGACAATATTATCAAAGAAGGAATGTTGATCACGCTTGACTCTGGTAGTACATGTCGAATGATCGCCGAAGAGATCGTACAGAAAAAACGCAAATGTACGGTTATCACTAATTCACTATCAGCATTGAATTTTTTGATCAAATCAAACTTAGTCGAAGTGCATTTAGCCGGTGGTAAGTATAATCGTGAAAACGATAGTTTCCACGATGATCTGACGGTTGAGGCACTACGTAAATTCCATAGTGATATTTATATATTATCACCCGATGGAATTGATACTGAATTGATCACTACTGAATATAATACAGAACATTTTGTTAAACAAGAGATGATCAATCAAAGTGACAGTGTTGTCGTTGTTGGTGATTATACCAAGATGGGCGTTAAGTGTTTGAAAAAGATCTGTGAGACAAAACTTGTAGACCGTATCATAACTGATGATAAAGTTAGTGAGAAGGTTCGTAAAAAATTCAAAGAAGCTGGCATTGCTTTAGAAATAGCTAAATAGTTTAATGATCAAAAGACATCGAAAATTCGATGTCTTTTTAATAAAAAAAGAGTAGAAACAATTTCTACTCTTTTAAGTTTAGCCTTGTACTGGTTCAACTACGATAAATGGTTGTAGTTGGAAAGGTTTAGGGGCAATATTGCGATCAGCCCACATGTAGAACCATCTTTCAAGAGGGTAGTAGTAATAACCATCTTGCCAATGATCTGATGTATCATATGGATCAGCAAATATTAAGATATCATCTCCTAAGCTTGGTGTACCCATTGAATCATGACCAATGATCACTTGCCAATGTCCATCCCAATCTCCCCATTCGACCATGATCGGACGGTTTGCTTTAAGGTTATCAACGATCCATTTAACGAAGAAGCTATCAGCTCCATCTTCTACCCAATTTTCACTTAGATCATTGTTGTCTGTAGTATATAAAGACATTGCTGAAAAGGTTTTAGGTAGATTACCTGAATCATTTGCGCTTGATCCTGCAGCTTCAGACAATAAGTCTGATTGAAGATATTCAGCGACATATGATGTTTCAACAATGGCAAAATCTGATCTTGTTTCAAAGTATTTAGCGATATCAATTACAGTTGTACCATATTCATGATAATTATTAGCACTACCAGGAAGTGCTCCTTCAACATCTTCATCGACATGTGCTCCCATAGCAACTGCCAGATCCATTTCATCAGCAGCGATACCATAGTGATTTAAAACCATTAGTGTTGCGACAGTTCCACATGACCATTCTGCGGTTTGTTGAGCTGTCTTAAAGTTAGTGATTATAGTAAGATGGTCATTACTTACCATATTGTAGAAGTCAGGGTTTACATAATATGCGCTATCGGCATGATCACCACTGTTACCATATGAATCAGCTCCGCCATATTCCTCATAATCAACCATTTCGATGGCATCAGCTTTGGTCTTAACTGTCGGTTCAACTTGTGGTTCAACAGCTTTACTACAGCCAGCTAGTGCTAAAATGGTAACAACAAAAACAATCAAAAATCTTTTCATTTTCTCTCCTTTTGTTTCTTATATAAAACATAGTGTTTACTATTACTAAACACTAGAGCATTATATAAAACATCGTTTTTATTGTCAATAGTTATTTTAAAAATTAATATAAGGTACATTCAATAAAGGTAAATAGCACTTGTATTTGATAGATAAGCAACTGACTGCTATAATACAGAATGATCTATGATTAGATCGATAGGTAAAGAAATGAATCATTTTAAGGATAAAGAGAAATTACGGCGTTGGCTATTGGTGATTGTATGGATGGTAATCATCTTTCTTTTTTCTGCTCAACCAGCCACAGCTTCTAATAATTTGAGTTTAGGTATAACTGATAAATTGTTTACTTTTCTTGGATTGAAGATAGATTTAAATATAGAATTATTAAATACCATCAATTTTATGATCAGAAAGGGTGCTCATCTTTTTGTCTATTTGATCTTAGGGGGTTTGATCACTAATGCTTTATGGCCATATCGACTGCCTAAGGCATCATTACTTAAATTGAGTTGTATTATCGGTTTAAGTTATGCGACAATCGATGAATTTCATCAATTATTTGTGGATGGAAGAAGTGGTCAAATAAGTGATGTATTCCTTGATTCATTGGGTGTCATTATTGGTGTATGGCTCGTAAGTAGTTTATTATATTCAAGAAATTCATTGATCAAACGTGATTAATGGTTGTTGTTTAATCAGTTCTTTAGATTTGTTATAATCTAGCTAGGGGGATTTATGCTTAAAATATTTGTGCCTGATCTATATATTGAAAACTATAAGAAATTAAAGATATCATATTTGAAACAACGTAATATCAAATTATTGGTATGCGATATTGATAATACCTTAGTACCTTTTGATCAACATTATCCTGATGAAGGAGTTTTTGCTTTTATCAAAGAACTAAATGAAAAAGATATATCATTGGTATTGATATCCAATAATAAACAAGAACGTGTAGAAAGATTTGCGAAAGATCTTAATGTTAAGTGTTATCCATCAGCACATAAGCCTTTGAAGAAGACTTATTTGCGGGTGTTAAAGGAGCATGGACTTAAAGCTGATGAAGTTGCTAGTATTGGCGATCAATTATTGACCGATGTACTTGGCTCGAAACGTTGTCATATATTAACGATCTTGACTCAACCACTGGTAAAAAGGGATATCAAATATACAAAAATTAATAGATTTATTGAAAAAGGTGTGTATTATCTATTAGAGAGGTTAGATTTGTTAAAAAGAGGTGAATTTAGTGACGATATGTAAGGGATGTGGTGCAGTACTACAACATGAATTACCTAATGAAGTAGGTTATACACCAAAAGTTGATAGTTTATATTGTCAACGTTGTTTTCGTTTAAAAAATTATGGTGATCTGATGTTTTCGGCTAAACATGCTGTAAATAGTATGGATATCTTAACTAAGGCACAAGATATGGAGGCCTTGATCTTATGGGTTGTGGATCTATTTGATCTTGAATCGGCATTGCAAGAAGCGATCAATCGTTATCTTATGGGTAAAGATATCATTATGATCGCCACAAAAAGAGATTTATTACCAGATAGTTTAAAGGCTGATAAGTTAGGTAGCTATCTCATGAAACGACTTAAAGAGAATAATATCTGGGTCAAAGGGATCGTCGTTGTTGGAAATCATGGAATTGATGGTAAAGATCAGATATTGAAAGCCGTTGGGCATTATCGTAATAATCGCGATGTTGTGATCGTTGGTAATACCAATGCAGGAAAATCTACGATCTTAAAGAATGTCTTTAAAGTTGATGAAGTCACGATAAGTAGATACCCTGGGACAACCTTGGACTATATACCTATCGCAATGAAGGGTTATACTTTATATGATACACCGGGGTTTAATCGTCAAAATAACATTCAGATATTGATGGCTGATGAAAATATCAAGGCGATCACACCATCTAAAAAGATCAAGCCGATCACTTATCAATTAACGGATGATCAAACATTATCTGTTGGTGGAATATTACGTCTTGATCTAATGGGGTGTGATGGTGTAAGTTGTGTTTGTTATTTTAGCGAACGATTACCAATTCATCGTAGTAAGACAGAAAAAGCAGATAAACTGTGGCAAGAACAGTTTGGTAAACTTTTAAAACCAACCGTAAAGGCTGAATATAGTACTAAGAAAAGATCACTACCGGTAATTGGTGATAAATTTGATATTGTGATCTTTGGTTTGGGTTGGTTTTGTATTAGTGGTAAAGTAAAAATGATATCCGTAATTGGCGATGATCAAATTGAGGTCGTTAGTAGAAAGGCAATGATATAAATGTTAAGTAATAAACAGAAGGCTTTTTTAAGAGCTTTAGGTAATTCACAACGTTCTATTTTTCAAGTTGGCAAAGATGGAGTTAGTGATAATCTTATTGGGGGATTAAGTGATGGCTTAAAAGCCCATGAGTTAGTTAAATTCAATTTATTAAAGAGTTGTCCTATAAGTGCTAATGAAGTGGCGGTTATCGTAGCTTCTAAAACACAAAGTGAGATCGTGCAGATCATTGGTAGAACGATTATTTTATACAAGAAGAATCCAGAAGGAAAGATTAAACTACCACGATGAGTAATATTGGGCTTTTTTACGGTTGTTTTGACCCAATAACGACTATTGATATCAAACAAGCGATATCAGCGTTAAAAACGCTTAAATTGAACCAAGTTGCCTTTGTAGTGAGTAATGGTGATAATTATGATCATCGTATAAAGATGATTGAGTTAGCTATTAGACCATATCGAAAACTAATATTGTTTACTAAGAAAAAACAAGGAGTATCATATATTGATCTTGAACTAAAGGAAACGGGATTGATCAATGATACTTTTATTTGTTTAAATAAGGCTGTAGCTAAGTATTGTGTCTTAAATAGATTATATCTAAAAGATATTGTTCAAGGTAGGCTGTCAAAAAAGCGTTTCTTGCATTGTGAATCAACAGCCAACTTAGCTAAAGAGATTGCGAATCATTACAACATTGATCCTAATATTGCTTATATTACTGGTTTATTACATGATTACACAAAAGAACTGAATAAAGATGAACAACTAAGATTGATTAAGATCTACTTTCCTAAGATGTTAGACAAAAGTCCTAAGATATATCATCAATACACTGCAATGATCAAAGTAAAACAAGATTTTCTGATTTATGATAGAGTTATCTTAGATGCGATTGGTAATCATGTTAATGGAACCGATCAGAAACGATTGAGTAAAATTATCTTTTGTGTTGATAAGATTGAAGATACTAGAGGCTTTGATAATCAAAAACTCAAAGAACTTTGTTTTAATGATATTGATCAAGCATTTATAAAGATCAAAAGTATTCAACAAGCATACCTAAATGGAGGAAAAGAATGAGTGAATTGTTAAGTGTTACAGTTAAAGCAATAGATGAAAAAAAGGGGAATGATATTAAGATCATTGATCTACAAAGTCTGAGTCCCTTAACTGATTATTTTGTAATCGCGGATGTGAATAATTCTAAAATGATGAGGGCTGTTATTGATAACATTATCGAAAAAGCGGAAAAGGCCGGTTATGTGATCAGAGCGATTGAAGGACAAGAAGATAGTGGATGGCAATTGATCGATATGTATGATGTTATCGTTCATATCTTTTTACCAGAACAACGTTATTTCTATAATCTTGAAAAATTATGGGGAGATATGCCTGAGGTAGATCTTAATGAAATCTTATGAAATACTTGCTGATTACTATGATAAACTGATCATAGATGCTCAAGGAATAGCTGATATTATCCACTTTTTTACAACGCATCATTATGCAAATGATGTCTTGGAAATAGCTTGTGGTACAGGTGCGATAACTGAAGCACTACTGAATAAAGGTTATAAGGTTAGTGGGTTTGATATTTCGATCACGATGATCGAAAAAGCTAAATCAAAGATTAAAGAATTAGATGGTAAGTTGTTTGTTGATGACATGCGTTTATTTTCTATGAATGAGCGGTTTAACAATATTATCTGTTTCAATGATAGTTTAAATTATCTTAGTGATATTCATGAATTAGACAATGTCTTCCAAAGAGTCTATGATCATCTTAATCAAAACGGAGTATTTATGTTTGATGTTCATAGTGAACAAAGATTATTAGATTTACAAGATGAATATATCGAAGAAGGATATCTAGATTCAACACCTTATCAATGGGTAATAGAAAGTGAAGATGATAGAATTTATCATACTCTTACTTTTTATATCAATAACACTCCAATAAGTGAATATCACACGCAAACAGTGTTTACCAAGGATAAGATAAAAGAATTGTTACTAAAAAATGGATTTGAGTTCAAGATCTTTACCGATTACGATAAGCCCGAAGATGTAAAAGGTGATAAATGGTTTTTTGTGGCCACAAGGAGATAATATGATAGGTTTGATAGCTGCTATGGAAGAAGAATTAAATGCTGTTGTTGCTAAAATGGGCAATGTCGTTAGAAAAGACATTACGAATTTTACATTTTTTCAAGGTAGTTTAAACAATAAAGAAGTTGTAATTTGTCAAAGTGGAGTAGGTAAAGTACAAGCCGCAATGGCTACCACGCTTTTGATCGATCATTTTCCTTTAGAAGCCATGATCAATGTTGGTATTGCTGGTAGTCTAAAAAAAGGATTAACCCTAAGGAATGTTGTTGTTGCTAATAAGATTGCACAATGGGATTTTGATCTTACGGCCTTTAATATTGTCAAAGGTTATGATAATGAGCGGTATACAACAAATGTTGATCCTGTACTTTTAAGTCGCGTTGAAGCGTTAATGAAGGATGATAAAAATCTTTACGTCGGGCCAATGGTCACAGGTGATCAATTTGTCTATCTTGATTCACAAATTAACGAAATAAAACAAGCATATCCAGAAGCATTATGTGTAGATATGGAAGGTGGGGCGATTGCTCAAGTCTGTAATTATTTTAAGTTACCGTTTATGATCATACGGAGTATTAGTGATCTAACTACGGAAAAAGATAATGAACATATTTATGAAGATTTAGTAAAATCAGCTTGTGAAACCGCATCGAAATATTGTTGGGCAATAGTAGGATTGTTTAATCATGATTGAGTTTTTTAAAAGAATATATGAAACCTTAGGTGATTATAATTTCTGGTTAAAGTTGTTTGATGCCTTTGCAGCGTTTGGACCTTATCCACCAATCTTACTTGCTTATGTTGAAGCCTTTTTTCCAATGTTACCGTTAGTAGCGATCGTTGCCCTGAATGTTGCAGGACATGGAATTGTCAAAGGCTTCCTTTTTTCTTGGATTGGTAGTTTATTAGGTGCGTTCTCTGTCTTTAGTTTATTTAGATACTTACGTCGTAAACCACTGATAATGAAATTTGTTAAATTAAAAAATGTCGATCGTTTACTAAGTTGGGTTAAAAAACAGAATGTCTTTTTTCTTTTCTTATTGACGATTTTCCCTTTTACGCCAAGTTTTTTGATCAATATTGGTTTTGGATTGGCCGATTTTAAAGTTAAAGAGTTTGTATTTACAATCTTTTTTTCTAAGGCTCTGATGATCGCTGGTTTAGCTTTATTTGGTTCTTCTTTGCTCACATCATTTAGTCAACCAATATATTTTATTATTTCAGCGGCAATTTTAGTTTTGTTGTATAGTCTTTCCGTAATCATTAATCGTATTAGTGGATTAGATGATGTGAACAAATAAAAAACCGGCTAGTTTTTTATAGCCGGAGCAATCTTTTCTTCTACTTGATAAATACCTTTCCATATTCCGTTTCCATACATCCAAGTCTTCAGGTCTTGTGAATCAAAGGGATAATCTTTATCCCATGCTAATGCATTTAATACTGTAACCTTACCCTCAATGTTTTGGACGGCTACAAATGCTGGATAACTAGTTATTCCCCACATATTGTTCATATAATGACTTGATACAGGAGCCTCATTGAAGTCAACTATTTCAATATCGTTGATCTCAGTAGTGTTTAGTTCTTTTACTAAGGGTTTAATAACATAGTCTCTAACATAGACACAATCATTGTCGTTTAAATCACAAAGCCACAAATAATGTACTTGATTATCAGCTAATATATGATCATAAACATTTAAGTACGTAAGTTTGTTTTCTTGAAGACTCATCAAATTGTCAGCGATGATAGCTGCTTGTTTTGGTTGGAAATAGAAATAGGTGGCAATGCCCAAGCAAACAGATAAGACAATCGTTAAGATTACTCTAAAAACGTGTTTGTTCATACACCCTCCATTAACATAGAAAAACTTTATCATCTTTCACTTTTTATTGCAAATTTGTTATAATAAGCTCTAAAGTAGGTATATAGGATGAATAAAACATTACTGAAAATCTTTATTACATTACTCTTGATCTTAGCCGTCTTATTTTTGATCGGATTTAATTCAAGTTACTTTTTTGGAGTACCAACTGTACTTGATCGATTAGAAGATCAAGATGCTTTAGTCAAGATGCAGTCACAAAGCCAAAGAACCGGTTGTGCTTTAATTACGCGTTTTGCGGATGATAAAGTTTATTATGTGGCAAGTTGTGATGATGAATATGTATTTTATGATATAAATGGTAATTTGTTTGAAGTTCGTGCGCTTAGTAGTTTGAACTTAGCTAAGTTGATCAGTCTATATTCGACAAGTTATGAATTCGCTGATGAAGATGTAAGTTTAGGATATTATCATAAAAGACCTATCTATGTGATTGATAATGAAGAATTGGAATTATTGATCGACTATGATAATTTTGACATTTTAAGATACTACCAAAAGGGGTAATTATGGAAAAAATATATAACAAACGCTATTTTGATAAAAGAAAATGGTTGTTGGAAAACATTCAGAATTTACATATTAGTTTAGCTGAAGGGATGTTACTTCTGATCATTGATTATTTTAATGAATATGATCTTGATCTTTCATTAAGTATTTTAAGTGATAAATGTAATGTGTCGATTGAAGAAGTTGATGAACTGATCAACAGTTTACGGACGAAGGGCTATCTTGATATAAAAGTTATTGATAAAAAGGTTAAATTTACGATGGATGGTTTATTTGATGATCATGATCATCAAAAATATGATACATCGTCGATCTACGAATTGTTTGAGAGTGAATTAGGAAAGATCTTAACACAAAGTGATCTAAGAAGGATCAATGAATGGTTAGAAAAATATGATAGTGAACAAATAATAAGTGCTTTAAGAGAAGCTGTTATCTATAAAAAGAATAATCTGAATTATATTCACAATGTTTTGATCAATCAAGCTAACAATGGTAATAAAGATGACTGATGAAAGGATTTTTGAAATCCTTGAGAGTTTGTTTCCGCATGCTCATTGTGAGCTTGTTCATCAAAATGTATATGAGTTAACTGTTTCTGTCATGTTATCAGCGCAAACAACTGATATAGCTGTCAACAAGATTACAGGGGAATTGTTTAAACACTATCCTGATCTTCACAGTCTTGCTCAAGCAAATAGAGACGATCTGGAGGGGTTGATCAAGACAATAGGTTTATATCGCAATAAAGCTAAAAATCTTGTTAAAATGGCTCAATATGCACTAGAGTATTATGATGGAACAATACCAAATGAATTAGAAAAGCTGATCACATTACCGGGTGTTGGTCGTAAAAGTGCTAATGTGATCCTATCAGAATGGTATCATGTACCAGCAATAGCAGTAGATACCCACGTTGAAAGAGTAACTAAAAGATTAGGGTTAGCCACTAAAAATGATTCAGTATTAATTGTTGAACAGAATTTGATGAATCGCTTTCCGCAGAGTAGGTGGAATCGGCTACATCATTTAATGATCTTCTTTGGTCGTTATCAATGTCATGCCCGAAAGCCACAATGTGAAGGTTGTCCATTCATATCAATATGTAGTTATCAAAATGAAAAAAAAGATGCTTTAGATTAAGCATCTTTTGATTTATTATGGAGTCACGACGTTAACTTGAATAGGAGTGGTGAGTTGTGATAAGTAAGGTTTATTATTGAAATCATATATTGTAGAGTCCATCGTGATATTTGTGACTATTTGCTCATTGGTTAGTGAACTTCTGTTTGTTACAGTTATACCATATGTATCAGCATAAGTAAGTACTTGTTGAACAGTTGTTGATGATTCTGTCAGGTTTAGGATGGGATCAAAATAGGTAATAACATAATTTGTGCTTCTTAGAGTTTCAACATTTACAGCTGTACCACGGGGATTTGGTACCATAGAGATGATATTATTTAACGTTCCCGTTCCTGTTCCTCCAGCTTGAAGGGTCCATGTGCCATCTTCAACACCAAGCTTAGTCATAATTATGGGTACATCGTTTTTAGTAGTAAAGTTTGGTACGTTTACTCTGCCTTTATATTTGATTGTTACATCTGTATCTAATAGATCATTCAAAGACAGTTCGGTTCCTCTAATATCGACATCACTACTATCTTTAAAGGATGTAATCTTACCAAAATCATTTACTACATCATCGATTGACATGATATTAGACTCATCAACGATGATATTCCAAGAAGTATCGAGTATTCCATATAAGTCAATAAAAGAAGTCACTTCTTCTATGGTATCCATATCAGTACCGCTTGGGATCGTAAGATTCATATCGACATCTTGACATATTTCATTACTCTTAGAGGCACCGTTTTGATAAGCGTAATAACCACAAGCATTGACTGAACCAGAAGGGCTAATATCAACTGTAATCTCTTGTTGAGAATTTGATGTAGCTACTACTTCAACACCGTTGACACTTGCTTTATATTGTACAATTCCAAAAACCCAGGTTGGATCATACAATTTCGTGCCAGTCGCTGTAACATGTGTTGTTCTGCCTGTTCTTGGATCGTAGATATCAGTACTGATATCATATGTATTTTCGCTTAGACTTAATTGTGTAGGATCAGGATAAGAAGCCCAATTTAAGGTAATTGTTGCTTTTCCTTTGTCAATGCCTTTTAGTGTTGCAGTAAAATTAGTTAAAGCACTTAGATTAGGAATGGAAAGCGGAACTAAAGACATATTCTTACGATTTATAAGTCCCGTAACTACTAAATCTGGATTCATGCCTTGAATAGGGGTAGCATATGGATAAACGCCTTTAACATGCGTAATCTCAACAACGTTTTGAGGACGTGATACATTAGATGTCTTTTCTCTATTTAAGGTATCTAGAAGTAAACCGTTGATCTTACCAGGAATATTTAAGGCACTCTTACTTCCACTAATGTAAGTGCCCTCACCATCCACAGCACTATCATATCCAATCCAAACAGCAGTGGTATATTTGCTTGATGAAGCGATCATCCATTTATCTTTAGCAGCGCCATTAGGAATACCAAATTTAACAAAACTATCATCATAGTTGGTTGTTCCTGTTTTAGCGTACACTTCATAAGAACGCTTAAGGATCTGCATATAGTTTCCATAATTCACACTTACGTTTCTTTCCATGAGATGGGTAGCAAGATAAGCAGATTCAGCAGATATGACACTTACAGAAGCATAGTTTGGTGTATAAGGATCTGAACCATCACTAAACTCAATGCGACTTACTGTGTGGGGGGTAATACTATTACCGCCGTTGATCATTGCTCCATGAGCGGCTGCCATTTGGTCAACTGATACTTCAAATGTAGATCCACCGATCGCATAACCCAAGTCAAAATTATCGGTAGTAACTTGATCAAAACCAAGTGCATTTAAATATTCTACGATCTTTTTAGATCCGATCGTATCGGTTACTTTTTCTAATGTAATATATGCTGGAATGTTTAAAGAAACGCCAACGGCATAATCTAGTAATACTTGACCTTTATAAGTACCATCAAAGTTCTTCAATTGAATGCCAGTACCACGATATGCGATAGGCCTATCATCTAAGGTATGAGTAGTTGCCCAGCCTAAGTATTCAAAGGCTAAAGCATATGATAGAAATGGTTTAACCGCTGAACCGGGTTGTTTCATCATATCGGTAGCTCGATTAAACCCTTTAGCTACGATACCACTACGACCACCACCGATACCAACTATGGATCCAGTCCTATTATCTAATGAAACGATCGCTACCTGCATTAGTTCATCTGGCCACTTCACTATCGTTTCTCCACTTTGGATACTTTCAATCATATCTTGTGTTTCACGATCCATATAAGTATAAATATTCATTTTAATCATATAAGGATCTTTACCGGTCAACTCCATAACCTCATCAACAACTGTATTAATATATGACATGTATTTATCGTTGACCGTATTTACACCAACTAATTGATCTTCAAGTTTTATTGAGCGAGCTAGTTCATATTCTATTTCACTGATATAACCATGTTTCAACATTAATGCTAAAACAGTGTTTCTTCTTTCAGTGCCTATATCAAGGTTTTTATACGCATTAAAATAGTTGGGGGCATTGATTACTCCAGCTAGATATGCGGATTCACTTAGTGATAATTCACTGACATCTTTACCAAAATAATACTGAGCAGCGCCTTTAACACCTCTTGTGGTTGATGCGCCAAAGTTTATACGATTGACATAAAGTTCAAATATCCGTTTTTTACTAATTTCTTCTTCGGCTTTGATCGCCAAATATATTTGTTGAATTTTATATTCAATTGATTTTACACGACTAGTCTGGGTAGCATCATCGGTAAAATAGACACTTCTTACCAATTGCATTGAAAGGGTAGAAGCTCCTTGTGAAAAACTAAGTGTTTTTAGATTCTCTAGTAATGATTTAACAAAACGAGGAAGGTCAAAACCGTTATGTTCAAAGAAACGAGAATCTTCAATTGAGACAAAAGCGTCAATCAATGATTGAGGCATTTCATCATAACTAACATTCTCTCGGCTTACTAAACCAAGATCAGCTATTAATTCGCCATCCGCATCAAATACTTTTGTTGATTCAACATTTTCAAAGTCGTTGATATTAAAAGTTGGGGCATTATCAATCGTTATCTTGAGATAGATCAAAGACCCAACTCCACCGATTAAGCCAACAGCAACTATACCGATTACGACATTTAAAAGTAATCTTTTAAGACTAAATTTTTTCTTTTTATCACTATTATTTTTAGTGAAGACATTCTTAATATTCAACTTTTTCATTTTATTCTCCTTTGAAGTAGAGAGTATCTATTATACACAAATAATCAATTGGTGGTGTTAACCCAAATGGGATAAGATAAGCATTATCTTCAAACCATTTATATGGGATGGATCTTTTGGATCCTTTATTAAAGCGGATAATGTCCTCTGCCTTGATCAAAAATGTTTTATCGTATGCAGTAAATTTGATCAAAACGAAAGCAAGACAGCCTTGCTTGAGTACATTTTGCAAGTGAATTAACTGATGTTTATGAATGGTCTTCAGCGGGAAAGATGTCAATGAAGCTGTTTCTTTAGCTTCAAAGTCAATCGCTTTACCACGATATACACCATTATAATCAGTTGTACTTGGTTTGCGGAAGTAAGCTTCAGTAATCTTAGCAGTGCTACGACTGGCGTAATCAACTTTTACGATTTGAATCGGTGTTGGTTTTTTATGTATCACAGCTTTTGCAATGTTTAGATAATAGGCATTAGTCGCATTTATGTCATCTTCTAAAGACATACCGCGTTTACCATATTGCGTTATGGTTGATCTTCTAATATCTTGATGCTTAATCTTATTTTTTGGTGTTGGATAATTTACCAATTATATCACCCGCTTCATTATATACAATATTTTGGATAAAGTGCAACAAACTGCTTAGAATTGTGGCTTTATTGAATAATCTTAAAAGATCCTTAATAAATTCTAAAGAGAGTTTTATAACTTGCTTTTTTGGGTTTAATTTGCGACAATAAATAGGGTGATGAAAATGAATGAAAAGTTCAGCTTAAATCCACAGATGATTTATGATAAAGAGTTTTCGATTGATTTTAAAGGATATTCAGCTGAAGAGGTAGATGCTTTTCTTGATATCATCATTTCAGATTACAAAAAGACAGAAGAAGTACTACAGTCTTATCAAAATGAAATAGCTTTACTTCAACAAAATAACGTGGCTTTAAAATCTTATATCGTTGAACTTGAAGCTAAATTGAAATTTCATGAAAGTAGTACAACATCTAGTGCATCTGATATCTTAAAACGAATATCACGCTTAGAAGCGATGATAGACAAAGCTGACAAAACTTAAATTATTGACACTTGGGTAATCGCTGCTTCTTAATGGAGTAGAGGAAAGTCCATGCTCGCACTATCTGCGATGATAGTAGTGTTTGTGCAAGATTAAAAAATAAATCTTGGCAGTCTTGGCTGACGGCTGGCTAAATCCTAAGGGCAACTATGGATGGCGCCTATAAAAGTGCCACAGTGACGTAGTCTATTGGGAAACTGGTAGAGTGGAACGAGGTAAACCCCGCAAGCGAGAAACCCAAATTTGGTAGGGGAATTCGATAGTCGTGAAAAGAAATGACTTCGGAACATCTAATAGATGTAGATAAATGATTACCACTTATCGAAAGATAAGAACAGAACATGGCTTATAGAGTGTCAAAAACTAAGGAATGAAAATTCCTTTTTTTATCTTTAACAATTAACCTTTATTTATGGTATATTTTTACTAGATTTGTTGATATTTGATTAAATTTACAATGATAATATACTTTGATATAATACGTAAAGAAGAAAGGTAGTGTTTCATGAAAGAAATCGGTAAAGAACTTCGCTTAGCTCGAGAAAATCAGGGCTTTTCTTTGGAAGAAATGAGTGATCGTACTAGGATTGTAATTGATCGTCTTCAGGCTATTGAAAATGGTGACGTGACATATTTCGATCATGATATTTCATATCTTCGTTACTATATTAGATTTTATTGTAATGCTTTAGGCGTTGATTTTGAACAGTATCGCGAACAACTAGATCAATCTATCGATGATTTCCATGAAACTAAACGCTTGAGTAAGATTGAAACCCAAGAAGAATCAGAAAAATCGATCAAAAGAAAAGTTGAAGTTCATAAACTGAATGCATCATTGAACAAGAATCTCGATATACCAGCAGTATCACTCATCATTGTTGTTGTGGTAGTCTTGTTGGCGTTAACATCAGTTTTCTTTGTCTATATCTTACCACAATGGCTCAACCCAGAACCTGAGTATCCTCAAAGTGATCCAATCGTAGAACCAATCGACGAGGAGGATGAACAACCTGATGAAATTGAGGATGAAAAACCATCGCTAAGCAAAATAACCCTATCACCAATTGATACACGAACTTATCGTGTTTTAGGATGGATCACAGATGAAACAGTGGCTATTAAGGTTGAATTTGGCAGAGATACATGGGTAAAAGTGTCTTATGATGGGGTTGTTACCGATAATCCAGCTAGTAAGATATACAAAAAGGATTCAATGATTGAAATACTGTATCCAGCTACTTTAGATGGCCAAGTTATGATCAATCTTGGAGGAATGAACGGGAATACTATTTATGTTAATGGTGAAATTTTGAATTTAGATGAAAGCATTGCTAATTGGAATACTGGACTTAAGCTAACTTTCATTTTTGAAGGAGAATAAAATGAATCTACCTAATAAATTATCACTTGTACGGATCATCATTGTGCCCATCATTGTCTTGGTAATGTTGTTTCCATATGCTCAGTTTGGTATTGAGCTTGGTCATCTACAGATTCAATACGTGACATTACCAATAAAAAACCTTATCGTTCTAGCTTTATTTTGTGTAGCTAGTTTTACTGATTTTCTAGATGGTAAAATAGCTCGAAAATATAATATGATAACATCATTTGGCAAATTTATCGATCCAATCGCGGATAAACTTTTAGTCAATACTGTTTTTATCATGTTAGCCGTAAATGGCATCGTTCCTGTTGTCGGAGTGTTATTGATGATTTGGCGTGATACGATCGTTGATGCGATCAGAATGATGGTAAGTGCGAAAGGTAAGGTAATGGCGGCTGGACCTTTAGGCAAATTGAAGACAGTCTTACAAATGGTTGCTATTATTGTTATCTTATTGAATAATCTACCATTTGAACTTTATCGATTAGCTGTAGCTGATTTTATTTTCTGGTTTGCGACTTTTATTTCAATCATGAGTGGAGTGTCTTACTTTATTCAAGCCAAAGATGTTTTATTGGAATCTAAATAAATGGAGAAACTAGTTGATCTTCTAATTGAGCGAAAATTAACAATAAGTGCAATGGAAAGCTTAACTGGAGGTTTATTCACGGCAAAACTTACTGAATATGGTGGTGTTTCAGCGATTCTATTAGGAGCGCTTGTTACTTACACTGATCAAATCAAAGTTGATGTTGGTAAGATTGATAAAAATATTATTGAAAAATATGGAGCGATCAGTAAACAAACGGCTAAAGCTATGGCATTGAATTGTCAAAAGCAGTTTAAATCAAGGATCGCGGTTAGTTTTACTGGTAATGCTGGACCTTTAACTCAAGAAAATAAAGCTGTAGGTCAGGTCTTTAGTACTATCGTGTATGATCAAGATTTATATGAATTCCAAGATCAATTAAATGGTTCACGTTTTCAGATCAGAAATGATATAATCAATTTGACTGTTGAAAGATTATTAGTTATTTTAGGAAAAGAATAAACGAATATATATCTTAATAGGGGAGGTATCAATTATGGCATCGAGAAATAATGACGCGTTATTAGATGAAACAATAAAAAAGATTGAGAAAGAATTTGGTAAAGGTTCGATCATGAAACTTGGTGATAGAGCTCATGTAGAAGTTGATGCGATCAGTAGTGGTTCTTTAGCTATTGATTATGCATTGGGTGTGGGAGGCTATCCACGAGGGAGGATCATTGAAATATATGGGCCAGAATCAAGTGGTAAAACTACATTAGCATTACATGCGATTGCTGAAGTACAAAAAAATGGGGGCCGTGCTGCGTTTATCGATGTTGAAAACGCGATCGATCCTATGTATTCAAGAGCATTAGGTGTCAATATTGATGAATTGATCCTTTCACAACCAGATAGTGGGGAAGATGCTTTATCGATTACTGAGATGTTGATTGAAAGTGGCGCTGTAGATCTAATTGTTGTCGATTCCGTAGCTGCCTTAGTACCACAAGCTGAATTAGATGGAGAAATGGCTGATTCTTCTATTGGTCTTCAAGCGCGATTAATGTCTAAAGCTATGCGTAAACTATCAGGTATTATGAATAGAAGTCAATGTACAGCTATCTTTATCAATCAATTACGTGAAAAGATTGGGGTAATGTTTGGCAATCCAGAAACAACCAGTGGGGGTAGAGCTTTAAGGTTTTATGCTTCAATCAGAATAGATATTCGTCGTAGTGAGGCCATTAAAAACGGTACAGAGATCGTTGGTAATAAAACTAATGTGAAAATCGTTAAGAATAAAGTTGCTCCACCGTTTAAAACAGCACAGATTGAAATCTTGTATGGTATTGGTATTTCAAAGATTGGTGAGATAATCGATCTTGCGGTTGACTATAATCTTATTCAAAAAAGCGGAGCTTGGTTTTCTTATAATGAAGAAAAGATTGGTCAGGGTAGAGAAGCTGTTAGAGCTTATTTGACAGCTAATCCGGAAATTGCTGATCATCTAGCTCAAGAAATAAGAGCAAAAATGTATCAAAAAGCGGAATGATCGTTCCGTTTTTTTCTTATTTGTAACAAAGTAATTGTGAAAATGACAAAAATTAGGTAATATATAAGAGAGTGAAAAATTCTCTTTAAAGACATGGAGGTATTATTGTGGAATATTTGATACCCATCTTGTCTGGTATAGTAGGTTTGGCTGTAGGTATCATCGTTATGATGGTAATGTCTAGAGCTGGGTTAAATAAAGCTAAGGAACAAGCAAAACAAGTTATTACTGAGGCTACTGATAAAGCTGAGAATATTACTCGTGAAGCTGCACTAGATGCCCGTATGCAAGTTTATGAAATGAAACTGGCAGCGGAAAAGGAAATAAAGGAAAAGAAGCAAGAAGCACAAAAGCTTGATGCTAAATTAATGCGTCGTGAAGACACCTTGAATTTCCGTGACGAAGTTTTAACAAATAAAGAGAAACAGTTCGAAGAGAAGAACAAAAAATTAACCGAAAAATTTAATGTACTGGAAACGATGGAAGAAGATTTTAAGCATAAAAAGGCTGAACTTTTAACAGAACTTGAAAGAATAGCATCGATGAGTATTGATGATGCTCGTAAAGAGTTAATGGAAGCAGTCGAAAAGAAGATTCAAAATGAAATTACAGTTTATGTTAAGGAACAAGAAGAAGAAGCGAGATCAAGGGCTTCAGAAAATGCTCGCAATATCATTAGTTTAGCTATACAAAGATATGCTCAAGAAGAAACACAAGAAAGAACAGTCTCTGTTGTAGCTTTACCAAGTGAAGAAATGAAAGGCCGGATTATTGGTCGCGAAGGTCGAAATATCAAAGCGATCGAACAGGCAACTGGCGTTGATCTAATCATTGATGATACTCCTGAAACGATCACAGTTTCATGCTTTGATCCAATCAGAAGAGAGATCGCTAAGCAAGCTTTAGAGAATCTGATCAGAGATGGACGTATTCATCCAGGTAGAATTGAAGAAGTTGTTAAGAAAGTAACGGAAGAATTAGAAGAGACCGTCAGAAAAACAGGAGAAGAAACAATCTTTAATCTTGGCTTAGGCAAGATGGATCGTGAGATAATCCGTTTGGTTGGTCGTTTGAAATATCGCTACAGTTACGGTCAAAACGCCCTTCAACATAGTATAGAGGTTGCCTCATTAGCTGGTATTATGGCAGCTGAATTAGGTTTGAATCAGAATTTGGCGAAAAGAGCTGGTTTATTACATGACATTGGTAAAGCAATTGACTTTGAAGCTGAAGGAAGTCATGTTGAACTTGGTGCTAAGATCGCTAAGAAATATGGTGAAAGCGCAACAGTCATAAACTCGATCATGTCTCACCATGGTGATGAAGAAGCTAAATCGATCATATCGACCTTAGTTGGAGCGGCTGATACTTTAAGTGCTGCTCGACCTGGTGCGCGTTTTGAATCAATGGAAAACTATATCAATCGACTAGAAAAACTTGAAGAGATCGCTAATAGCTTTGAAGGAATTGAAAAAACTTACGCTATTCAAGCTGGTCGAGAAATCAGAGTTATGGCTATACCAGATAAACTAGATGATATTGGTTGCTTTAGAGTAGCTAGGGAAATCAAAGAGAAGATTGAAAATGAAATGACATACCCTGGTCAGATTAAAGTAACGGTCATCAGAGAGACACGTGCTCAAGAGACTGCCAAATAGATGTTAAGAGTGCTTTTTATCGGTGATATTGTTGGAGAAAGTGGTCGAAAGATCGTCAAGCAACAACTACCACTATTAAAAGAAGAACACAAAATTGATTTTGTGATCGCTAATGGCGAAAACGCAGCTCATGGAAAAGGGTTAACTCCCAAAATTTTCCATGAGCTTCTTTCATACGGCATCGAGGCAATCACTATGGGAAATCATACATATGCAAAAGCAAGCATCTATGACATCATTGATGATCCGCGAATTATCCGACCGTTAAATATGATGCCTAATGATCAAGGAAGTGGAATAAGATATTTTACAGTTAATGATCAGAAGATTGGCATTGTAAATTTGATGGGCCAAGCGTTTATGGAAAGAGATGTTGAAGATCCATTTGAAGTATTTGGTAATATACCACTTTTAGATATTCCATATATCGTTGATTTTCATGGAGAAACAACAAGTGAAAAGATTTTATTTGCTCATTACTTTCACGAGCTTGTTTCAGCTGTTATAGGTACGCACACTCATGTACAAACAGCCGATGAACGATTGATTAATGGTTGTGCTTTTATTAGTGATGTTGGTATGTGTGGTGCTTATGAGAGTATATTAGGTAGAGATATTGATGAAGTTTTTCGTAATGTTTTGTTCAATGAGCGAACCCATTATCAAATCGCTATCGGTCCGGCCTTGTTTTGTGGAGTTATTATCGATATTGATGACAAAAAAGCAGTCGATATTAAACGAATTCAGATAAGACCTTACTAAAACTGGTTGAAACTAATGATTTAGATTGGTATAATGTTCACGTTATAAGGAGGATTGTTGATATGCCAGCAAGAGTAGATAAAGAATTGTGTATTGGTTGTGGAGCTTGTGTAGGGGTTTGTCCGGTGGAATCCATCACGATGCAAGATGATGGTAAGGCCTTCGTTGATGAAGCAACATGCATTGACTGTGGGGCTTGTGTCGCGACATGTCCTGTAGGAGCTATATCACAATAAACCAAGCACTAGCTTGGTTTTTTATGAATTTATGAAGAATAATAAATTTCCGTCCTTAGACGACGCCCGTAAAAGAACAATCCATGAAACGAAGATTCAGCGTGATCTTTTTAGCTTAGACAAGCAATTAGCTAATCTTGGAGAAGGTAAAACCTGTTATCTGAGAACTTATGGTTGTCAGGCTAATGAACGTGATTCAGAAACAATCGTTGGTATAATGAAAAAGATGGGTTTTGAGATGATCGAAGATGAAAAAAACGCGGATATGATCATTTTGAATACCTGTGCTATTCGTAAAAATGCTGAGGACAAAGTAATTGGAGAAATCGGATATCTTAAGCAGTTTAAAGAACAAAATCCTGACTTGATCATCGCGCTTTGTGGATGTATGGCACAAGAAGAAGAAGTAATTCAACTTTTGATCGATAAATATCCACAAGTCGATCTTGTATTTGGTACCCATAACATTTATCGATTACCACAATTACTTCATCAAGTGATGGTTACTCATGAACGGGTCATTGAAGTTTTCTCTAAAGAAGGGGAAGTAATCGAGGGTATACCAACTGATCGTTTTATCAAACATAAAGCATGGGTAAATATCATTTATGGATGTAATAAGTTTTGTACTTATTGTATCGTTCCATATACTAGAGGTAAAGAACGATCAAGGTTGATCGAAGATATCATCAAAGAAGTTGAAGAACTTAAATTAAATGGTTACCAAGAAATAACGTTGTTAGGTCAAAATGTGAATGCTTATGGTAAAGATTTAGATTATGAAGATGGGTTTAGTCATTTATTAGAAGAGGTTGCGAAGACCAATATCCCCAGAATTCGCTTTACAACCAGTCATCCAATGGATTTTTCTGATAAGACAATTGATATAATGGCAAAATACCCCAATATTATGCCTTATTTACATTTACCTGTTCAATCAGGTAATGATGAGATGTTGAAAATAATGGGTAGAAGATATACCATTCAAAGATATAAAGAGATTTATGATAGATTGAAAACATTGATCCCTAATTGTTCGTTTTCTACTGATATAATTGTTGGTTTTCCAAATGAAACTGAACAACAGTTTGAAGACACTTTAGCTCTATATGATTATTGTCAGTTTGATAATGCTTATACTTTTATCTATTCAGCACGTTCTGGGACGCCAGCTGCGAAGATGGAAGATAATGTTGATCATAAAGAAAAACAAAGAAGATTGAGCATATTGAATGAAAAAGTAGATTATTATGCTAAAATGAAGAACGAAGCGTATTTGAATAAAACTGTCAAAGTTTTAGTAGATGGTTTTAGCAAGAAAAATAAAGAAGTCTACAGTGGTTACACTGATACTAATAAGTTAGTCAATTTTACAGCTGATCAGGTAGAAATTGGTACGATAGTTGATGTTTTGATTACCGAGGCTAAAACATGGTCTTTAAATGGAAGACGTGTATAACGCTTTAATTGAATACAAGTTGTAAAACGAGTATAATATAAGAAAGAAAATGGAGGTTAAAATGGACAATATCCGCCTTTTTGCGTTAGGTGGTTTAGACGAGGATGGAAAAAATCTTTACGTCGTCGAAATCAATAACGACATAATTTTAATAGAAGCTGGATTAAAATATCCGGAGAATGAACAACTTGGTGTTGAAATGATCATTCCGGATTTTAGTTATTTACAAAAAAACAAAGATAGGATAAAAGCTATCTTTATCACTCATGCCCACGATGATGTATTAGGATCGCTTGCATATCTTATCAAGCAGATAAATATCCCAATATATACGGCACCACTAACAGCCGCAGTCATTGAACACGAAATGAAGAAAATGGGTGTTGATAAATATGACATAAGAATCATAAAGAGATCGGATAATTTGAAAATCGGCAAGATCGATGTTAGAACATTCGGTATTACTACATCAATCATGGATGGTTTTGGATTGGCGATTGCGACAAGCCATGGATATATTGTATATTGTGGTGAATTTATAATTGATTCTGATATTAAGTTGGCATCTTTCGCTAGTGATGTCTCAGAATTTGCTGAAATTGGTAAAAAAGGTGTTTTCGCTTTGTTATGTGAATCAAATTCAGCCGACAACAAGGGATATACAGCTCCTAATCATCGAATTACAGATTTAGTAGAATCACATGTTGAGAACGCCACAGGTCGTATCATTATTACAGCGTATGAACAGAATTTATATCGCATCATTGAAATCATTGAATTAGCTAATAAATATCGTAAACGTCTTTTTATCTATGATGAAGGACTAAGAAGTTTATTGACTTTGGTTGAAAAACTTGGATATTACAAGATTCCATCAAAAGTAGATTTACCAAAGAGTAAATTTAACAACGATCTTGAAGATATCATTGTTTTAGTAACTGGTAATGGACCAAGTGTTTTTAGGATCATGATGAAGATTGCGATGGGTGAAGATGAAACGGTAACATTAGATGAGACTGACACAGTAATTATCGGATCACCAAGTGGAGATACACTTGAGGTTGAAGCCAGTAATACGGTTAATGAACTGTATAAAGAAAATGTAAAAGTAGTCGCATTAGATAGTCATAAGGTATATTCAATTCATGCCGCAAGTGAAGATCTTAAGATGATGATCTATTTGTTTAAGCCTAAATATTACGTACCAGTAAAAGGGGAGTACCGCCATTTAGTCGACAATGCCAATATTGCTCTAGATATGGGCTATCGTGCTGATCATATCGTTGTACTAGATAACGGACAGATCGCTACCTTTGAAAATGGATTTTTGAAAACCACCTCCGATCTGATCGATCTTAACGATGTTATGATCGATGGTAATGATAATTCCAATATCAGTAGTTTTGTCTTAAAAGATCGCGAGGTATTATCACAAGATGGCGCCATTATTGTTGGTATCTTGATCAATTTCAATACCAAAGAAGTTATCGGTGGTCCTGATGTTCAATCACGGGGTTTAATATATTTAAAAGATGCTGACTATATTGTTAAAGAAGTAGGTATTATACTAGAAGATACGATCAAAGAAGCTGTAGCAGCTAATCGTTTTGAGAATATGGCTGTTCGTATGGAAGCTAAAGATCGAATAACACGTTATCTATTAAAAGAAACTGGTAAAAGACCGATGATCTTACCAACGATCGTAGAAATTAATATAACTGACTAATTGGAGGTCAAGATGTCTAAGAAAAAGAAAACCCCACCCAAAAAAATTGAAAGAGATATATACATTACAATAAGTGCTGTCTTCTTGGCAGCTTTTACGATAATTGGCTTTCAACGTTATGGATTGATCGGTATTTTCTTAACAAACTTGATAAAATTTATTTTTGGTAATTATGATTTTATCATTTATGGAGTAATGTTAGCTGTTTCGATTTACTTGTTATTTTTAAGAAAGAAAAATATCAAGATACTAAAGATATCTATTTCTTTCATGATCGTTTATTCGGCTTTTGCTTTATGGCAAGCAATATTAGGAGCTAATGATCTAATTGGGTTTAATGTAATCAAAGAATATTTATCAGTAAGCACTGATATCTTTACTAAGTCAATCAATACCTATGGTGGATTGATAGGAGCTTTTTTGTATTCTATTACATCTCTTTTGGTCGCTAAAAATGGTACTTATGTTATCTTAGCCGCCTTAGTCTTATTGAGCTTTCTTTTCTTATTAGACTTTAGTAAGATCAAAGAAATGTTTAAAAGAAAAAGTGAGCATAAGATTGTTTCAAATGATGATTTTAAGAGCAAATCGGCTTTTGATTTTATCAATGAATCAAAACCTAAAAAGACTGTCTTTATTGAAGCCGATCGAGTAAAAGTAAAATCAAATGATAACAATGTTAGTGAGAATGTTAAAACTACTTCTGCGGCAACCAGCAGTATTAATCCTAACTACACACTACCTACTAATGCGCTTTTAGATAATGTTACTAATCGAAAAAGTTCTGTTGTTAATAATAAAGCTGCTGATCAAAAATCAAAACGATTGCTTGAAATACTTAGAGAATTTGGTATTAATGCTGATCTGATTGGAAATAATGTCGGACCTTCAGTCACAAAAATTGAGATCAAACCTGATACTAATGTTAAAATTAGTAAGATTGTTTCAATACAAGATAACATCAAGATGGAATTGGCTGCTAAAAGTATTAGAATAGAAGCTCCTATTCCAGGTCGTAACGCGGTTGGTGTTGAGATTCCAAATGTTGAAATGATACCAGTTAGAATGTATGAATTAATGAGTGCTATTCCTGAGGAATTACAAAGTCGTAAGATCATGTTTGTATTAGGTAAAGATTTAATGGGCAAACCAGTTTATTGTCATTTAGATAAGATGCCACATTTATTAATCGCAGGAGCCACAGGTAGTGGTAAATCAGTTTGTATCAACGCATTGATCTGTACTTTGTTACTAAGAACTACACCTGATGAAGTCAAACTGTTATTGATCGATCCTAAAAAAGTGGAATTTACACAATATCACAATATACCACATTTAATTGGACCGGTAATCAATGATAGTAATGATGCTTCTCGGGCTTTGAAAGTCATCGTTGAATATATGGAAAATCGTTATGAAGTTTTTTCTAAAGTTGGAGTAAGAAACATCGCGACTTACAACGAATACCTCCAAGTACATCCTGAAGAGAAATTGAGTCCAATGCCGCGAATTGTCGTTATCATCGATGAATTAGCTGACCTTATGTCTACCGTTGGTAAAGATGTTGAACAAAGCATTCAAAGGATCACACAACTTGCAAGAGCGGCAGGAATACATCTTATTGTTGCGACACAAAGACCAAGTACTGATGTAATAACTGGTATTATCAAAGCAAATATTCCTAGTAGAATTGCTTTTGCGGTAAGTAGTGGCATAGATTCAAGAACGATCATTGATACGGTAGGAGCTGAACGTTTACTAGGTAATGGTGATATGTTATATTGGCCAATTGGCGAACCAACAAGTATTCGATTACAAGGTGTTTATGTTAGTGATGATGAAGTTAGTAAGATCGCTGAATTTACTTCTAAACAGATGAAGCCTAAATTTGATGATGCTTTTATAAGATTAGAAGAATTGGATAATGATCAAGATGGATTCTCTAATTCATTTTCGGCTGATCCGCTTTATGACGAAGTCGTTGATTA
>CAYNYC010000001.1:29909-85447 GCA_964401415.1 uncultured Erysipelotrichaceae bacterium
AAGCTTCAACCTCATTACTGCAAAGAAAATTTGGTATTGGTTATAACCGCGCTGCTCGTTTGATTGATGTGTTAGAACAACGGGGAATGATTGGCCCATCTCAAGGTAGTAAACCTAGAGATGTCTTTATTGAAAAAATCGATTAAAGTTCCTTAATAGGAACTTTTTATTAGTTATGATATAATCAATTGCAGTCGGAGGTTATATGGAACATACAATACTTAGTGACAACATTGATCTATATGTTGTTAATACAGATAAATTTAAGGATCTAAGCTTAGAGATAAGATTTCTAGCTGAAGTAAACGAAAAAAATGCAACGACAAGGTCATTGTTAACACTTATGATGCAGGATCGTTGTTTTAAGTATGATACAAAGCAGAAGATGAATGAAGCCTTAGATGATTTATATGGAGCTTATTTATCAATTCGGTGTACTGGTTATGGTAAAGGAGCGATGATAAGATTTGGGATACGAGTAATCGATACCAAATTTAGTGATGAAGACTTGTTAACCCAACAGTTTTCCTTTATCAACGAAATAATCTTTCAACCCTTATTAAATGAGGTTGTATTTAAAGAGGCCAAAGAATCATTGGCTAATGAATTATTAAGAATAGAAGATGAGCCGCGTGAATATGCTTCCAAACTTGCATTAAGCATTGCAGGCAAAGGGCAACCTTTAGCAATTGACATTAATGGAAGTCTTGAAGTGTTAAAGATGATCACTTTAGATGATATAAAAGCAGAATACCAAAGTATGATCAATAATGATCAGATAACAATTGGCCTTGTGGGTAACATAACAACGATAACAGCCAAAAATCTATGCAAGACATATCTTCCGTTTGTAAAACGAACAACTATCAATGAAAGCTATTATACTTTTACTACTGATCGACCAAAACGAGATATCGTAGAGAAAAATATCGAACAAACAGTGTTAATGATGATCTATAATACTGATATTACAATTAATGATCGTCTGTATTGGCCATTAAAATTAGCAACAGCAATGCTAGGCCAATTACCAGTATCATTATTGTTTATGGAAGTACGTGAAAAACGTAGTTTGTGTTATAGTATCTCTTCATCTTTGTTAAGTTTTGATGGAGTGATGATCGTCAATACAGGCATGGATTATAAAAATATTGAACAAACCGAAGAATTAATCAAACAACAAGTTGAAAATATTAAAAACAATGCATTTAGTGATGAGCTACTTCAATCAGCTAAGCAACTGTTGATAAATAGTGTTAGAAGCATCATTGACAATGCAAATGCTATCTTGAATTTTGCTTATTTGAACCATTTAGCCGCCAATGATCAATCTTATCAACAAACAATCGAAAAAATAGAAACGACAACAAGGAAAGATATCCAACAAGCATTTAATAGCTTACATTTAAATACAACATTTATCCTGAAGAAAAAAGGTGATAAAGATGAATAAGATCGTTAACGAAAAATTCAATGAAATACTATTTGAAGAAACATTACCAAATGGGTTACAGGTAACACTTATCTATAAACCAGCGTTTGTATCGTCTAGTGCTTTATTTGCCGTTCCATATGGTTCCTTAGATTTTCAGCAACAAGACGGTGATAAAATCGTCTCGGTACCATGTGGTGCTGCTCATTTTCTTGAGCACAAGATGTTTGAAGATAGTAACAAAGATGTTATGACGGCTTTTTCAGCAATGGGAGCTAACGTAAATGCCTTTACTTCTTATAATGAGACTGTCTATTATTTTAATACCGGCAATAAAGACATTAGTGAACCATTATCTTTACTGCTTGATTTTGTTCAACAATTAAATATTGATGAAGAATCAGTAGAAAAAGAAAAGGGGATCATTACTCAAGAATTATTAATGTACAAACAGATGCCAGACCATCGTTTAATGATGGAAGCATTAAAGTCTTTATATCATGAATTCCCACTAAAATATGATATTGTTGGTAGTGAGGAATCAATTAGTGATATTACCTTAGCAAATTTAACAGACAGTTATTTAAGAAATTACGCCCCAAAGAATATGCGATTAGTGATCGTGACTGGTGAAGATCCAGAGAAGATTTTTAATATCGTAAGAGATAATCAAGCAAGAAAAGAATTTAGTGAATACCGCTTTTTAAAAAGGATTAAATATGAAGAACCGATTTCATGTGTCAATGATCATAAGATCATCTCCATGGAGGTTAATAAGACCAAGGTTTGTATCGCTTATAAGTTAAAAGTGATTGAGGAAAACAGCGTTGAACGATCAAAAGCTGAGTGGGCTTTGCGGTTCTTATTAGAAGCGTATTTTACGGGATTAAACCCAGAGTATCAAGATTGGTTAGATAGTGGTGTTATAACTGATTACTTTGGTTACGATGTCGATCTTGCCAAAGATTACGCATTATTGATGTTCTATAATGAAACAGATGATGTACCCACATTTAAGAAGATTGTTGAACAACAAATGCAAGTCATCAAAACGAATTTGATCTCAGAGAAACTCTTGAAGCAACTAAAAAGAAGATATTATGGTCGCGCAGTTCGCATGTTTAACAATATCAATGAAATAGGTATAACTTATGTTAGAAGTATGTTTGATGATCTTGATATCTTTAAAAGTATCGAATTGATTAATGAGATAGATTTCTCTATAATTAAAGAAACATTACCAAGACTTGAACTTGATAATCATTCATTGATTGAAATTAGAAACACAGAGGTATAAATATGGAAGAAAGATCATTTTCACCAGCTGAACAAGAAATCATTCAAACAATAATTGAAAATGCACAGTATGGTGTAAAAACGAAAATTTCAGCTTCTTTACGTTACAGTGGCGGCACTGAAATTGAAAAAACAGAAAGAACTCCACAGGCCTACGAGATGTTTTCATTACTTTATAGTGAAACGATCAAAGAACAACTTGGTGGTGATGTTAGTGAAGAGCGTACCAAAGAAATAATCGATCATGCATTTGAGACGATCATCGCAGAATGTACAGAAGATTTCTTCATCTATCGTAAAAAGACGTTTGATGTTGTTAAGCTTTTATATGGAATAGCTTTTATTGTGCTTTTGATCGCTTTTGTGATGCAAATGCTTGGTTGGACGGTTAAGTAAGGACCAAAAAGCTTTTAATGCATTTTATCAGTAAATATTGTTGTTTTATTTATACATATGGGACAAACTCCCAAATAAATACCATTTTTATACTTTGCAAGTGATCCTTCTTTTTTTCATAATATGAACAAAAGGAGGATTTACTATGTTAAATCAAGTTGTTCTAGTAGGTAAGGTGTTAGAGGAGCCAGTAATAAAAGAGTTTGGTAACAACAATCAAATGGCCGTATTATTGATTGAAGTTGAAAGAACTTTAAACAATCAGGAAATAGTAAATGATCTATTTCAAATAATAATGTGGAAGAATACGATGCAATCATATTTGGATCTATGTAAAGTTGATACGATCATAGGTATCAAAGGTCGTTTGCAAGCGAATAATTTTATCACAAAGGAAAAGAATAAATTTTACAGTTGTGATGTCATTGCGGAAAAAATATCGATTTTGAAAGATTAAAAGCTTAGCGGTTATATTTGATTGGTTATTTGTGTATAATAGTAATGGTGATAAAATGAAACAATACTTGGAATTATGTAAACACGTCTTAGCAAATGGTAGTGAACGACTAGATCGAACCAACACAGGAACGATTTCTACTTTTGGCTATCAATTTAGAGTAAATCTTGAAGAAGGATTTCCTTTATTGACGACTAAAAAGATTCATTTTAAATCGGTTTTAGTTGAGCTATTATGGTTTCTAACTGGTTCCACCAACATTAAACCATTAGTTGATCAAAATGTTCGTATTTGGAATGATTGGCCATACGCTAAGTTTCAAAAAACTGATGATTACCAAAATGAAACGATAGATGAATTTGTAGAAAAAATAAAAACTGATCAAGCATTCGCTGCTAAGCATGGTGAACTAGGTCCTGTATATGGTAAACAATGGCGTGATTTCTCAGGGATCGATCAAATTAGTGAATTAATCAAAAATATTAAAGAGAATCCGTTTTCAAGAAGACATTTAGTGGTGGCTTATAATCCTGCACAAGTTGATAATATGGCTTTGCCGCCATGTCATGCTTTCTTTCAGTTTTATGTTAGTGCAGATGGTAAGAAACTATCATGTCAATTATATCAACGTAGTGCGGATGTATTCTTAGGGGTTCCTTTTAATATCGCATCATATGCATTATTATTGACAATGATTGCGCAAGTTTGTGATCTGCAGCCGTATGAGTTTATTCATACCTTTGGCGACGTCCATATTTATATGAATCATTTAGCTCAGGTAGACGAACAGTTAAGCAGAACACCCAAGAATTTGCCAACATTAAAAGTGAATCCGAATATTAAGGATATATTTGATTTTAAATATGAAGATTTTGAATTGGTTGGGTATGATCCATATCCACTGATCAAAGGGAAGGTGAGTGTTTAATGTTATCATTGATCGTAGCACATGATAAAAACTATGCAATTGGCTATCAAGGGTGGATGCCTTGGCGCTTAAAAGAAGATTTACAACAGTTTAAAGATAGAACACTTGGGCATAAGATAGTTATGGGTTTAACTACCTTTAAAACGCTTAAAAAACCACTTGCTGATCGACATACGATTATTGTATGTTATCCAGATGAGGCAACATTGATAGATGATAATGTCAGTTATTGTCATGACTTTAAACAGTTTTTGATTGATAATGCTGATACTGAAGAAGAAATATTTATTTGTGGAGGGGCATCAATCTATGCTCAAGCCCTACCATATTGTAAAAAACTCTATATTTCACTTGTTGATGGTGATTGGCCAGCTGATACATGGCTTTCTAAATATGATCCAAACGACTTTGAAATATTGTCTACAACTCAATACACCGATTTTAAAGTCATTGAGTATCTCAAAAAGGCATAATCAATATGCGTTTATTACTATTTTGGATAAAGATCATTCCTTATTTACCTTGGCTTTATTTTTCGGCTAAAAAAGCTGAAAAATTACCATATGATCAACGATATCCAATGCTTAAAAAAGCTGCCGCAAGAGTTGTTAAGACGATGAAGATTAAGATAGAAGTTATTGGTAAAGGTAATGTACCTCTTCAAGATGGCTTTTTATTTGTTGGTAATCATCAAGGGACAGCTGATGCTTTCATCTTTATTGATGCTTGTGATGTTCCTATTACAGCTGTAAGTAAAGCTGAAGGCGCTAAGATACCGTTTCTATCAAGTTGGTATAAAGCTATGGAAGTAATCTTTTTCAAGCGAGAGAGCTTAAAAGACGCTGTCAGAATGTCTAACCAATTAAGTGATTATCTTTCTTGGGGACGTAATGTCATAATATTTCCTGAGGGGACACGATCTTTCTCGCAAACCATGGGAGAATTTAGAGCTGGATCATTAAAAGGAGCGGTTAAAGCAAAAGCACCAATTGTACCTTTTGCACTCATTAACGCCTTTATTCCGGTTAATAGTAATCTCAACCGTAAAACAGTTAAGGTTATCTATTGTCAACCAATTCATTATGAAGAATATCAAGATTGGTCTACTAGTCAAATAGCACAAGAACTAAAAGATCGAATTCAAAAGATGATCGATCTTCACCAATAACCTTATTTATAAATTAATGTTGCTGTATCATCAAGCTTTAACTTCATGTTATAATTAGCTAGGTGATAAAGTGACATTTTTAGTTTCTATTGACAAATTTGCAGGACCTTTAGATCTGATGCTCCATTTGATTAAGGAGAAGGAATTAGATCTTTTTGATCTTGATATGGATATTTTAGTTAATCAATATATCGAATTTTTAGAAGCGATGGATCAGTTTCATTTAGAGATTGCTGGTGAATATTTGTCTGAATTGGCGGGTTTATTAGAATATAAAAGTAGAGCCTTACTTCCTAATATAAAGGAAAAATTTGTTGATGAAGAAGAAGATCCAAAAGAAAAATTGGTTAGAAGACTTATTGAGTATCAACGTTTTAAAGATATATCTAGTTTATTAAATGAAAGATTTGATGAAAGAAATAAGCAATTATCAAAAGCTTTGTCATTTGAGTTTGATGACATCATTCAAGACAATGATCTAAGTGAACTTAAGGGCAATCCTTATGATCTTATGAAGGCTATGAATAGATGCTTAAGACATTTAGCTTTATCACAACCATTGCAAACACGCAATACAGTAACTGAAATGACGGTTGAACAAGTTGTTGAGATCATCAAAGCTAATTTTGGGCAATATCACAAGGGATTTTCATTGTCTGAATTAATTGAAAAATGCTATGACCTTGATGAAGTTATTATTTCCTTCTTAGCTGTCTTGGAATTGATCAAGATTCAACAGTTAATCTATCATATTAATGATGCAGAAGAAATTTGGTTGAAATGGAGTAATAGTTATGCATAAAGAACAGATAAAAGCGATCATTGAAGGCTTATTATATGTAGTAGGGGAAGAGGGTATCACAAAGGAACAACTTTGTGCAGTTGTAGGTATCCTTCCTTTAGAGATTGATTCTTATATACAAGAATTAAAAGAAGAATATCAAAGTGATGGTCATGGTTTTGAGATCGTTGACTACGCCGAAGTATATCGATTTGTGTCAAAGACTAGTATTCATCCTTATGTTGAAAAATTATTTAAAATGAATAAAAACAATTCATTATCATCGGCTGCGATCGAAACATTGGCAATCATAGCTTACAAAGAGCCGATCACAAGAGTTGAAATTGAAGAGATCAGAGGAGTTGGTTGTGATTTGATGTTGCGTAAGTTACAAATGCGTAATTTGATCAAAGAATTGGGAAGATCGGATGCTCCTGGTAGACCGATATTGTATGGTGTAACTAAGGAGTTTCTTGATGTGTTCAAACTGGTTAGTCTGAAGGAGTTGCCTGATCTACCGAATTATGATAGTCTTTCTGATAGTGAAAATTTATTTGACTAATCATACAAAGCGTCTTAATGACGCTTTCTGATATTAATGGAGGACTTATATGGTAAGATTACAAAAAGTTATTGCCGAAAGCGGTATTACATCAAGAAGAAAAGCTGAAGAGATGATAGCTAAAGGCATGGTTAAAGTAGATGGTGTTATCATCCAAGAAATGGGCTTTCAAGTTAAAAAGGGTGCTAAGATCTTAGTTAACGGCAAACCTATTCAAAGAGAAAATAAAGTTTATTATATTCTAAATAAACCAAAGAAATATATCTGTTCAAATGCGGATGAACATGATCGACCAATCGTTACTGATTTAATCGACTGTGAAGAGCGTATTTTCCCTGTAGGACGTCTTGACTATGATACAACAGGGCTATTGATCTTAACAAATGATGGTGATTTTGCCAATGAAATGACCCATCCTCGTTTTCACATACCCAAGGTATATGAAGCTGATATAAAAGGAATACTGACAACTGAACATATCAAGGCTTTAGAGAAAGGAATAGAACTAGATGGCAAAATGACTTTACCATCTAAGATCAAGATCACTAACAAAGATTTCTTTAAGAAACAAACAACTCTTGATATTAGGATCAGTGAAGGGCGCAATCATCAAGTCAAAAATATGTTTGAGTATTTTGGATATGCGGTAACGCGGCTAAACAGAAAACAATTAGGTTCATTAACGATCAAAGACTTAGCTGTTGGACAATCACGCAAATTGAAACCATATGAAGTGGTCACATTAAGAGAATTGGCAAATCAAGGGAAGTAATCATGCAACAGTATTTTACAGATAGACCGATAAAACTAAATCAACCGATAACACTATCAAGCGAACAAGTGCATCATATTGCTCATGTAATGAGAATGACAAAAGATGATGATATCTTGATTAGTGATGAAACTGCTATCTATTATTGTTCACTAAAATTTTTATCAAATCAAGTTTTAGCTGTTCCTTATAAGATTTATGAACATAATAGTGAACATCCATTTCAGATCAATCTTTATATGGCTTTGATCAAAAACGATAAATGGGAATTAGTACTTCAAAAAGCTAGTGAACTGGGTGTTACAAAGGTTATCCCCGTCATTACTTCACGTACTGTTGTTAAATTAAATGATAATCATACAAAAAAACTTGAAAGATGGCGTAAAATTGCCCAAGAAGCCTGCGAGCAAGCGCATCGCACTAAAAAAGTTATCATTACTGATCCGATAAAACTAACAGAAGTTTGTTACGAGAAAGATTTATTAAACATCATCGCTTATGAAAATGAAGAAGCTAATCATATCGGTACTATTAAGATTGACAAAGATGTTAATCTTATCATCGGACCAGAAGGTGGTTTTAGTGATAATGAGATAAAAAGACTAGTAAAAATGGGTTATCAAACTTATTCACTTGGAAAGCGTATCTTAAGAGCGGAAACAGCGGTTTTTTATGCATTAAGTATAATTGGTTTAGGTGGTGATATGATCGTATGGAAAAAATAGTAAAGATCCTTGATAAAACAGGGATATCAACTTATAAAAATGTTAACTTTCTTAAAGAAAATTATAAAATAATGAAACAAAAATATGTTCAATATGGTATCGATCATAAGATTGATAATGATCGCGATTTTTTCAAAATGGAAATAATATATACTAGTATCTTAAATAAAGAAGCGTTTGAACAACACTACGAAAAACTAAAGAATGATCTGTATGATATTTGGGAACATTTTGAATACCAAGAAAGAAAACAATGTATTGATAATGAAATGCTAACGGTTAAGGATCGATCTAAGAAATTCTTTAGTGTTAATGGTAAAACAATCAGGATCGCTTTCTTTGATGAGTTATTAAATTCATTATATGAGAATGAAATGATCATTTTTGATCTTTCACAGTATTTTAAGCTAGAAAAGAAATTTGATACAAGAATGATTGACGTAAATGAATATAAAGCTGAACCTTTTAAAGCTGGTTTTAGTTCTTCAATCTTTTTAAGTGAAGATTCTAATAGTTATGTAATATTTAGCCAATATACCAAGAGTTTATATTATATGATTGATAATGTGAATTATCTCAAATTCCAATTTGATCGTCATAAAAATAATGAGCACTTTACAATCGATCGTTTATTACCAATAAGTGAAGCAGTATTAAGTAAAAACACCTTAAATGTGATAGATAAACTTCAGGCTAGTAAATTATGTTCACCTTCAATAGATGCCAAGTTAACTAGTTATCGGCGATCTTTGGTAAAAAGAGGTTAGTTATGACAAAATTTGCGATTTTAACATTAGGGTGTAAGGTAAATCTTTATGAAAGTGAAAGCTATATTCAATCATTAAAAGCAGAAGGATTCATTGAAGTATCCTTTGATGAACAAGCTGATATCTACATCGTCAATACTTGCACTGTCACAAATACGGCTTCTTCCAAAAGTAGAAACAAGATCAATCAAGCTCATAAACAGAATCCAAACGCACTAATTTGCGTAGTTGGGTGTCTTGTACAAGTTGGTGATGATCGACTTGATCAAATAGAAGATATTGATATAATGATTGGTTCATCACATAAAGATCAATTAGTTTCATTGATAAAAAAAGCTTTAGTTGATAAAAAGAAATATAAAGAGATTGAAAATGTTAGACAATACAAAGTGTTTGATGAATTGTATGTTAATAATTTTTCTCATCATACAAGAGCTTTTTTGAAAATTCAAGATGGTTGTGATCAATTTTGTACATATTGTATTATTCCCTATGCAAGGGGATCTGAAAGATCACTTGCGCCAGATAAAGTAATCAAACAAGCAAAAAGCTTATTAACTAATGGCTATAAAGAGATTGTTTTATCGGGAATTCATACTGGTCGCTATGGTAAGGACCACCAAACAAGTTTAACTGATTTGATCAAAGAATTGTTAAGAACCAGTGTCTATCGTTTACGTATCTCATCTATTGAGATAACTGAGATAACAGATGAGATGATCTTATTGATCAAGAATGATATTCGATTAGCAAAGCACTTGCACATTCCACTACAGTCTGGTTGTGATAAAATACTGAAGTTGATGAAAAGACCTTATGATACGGCTTATTTTATTGAGCGTATTCGCTTTATCAAACAGATGATACCAGATATTTCGATCAGTACTGATGTCATAGTTGGTTTCCCAGGTGAGACTGAAGATGATTTCATAAAGACGATAGCTTTTATAAAAGAAGTTAATTTCTCTTTCTTACATGTATTTCCTTATTCTAAAAAAAGTGGGACCGTAGCTAGTAAAATGCCTGAGCAAATAAGTAAAGATGTTAAAAAATCAAGAGTAACACAATTAATAAAGTTATCCAATCAAATGTATGAAGTTTACCAAAAGACATTTATCGCTAAAGAAGTAGATATCATCATGGAAGCAGAAAAAGACGGAAAATGGATGGGACACTCAAGTCATTATCTACCAATTATCATTGATAGTAATGAAGTTTGCCGTAATAAAGTTTATAATGTTAATATAACGTCATACAAAAACTTACATTTATTGGGAAAGATAGTGGAGGTTTAAGAAATGTTGCTGAATAAATTAATCGATAAAGCCCCAAAAATAAAGATAGAGAACTTATTTACTGATTCGCGTTTGAAAGTAGATAAAGGAATGTTTTTTTGCATTAAAGGGATGATTAACGATGGCCATCGCTTTGTGTCTGAAGCGATCAATAATGGAGCAGTTTGTATTGTTCATTCGGATGATCTTGAAGAATATGTGGATGATATCGTCTATATAAAAGTAGTTGATGTACAGGATATTTTAATATCGATAGCCGATAAGTTTTATGATCATGTGTCTTCTAAACTTAAGATTTTTGGTGTTACTGGCACAAACGGTAAGACATCGATTGCGATCACCATTAAAAGTATCTTAAACAAATATCTAACATGTGGTTATATTGGCACAATGGGTATTGAATACAACAATATTCATATGAGTACAGGAAAAACGACACCGGATATCTTATTTATGTCAAAAACATTAAGTGATATGAATAAAGATGAAGTTAAAGCGGTTACGATTGAAGTTTCAAGTCATGGGTTAGATCAAAGACGCATTGATGGAATAGAATTTGATTATGCTATTTTCACAAATCTAACGCATGAACATCTTGATTACCACGGAACGATGGAAAATTATTTTGAAGCTAAATCAAGACTTTTTACTGAACTTGATAGTTCAAAGTGTGCAATCATTAATGTGGATGATGACTATGGTAAACGCCTTACACAAATGACAGATGCGCGTGTTGTAACCTATGGTATCGATAATCCGGCAACGTATCAAGCAATCGATATCAGATTAGATTCTAAAAACACTAGTTTTACTTTGCGTCACGCTAATGAAGATTACGCCATTTCTACAAATTTAGTAGCTAAATTCAATGTCTATAATTTATTGGCGATCATTGCCGCGTTATATGAATCGGGTTTAGAAATGACCGCCATTATTGAAAGTGTCAAACAAATTGAACAAATTGAAGGAAGAGTAGAAATTATCGATGAGGGACAATCATTTGATGTGATCGTTGATTACGCTCACACACCAGATGGATTCATTAAGATATATGAATATGCCAAAGCTATTACCAAAAAGGGAAATAAAATTATATCTGTCTTTGGTAGTGCTGGGAAAAGAGACACTAAAAAAAGACCAATATTAGGGAAGATAAGTCATGACTATTGCGATATTATCATATTGACAGAAGAAGATCCGCGCAATGAAAGCGTCATCGATATATGTCGTGAGATTGCCAGTGAGATAGAAGATCGGTATGTAATAATTGAAAACCGATATGATGCGATCAGACAGGCTATTGAAATGGCAAATACCAATGATACAATTTTAATATTAGGAAAAGGTGATGAAGATTACCTTGCTCGCGAGTTCGGTAATGACCCTTGGATGGGCGACGATAAAGCAGCACGGGATATCTTAAGGAAATACAACAATCAGGAGGAAAATGATGAAACCATTGAATAAGTATATTGATCACACATTATTAAAACCAATAGCTACTAAAGCAGATATTGAGAATTTATGTTTGGAAGCAAAACAACATGATTTCGCTTCAGTTTGTATAAATCCATATTGGGTGAGTTACTGTGCCGAATTATTAAAAGAAACGGATGTTAAAGTGTGTACTGTTATTGGCTTTCCGCTTGGTGCTAGTTCATCTAATAGTAAATATCATGAAGCACTACAAGCAGTAATTGATGGTGCTGATGAGCTGGATATGGTCATTAACATCGGTGCTTTAAAGGATCGTAATACAATGCAGGTGGTAGATGATATCAAAATGGTTGTCAAAGCCGCTGAAGGGCGTGTGGTAAAGGTAATCATTGAAACGTGTTTACTTACTGATGAAGAGAAAACGCTTGCCTGTAAAGCTGCTATGAGCGCTAAAGCAAGTTTTGTGAAAACATCAACTGGTTTTTCAACTGGTGGAGCAACAATTGAAGATGTTAAACTAATGAAAAGCATTGTTCAAGATGAGCTTGAAGTTAAAGCATCTGGTGGAGTACGTAGCATAGAAGACATGATGGCTATGATCGATGCGGGAGCGACAAGGATTGGTACATCAAGTGGTGTTATATTGATGCAGGGGAATAAGGCCGAGGGTAGTTATTAGTATTCGGTTGCATATTTTGAAATCTATCTTAAAGAAGACCTCCTTACATTTAATTAAAGGGTGTAAATATAATGATAAGTTCGATACCTGATTACTTTTACGGTTATTTGAATAGTAATAAGCAACGTTATGCCTATAGCATAAATGGTCATGTTGTTAATCTTTTAACTACTTCAGACGATAAAGAGATATTATATAGCTCTATATCTGGCTTGATCAAGAGTACAGATACGGATGATGAGAAGTATTATAAATACATTTATGGTCGTGATGAGAACTTATATCAAATTGCTATGTTGTTTCAACCTTCGAAACAATCACACTCATATATTGGTAAATCTTTTTTTGCTCCGATTATTATAAAAAGTAAAGGAAATACTGAAGATTTTTTTAAAGCACTATCGAAGGATTGGAATCAGTACGACGCCATAACATTCTCTGGCGGTATTATAAATGCTCTATATAACCCTAAACTTTCAGCCCTTAGAATGAATACTTCGAAAGATATTAAAGATCGAATTGTAAATAATGATGGTGCTCGTTCTATTGAAATCAAACCTTTTAAGGAGTATACACATAGTAAGAAACTAAAAATAAATGGACAGAAGGCTGATATGATATTATCTGTTTCACAAAGTGGTGGTGAAGACAATTTAAACACTACTGACTTAGGTTCACTCAAATCATTTATTCAATTGCAATTTGATAATCCTCAAGAGTTTATCACAATTCACCAGCACATGAAAGTAATTAAAAAAATGCTAGCATTACTTTCTAAGCAGAATAACATTAATTTTGATTTGAGTTTAAAACAGAGACTTCAAGATGGAAAATTTATAGAAACAGGAATTTGTAAAATTTTCGTTGATAATGAGGATTTTTACAAACCTCAATCACATCAAACAATTAAAATAATGACATTATTTGATAAACTTCCTGGTTTAATAAGTAATATTTGTAATGATAGTGTAGATTCATTGTTAATGGTTTTACCTGATAGAAATAAGAATGCAAAGAGAATCAGTATTACTAATGTTCAAGAATTATGCATTGCTTTAGAAGTAGAATATGAACATTGTGGTGAGAGTAAACGTTCTAATGACATATTAATTAACTCATTGAAAAAAACGATAAAACAAACAATAATAGGATTCGAAGAAAATAATCCAGATATTGCTGTTTATAAACAAACAACAATTAGTAACGCTTTTCAGTATTTAGACTATACTTTAAGAGATAGAATATTTCACTTGTATAATAATCACAAAGAAGCCATTGAACAGATTGTAAAAAAACAAAAGCTTCCGGAAATTAGTTTAGATAGTATTCGCAAATTTGTAGATCTTCGAAACAAAAGAACACATAATGGTAACATTGATTTGGGTAACGGTTATGAAATATACACTCCACTTCTTGCATTAGTTTATGCTTGTTTATTAAAACGATCTGGAGTCACGGAGTGTCATATAAAAGAAGTATTATACTGCATGTTCTAAAAACAATTGCATATTTCAACTCAAGTTTTAAACACAGTAAATTGAGGTAAACTTTTTTAAATTTAAAAGGTTGAGTAAATTACTAGAGTTAGAAAGCAACTTAATATGGTTGCTATATAGAAAAGCAACCGTATAAGGTTGCTTATTATAAAAGCAACTTAATATGGTTGTTTTTTTTTGCATGTTGAATTATCATTGATAATAAGAGGTGATATTATGAATCAACAAATTGCACTAATTGCAGATATTATTCAATCAAGAAAATCAGAGAATCGCTTTGATATTCAGAAAAGACTAATAGACATTATCGATTTCCTGAACAAAGCTTATAAGAATAGTTTAGTTAAGAAAGTGGAAATCTCATCAGGAGATTCATTTCAAGGATTATTCGATAGCCCTGGATCCGCTTTTTTGTTCATAAGAATGGCCCAAATGTTGCTATATCCTATTAAAATAAGGGCTGGTATCGGAGTTGGTGGTCTAGATTACATGGATAAAAGTTTTGGTACCAATCTTTTGGACGGAGAAGCGTACCATAATGCGAAAGAAGCTATTGATTATATAAGTTCGACACGTAAAGAGTTAGTGGCTTTTCAGATGAAGAATATAAATCAAGTTTTAGTGAATTCAATTAATACAATGCTCGTTATGTATTACAAATTGAGACAGATATATGGAGTGAGTTCATTACGTATATCACTTGTTAATGAATTGTTAAATCCAATGTCGCAGAAAGGGAATGTTCATTATTTAACAAATATTGATGAAAAAGAGAGGGAATTGTTAGAATACATATTAAATTATTCATTTGTTCACCAAACCAACTATAAGAATGCTAAAAGCAACAATTACTCGCTTTCAAATTGTGAGGAAATTGAACCATTTATACTTTGTGAAATAAATCAAAATTTTGAGCAGTATATTAATAGTTCTAATTTTGTATTAAGAGGGATTCAAGATAATATCGGAAATATAATCGGGACTTCTAGACAAAATGTTCAAAAATACTTTTCTAAAGGAGTTGGAGATGAAAGAATGTATGCAACTACATTAATTTTTTTCCTAAATGAGGTAATAAAATGAATTTGATTTTATCAATGATATTTGCTCATGTTCTCGGTGATTTTTATTTTCAAACAAATAAAATGGCAAAGTGTAAAGACAAAAGTATAGTAAAACATGATTCGATTTATACAGGAATAATCGTTTTTATTTACTGGTGTATGACAAAATCGATAAGTGTCATTCCTTTAGGTCTATTTGTTTTTGCTACACACTTTATTATTGATACTTTGAATATATACATCTTGAAAAGAATAAAGAATCAATCGCATGTTGTTTTAGTATTCATTGTTGATCAATTGCTTCATGTTTCTGTTATAATTATTTGTCTTTTATATTTAAATAACTCAGCACTCTCAGATGGAGTTGTTAATAATATCTTGTTAATTATTGTTATTCTATTTTCATTAGTGATGCCATCTAGTATTTTGATTGATAAAGTTATTTGTATGTTTGATAATAGTGATATTTCCAAAGAATTTCAATTAGATGAAGGTACTGTTATTGGAATATTAGAGAGATTAGTGATTTTGACTATGGGAATGATGGATTCAATAAGTGGTGTAGGATTTTTAATTGCTGCTAAAACGATGGTAAGATATGGACAATTTGATGAAGCGAAAAAAGATAATAACTTTCGATCAAAATATCTTATTGGAACATTATTAAGTGTTCTTCTAGGATTTGTTCATTTCTTGCTTTTTGCTTTAATCAAATCAAATTAGTATTCAAACACTACAAGCACTATCATGTAGTTACTCTAATGTTAGGTCAACACAAGTGGTGTTGCGTTAATTCAAGGGCAAACTACTAATAAAGCTTATTAATATATCTAAAAGTGATCGTTGATCACTTTTATTATCTTGATTTACTTTTATAAACATAGTACAATGTGAAAAGTGAGTGAAGAGATTATGGAAAAATGTGTGATAGCTAGTTGCATTTCTGACCACATTTCGCTATAATATCATTGCTAAGTTCGGAAGGGAGGGTTGTATGTGCCGAGAATAGTATTAAAGGAAAATGAAGTCTTGGATGATGCTTTGCGTCGATTCAAACGTCAAGTATCCCGTAACGGAACCCTTGCCGAAGCGCGTAAAAGAGAATATTACGTCAAACCTGGCGTTGCTCGTAAATTGAAGTCTGAAGCCGCTAGAAAAGCTAGTCGCAAAAAGAAAAGATAAGAAACCCTGATAAGGGTTTTTTGTTTGATGTATGGTATAATATTTGCAAGATATAGATCATTTGATCAAGGAGATGTGTGTGGATTTAAGAGTACATAAAAATGCTTTATTGATGGTGGATTCTTTATTAGACAGAAGGACTCTTGTAAAGCCAATTCTTCCTTTTGTTATTCAAAAGCCTACTATTCCAGATTTTGTTGATGACATTCCGTTTGCTAAAGCTAAACCATCTCAGGTTGGTATTAGTTGTGTAAAGTTGAATCAGTTTATCAATGAACTAGTAAATGATCCCACCACCAATCTTCATAGCCTAATGATCATTAAAGATAATAAGCTTATATATGATCTGCCATTTTTCCCTTATGATCTTAATACGTGGAACTATACTTTTTCTTTGGCTAAATCGATCACAAGTTTAGCTATTGGGATGTTAATTGATGAAAAAAGATTAGATCTTAATGATACTTTGATTAAGTATTTTGCGGATGATATGCCGACTTTTTATCGATTCCGTTTTAAAGATATCACAATTGAACATTTATTAACGATGAGTACTGGTGTTACGTTTAGTGAATTAGGTGGTATTGCTTATGATGATTGGGTAAAAGCTTATGTAACGTCAAACTTAAAGTTTTTTGTTGGGAGCCAGTTTGATTATAATAGTATGAATTCTTATATGTTGGCGGCTATCATCAAGAAGATTACTGGTCATAATATGATGGAGTATCTATATGATCGTTTATGGAAGCCTTTAGACATTAAAAACGTTCATTGGGATAAATGCCCAAAAGGAATAGAAAAAGGCGGCTGGGGGCTTTATTTGAGTCCTGTTGATATGGCTAAGATTGGATTGTTGTATTTAAACAAGGGAAAATGGAATGATGTACAACTAGTTTCACAAAATTGGATTGAAACGGTGACTAAATACCATGTAAGTGTATCAGATCGTTTTGGACAATATGATTATGGATATCATGTATGGGTAAAAAGAAATGCAAGTACTTATTTATTGAATGGTATGTTTGGTCAAAACGTTGTGGTCTTACCTGAACTAAAGACAATTATCGTAACAACTGCAGGCAACTCGGATAATTTTCAAACTAATGTTTTCTTTAAATTAGTCGATAAGTATTTCAACTCAGAAATATTGATTGATAAAAATGATAAACAAGAACAACAAGCTTTTGAAATGTTAATGCAAACTCGTAATAGCCATTCTACTTATCCATTTACAAAAACAAAGATAAGTTTAGCTGAAAAGATCTTTAAGTTTATTTGCTTATTACCAAAAAATGATGTTAGTGATCCATCGAGTTTGATTGCTAATAGCTATTATTATATTGATCAAGATGAAAACAGGGCTATCAGTATCATACCTTTGTTGTTAAGAGGCATCTTAAATAATCATACACAGGGTCTAAAAGGTGTTAGTTTTGATAAAACAAATGAACTTTTGATTATGAATATTATCGAAAATGATACAACAATTAGTTTGACATTAAACTTAAACAAAGAAGTAAAACAAGAGATAATTTATCATAAGGATCGTTATCAAGTTGTGACAACAGCCCAATTTGCTTATGATGAAGATAACAATCTTGTGCTTAAGATAAAAGTTTATTTCACAGAATTTCCTAACATTAGATTAATAAAAGTAAAATTTATAAATGATATAATAAAGATGGAATTTGATGAGCAACCAGGATTAGCTTATATTGAAAAATCATTTAGTAAAATAGACATGAATACTATAGAGATCAAGTTTATTCAGTTATTCAATAATAATCTTGATCTAACTTATATTAAATATCGAATAAAAGATGTCCTAAATCCGATTATTATTGGTCATAAACAAAACAAGGAGGACGTAGCTTGAAACTTACAAAAGAGTGGGAAATACATGATCTGTCAGTTTTAGAAGAATTACAATTATTTGGACCAAACGACAAACACCTAAGATTATGTGAAGAACTATGTGGAGTTGATTTAACGTTTAGAGACAATAAATTGATCGTTATCAATAGTTCAGAAGAAAAAACAGAAAAAGTTATCCAATTATTTAAGTCTTTACTTGAAGAGATTCGTCTTGGTAAAGAGATTGATGAAAGAGATATCCGTTATTTGATCGATCATAAAGTAAATTTGGTTGATATTGATCAAAAAATTCAACATAAACCAATTGGTAGGACAAATAATGGTAAATTGATCTACCCTAAAACAATAGGTCAAACAAAACTTGTCAAATCATTTCAAGATTATGATATAACCTTTGTCATAGGCCCAGCTGGCACTGGTAAGACATATCTTTCAGTGGTCTATGCTTGTAGCTTATTGAAAAATAATGAAATTAACAAGATTATCTTAACAAGACCAGCCGTTGAAGCAGGAGAGAGTTTAGGCTTTTTACCTGGAGATTTAAAAGAAAAAGTTGATCCATATCTAAGGCCTATTTACGATGCTTTAAATGATTGTTTGGGAATAGAACAAGTTAGCAAATTAATGGAAAAAGAAGTGATTGAAGTCGCACCACTAGCTTATATGCGGGGGAGAACCTTAGATGATGCTTTGATCATACTAGATGAGGCTCAAAATACGACTTTGTTACAAATGAAGATGTTTCTGACACGTCTTGGTTTTAAATCAAAGATGATCATTAATGGTGACATCACACAAATTGATCTAAAAGATGGTCAATCAGGTTTGATCAAAGCGAAGTCTATATTAGCTGATATTAAGGATATAAGCTTTATTGAGCTTAATAGTAGTGATGTAGTTCGCCACCCCTTAGTTCAAAAGATCATTGAAGCTTTCGGAAGGATTTAATCATGGAATATACAATCGTAAACTTAACCAAAGAATCAATTGATCAATATAGTCAGTATTTCAATGAAATATGCACTAAGATCAAACAGCTTCTTTCGTTAGATAAAAAGTATAGTTTTAGTATCATTTTTGTCAGTGATAAAAAGATCAAAGCGATCAATAAAGAATATCGTAATATTGACAAGATCACCGATGTGATAAGCTTTGCGTCTTTAGATGATGCCTTACCATTTGAGTTAGAGCAAGAGGAAATTGAACTTGGTGATATCTTTATTTCCATTGAGGCGATCAAAAGACAAGCGTTAGAATATGATCATTCCGTAATACGTGAAGCAAGCTTTCTTTTTACTCATGGCTTACTACATTTATTAGGCTATGATCATATAGACAAAAGTGATGAACAACAGATGTTTAAACTGCAAGATGATGTATTAGATGATATAATAAGTAGGTAAAAGAAATCGTTTAATAGGAGGATAATATGGATTATACAAATTTGATCGAAGAAGCTTTTAAAGCCATGGATAATGCTTATGCCCCATATTCAAACTTTCATGTGGGAGCTTGCGTGAAATGTAAAGATGGCAGACTATTCTATGGTGCTAATATTGAAAATGCAAGTTATGGAGCGACTAACTGTGGTGAAAGAAGCGCAATCTTTGCGGCTTATTCTTGTGGCTATCGCCAAGGGGATATTGAGGCTATCGCTATTGTCAGTGATGGTAAAAGAATTGCTGGACCATGTGGTATTTGTCGCCAAGTACTTTCAGAGTTATTAAATGAAGATACGCCGATCGTATTGGCGATCAAAGATCAAACAAAGGTTATGACCATCAAAGAACTATTACCTTATTCATTCGGTAAAGAAGACTTAAAATGACATTTAAATCCGGTTTTGTTGGGATAATTGGTAAGCCAAACGCTGGTAAGTCCACGTTAGTAAATACGATCATGGATGCTAAGGTGGCTATTACCACACATAAGGCGCAAACTACCAGAAATACGATCCGTGCGATCAAAACTACTGAAGATTATCAAATCATTTTTGTCGACACTCCAGGCATTCATGATCCAAAACATGAATTAGGACGACAGATGAATAAACAAGCCTATAGTACTATCAGTGGGGTAGACCTTATTTATTACATTGTTGATGGAACCAAAAAGGTTAATAGTGCTGATAAAAAAATATTAAGAGCGATAAAGAATGCTAACGTACCTGTTTTTTTAATCGTTAATAAATTGGATCTATTAAATGAAAGCCAAAGATATGATAGTTTATTAGAATGGGAAAAATTCGATGAATTTGCAGAGATCATTCCAATATCTGCTTTAAAACAAAAAAACATCGATAATCTATTTAATGTAACTTTGAAATATTTAAATGATGGGGTTATGTATTATCCTAAAGAACAAACGCACGATTATCCAGAAGAATTCTTGATCACTGAGATAATAAGAGAAAAGATATTAACATCCACAAATGAAGAAATACCCCATAGTGTTGCCGTTATTGTAGAAAAAATTGCCTACAAAAATGATGTTATGATCATTAATGCGGTTATTTATGTAGAACGAGATAGTCAAAAGGCGATCATTATTGGAAAAAATGGTTCCATGATCAAAAAAGTTAGTACATTAGCTCGCCAAGACTTCGAGTATCGTTTTGGTTGTAAAATTTATTTAGAGATATTTGTGCGTGTTGAAAAAGATTGGCGTAATAAAACGAAACAACTATCAGAGCTTGGGTATATTACGGAGAAGAATTGATGAATGATAAAAGTGAAGGAATAGTACTTAAGCAAAGTGATTTCAAGGATAATGACTATCTATTGACGATCATTACTCCGTCCTATGGCTCTATAAGATTGATCGCAAGAGGAGCTAAAAAAAATAATAGTAAAAACAGCTATGCTTGTTCACCACTAACTTTAGCTGATTTCATCTTTGACCTTAAAGATTCTTCACTCAGTCTGCTTAAAAATGTGACAGTTGTTAATACCTATAAAAACATTAGAAATGATCTTGAGAAGATTGCGATCGCTAATCTAATGGTAGATATCATTAATGATATCACCAAAGAAACCGATGGCGATCTTCAGATAACGCAGATAATCTATGAGTTATTGAAAGAATCGTTATGGTATCTAAATGATCGTAGTCATCATAATATCGTTTTGGGGGTATTTATCAGTAATGTTTTAGATGTAATGGGTATCAGTCCTCAAGTGGATAGTTGCTGTAACTGTATGAATCCTAAAATAGTAAGCATTTCGCTTTCAAGTGGAGGATTTGTGTGCCAAAACTGTGGTGGAGATCAACCTAAATATGATATTGATTATCTTAAAAAATTTCGACTACTAAACAAGGCAAGACCAAAGAATTTAAAAGTATTAGAAGATTATGAACCGTTTGATTTCTCGCTTGTTGAAATATTATATCGTTTTTTAGAAGAGTATGGCGATATGCGCTTAGCTAGTTGGAAATTTCTAAAAGAGATCATGATCAAGAATTAATTAGTAATGATTTGACAAATGATAAGCATAGTGATAAATATAGTAAGATAAAGGGAGATAGGCATGTCAGTAAACGATAAATTTAGTTTTGAAAAAATAGTAAATCACTTACGTAATAATGGTTTTGTATATCAAGGGTCTGAAATATATGGAGGTTTATCTAACACTTGGGATTTTGGTCCTTTAGGCATCGCTTTTAAAAACAATATTAAAGAAGCCTGGCGTTATCATTTTATTCAAACAAATCCGTATAATGTTGAAATTCAATCAGCGATATTAATGAATCCGCAAGTGTGGGTGGCTAGTGGGCATTTAAAGACCTTTGCTGATCCATTAATGGATTGTCGTAAATGTAATACCCGGCATCGTGCGGATCAATTGATCGAAAATGTTAGTGGTCATACAGTAAATCCAACAGGTTGGTCAAACCAAGCTATGATGCAATATATCAAAGATAACAATGTTGCTTGTCCTGATTGTGGTGCTCATGATTTTACGGATATTAGACAATTTAATCTAATGTTTAAGACTTATCAAGGCGTTATTGAAGATTCGAAGAGTTCTTTATATTTAAGACCTGAGACCGCGCAGGGGATGTTTGTTAATTTCAAGAACGTACAACGTTCATCTCGAAAGAAAATCCCATTTGGTATTGGTCAAATCGGTAAATCATTTCGTAATGAAATAACCCCTGGTAATTTTATCTTTCGGACGCGGGAATTTGAACAAATGGAACTTGAGTTTTTCTGTAAACCAAATGAAGATCTTGAGTGGTATCAATATTGGAAGAAGTTTTGTTTTGATTGGTTGTTAAATCTTGGAATAAAGCCTGATCATCTTCGCTTAAGAGAACATACTAAAGAAGAACTTTCTCATTATTCAAAAGGTACAAGTGATATTGAATATGCTTTCTCTTTTGGTTGGGGAGAAATTTGGGGAATAGCTGATCGTACAGATTATGATTTAGCTTGTCATCAAAATGAAAGTAAACAAAGTTTAGAGTATTTTGATAATGTGACAAACGAAAGATATTTACCTTATTGTATTGAACCAGCGGTAGGGGTTGAAAGGTTATTTTTAGCTTTCATTAGTGATGCTTATGATGAAGAAGTCGTTAATGAGGGTGATATAAGAGTTGTATTACGATTCCATCCACAACTCGCTCCAATAAAAGCTGCGATTTTACCATTAAGTAAGCAACTTAATGAGCAAGCCAAAGAAATATATACAGAACTTGTTAAGCATTTCCCTTGTGAATATGATGATACAGGCAGTATTGGTAAAAGATATCGCCGCAACGATGCAGTTGGAACACCTTTTTGTATTACATTTGATTTTGATTCATTAGAAGACAAAGCGGTCACTATTCGTCATCGTGATTCGATGGAACAAGAAAGAATACCGATTAGTGATGTCAAAACATATATTCAAAACTATTTACAGTATTAAGGAGATTAGATGGTTCGCTTAAGCGATAAAGTGATCAATGATGTTAGAAATAAAGCGGATATTAGTGAAATAATTGGGCAATATATTCCGCTGATCAAAAAGGGCAAGAGTCTGACAGCTGTTTGTCCGTTTCATGATGACCATAATCCTTCATTGTCTATTTCTTTAGATAAGCAAATTTATAAATGCTTTGTATGTGGTAATGGTGGTAATGTATTTACTTTTGTACAAAACTTTGAAAAGATATCATTTATTGATGCTGTTATCAAAGTTGCTGAACATTACAATATTGATCTAGGTATAAAAAGCAATGATCTTGATACAGAACGCTATGATGAACAGACTAGGAATTATTTCAAGATCTTAAATGAAGCTATCGCTTTTCAACAGTATCAACTTAATTCAGATCAAGGTAAAGACATTCTCGCTTATTTGAAAAAGCGAGGGTATGACGAAACCATCATCAAAGAGTTTATGATTGGTTATAATCCTCCAAAAGATAACTTAACTAAATTTTTACAAGCTAAAGGTTATCTAGACAAAGATCTAGTTGCTTTAAATCTATCACGGGTTGATGATGATCATTTAACCGATGTATTTGCTGATCGAATCACCTTTCCCATTTTTGATCGTTTTGGTAGTCCGATCGCTTATACTGCTCGTACGACTGTTGCTGGTTTTGAACCAAAATATATTAATAGTACAGAAACGAAACTTTATACCAAAAGTAGTATTCTTTATAATTATCACAAAGCTTTAAATACGGCACGTAAAGAACATTTAGTGTTTGTCGTAGAAGGAGTAACGGATGTTATCGCTTTGTTTAAAGCAGGATTTAGCAATGTTATCGCTACTTTAGGCACAGCAATGACTAAACAACAGATCCAATTGATCAAACAGTTAACTCTAAATGTTGTTTTATGTTATGATGGTGATAAGGCTGGACAAGCAGCCAATTACAAAAATGGTAAACTATTAAACGAAGCTGGTCTTAATGTTTCAATCGTTGCTAACGATACGCAAAAAGATCCTGATGATATCATTCGCGATGAAGGTGTAGATAGGTTAAAAGCGATCTTAGTGAAAAGATACAACTGGATCGAATTCATAATGGATCACCTTAGTATCAATTATGATTTGCATAATTATTCACAAAAAAAAGCGTATGCTTTAGAGATTATCAAAGAGATATCAAAGTTAAAAGACCGTTTTGATCAAGAGACCTTTTTAAAAAAATTATCGACACTAACAGAATTTGATCAAAGTCTGTTGAGTGAAATGGTCATAGGCGAAACTAAAGTAATACCTCTACTGAAAGATAGACCCCAATATCCCATTCATAAAAAGATGATAAACGGCCGTTTACGTGCCGAATATGAAATACTCTCGCAATTACTCAATAATACGGAAGCTTGTAATTTCTTTATCGAGCAAATTGGCTTTTTACCAACAGATAAAAACAATCAACTAGCAATGTTGATCTTGGAGTATGTCAGAAGAAACGAGAAGATTGAAATAGCGGATTTTATTAGTTATATCGATGATGATGAACTAAAAGATCTAACACTAAATTTGATCGATTGGGAATATCTACCAAAAGACTTTAACAAAAACGCTCTCTTTGATGCCTACAATAAGATAAAGATTAGTTTGATTGATGAGCAAGTACTAGATCTGAAAAGACAACAGAATCTTAAGACTGCTATGGAAGATAAAAGAAAGATAACTAATGAAATTTTAAGACTAAAAAAAGAGCGCAACAGTATTCAAGGAAGCCTTATGAAGGAGGAAGTATGAAATTATTTAAAACCCTAGAAGAAATAAAAGAACAGTTTAAAAAAGATTATAAGAAAAATGGTAAGATTTATCAAAAAGATATAATGGAAGCTCTTGAACATCTAGATCTGGAAGACGCCGATTCAGTCGAGTTGTATAATTGGTTCGGTGATGAAAAGATTAAGATCACTGAAGATGATGATATTGAAGAGATCGAAGATGAAGTTGATGTTGATAAGATTTTAAGCGATGATATCGAAGAAGATCTTGAGATATTTGAAGATGATAACGATGAAGATAACGATGAAGAAACAACGGCTGTTAAGATGATGAACATCGAAGCTGATTTTGCGAATTCAAGTTACACCAAGATAAATGATACTGTTAAGATGTATTTAAAAGAGATTGGTAGGGTATCGCTATTAACAGCTGATGAAGAACCTGATATTGCTAAAAGATCACAGGAAGGCGATGAAGAAGCTAAAAATCGCTTAATTTCAGCTAATTTAAGACTAGTCGTATCGATTGCTAAGAAATATGTAGGGCGTGGAATGTTGTTTTTGGATTTGATCCAAGAAGGTAATATGGGGTTGATCAAAGCTGTTGAGAAGTTTGATTATACTAAAGGTTTTAAGTTTTCAACTTATGCGACATGGTGGATCAGACAAGCTATTACCAGAGCGATAGCCGATCAAGCTAGAACGATTAGAATTCCTGTCCACATGGTAGAAACGATCAATAAATTGACACGAATACAAAGACAATTAGTACAAGAATTAGGTAGAGATCCAACAGCTGAAGAAATTGCTTCAAGAATGGAAAATGTCACTCCTGAAAAAGTAAGAGAAATCCAAAAGATTGCATTAGATCCAGTATCTTTGGAAACACCGATTGGTGAAGAAGATGATTCACATTTAGGTGATTTTATTGAAGATAAAGATGCTATGTCTCCTGATGAATATGCAAGCAATCAATTACTAAAAGATGAGATTAACATGGTATTGATGGGTTTAACTGAACGCGAAGAAAAGGTTTTACGATTACGTTTTGGTTTATATGATGGACGTACCAGGACTTTGGAAGAAGTAGGTAAAGAGTTTAATGTGACTCGTGAGCGCATCAGACAGATAGAAGCGAAGGCTCTTCGTAAACTTAAACATCCTACAAGATCAAAGAGATTAAGAGATTTTGTGGATAAAAACTAATGATATCTAAAAGATTATCTTCAATCGCATCACTAGTTAAAAAAGACATGGTTGTCGCCGATATTGGTAGTGACCATGCTTTTTTACCTATTTATCTAATACAAAATAAGATGGTAACAAAAGCATATGCTAGTGACAACAAAAAAGGACCTCTTACGCAGGCAAAAAATAATATTGATCAAGCAATGTTAACTGATCAGATAAATACCTATTTGGCAGATGGATTAGATCATTTACCGCAAGATGTAGATGCCATAATTATTGCAGGTATGGGTGTAGATACGATCATCAATATTTTAAATAAGCATATGGATAGACTCTTAAGTATCAAACAGATTATTGTTCAACCAAATAATAATGTTCACGTTATGCGACAATGGATCAATGATAAACAATTCCATATTGAAGATGAACTTTTGATCAAGGAGTATAAATATTATCAAATCATTGTTTTCAATCCACAAAAAAAAGCTGATTACAGTAACAAAGAGATTTATTTTGGTCCAAGATTATTAGTAAAAAACGATGATACATTTAACAAGTATCATCATGATAAGTTTCTAAAACTAAAACATCTATACGATAGCCATCCCCAAAAAAAGATGAGCTTTGAGTATCAATTATTAAAAGATTACTTTAAATAATTTTGTCGATAATTTCTGGAATTGCTTGTTCTTCGGTATAATTTTGAAGAAAATCAATGACTTGATTGGTAAGAGCAGTAGGGGTGCTGGCACCACTGGTGACCGTAACACTTTCAATATTTATTAGATCATTTTTATCTATTTGTTTTATGGATTCGATTAATCTAACGTTTTTGCTATGTAATTGGGCTAGTTTGGCTAAGTTCAGGGTATTGTTACTATGAGGATCACCGACTACATAAGTAAGATCTGTATCTTCCATATTGATAATAGCTTCTTGGCGAACACGTGTTGCTGAACATATTTCTTCATATATTTCAGCGTTTGGGTATTTGATTTGGATGTGTTCATGCAATCTGATTATATCAAGAATACTCATGGTCGTTTGATTGATGACCATTATCTTATCATTTGTGAAATTTAATATATCGATGTCGTGAATACTAGTTATTAGATGAAGTCTATTATTAAAATTAAGGACTGATTCTGCCTCAGGATGTCCTTTTTTACCAATATAAAGAATCTCATACCCATTTACGGAGAATTCTCTGATGATGTCTTGTGTTTGTTTTACATCAATACAGGTTGCATCAATGATCTGAAGTCCCTTGGCTACTGCTTTAGCATATACTTCATCACTAACACCATGAGCACTAAAGATAACGATACCGTCATTAATTTTATCTAAAAGAGATAGTCTTGAGGCATTAACATCATCAAGTGTGGTTATTCCCATCTTAAACAGTTCAGCAACGACGTGTTGGTTATGCACCAAACGACCTAATATATAAATATTTTTATCAGGATTTAACTCTTTTGTTTTTTTTGCGATATTGATCGCATTTATGACGCCTTTACAATAACCACGAGGCGTTATAGCAATTACTTTCATTTGATCACCAATACCATTATAATATATTTTGTGTTTCAAGTTATTAATTTGTATAATATTAACGGAGGAATTATATGAAAAATAGTACACCAAATGGTTTCAATGATATAATACAACATTTTTTAGACATAAATCATTTCAAAGCTTTGACCGAAATTCAGCAAAAAGCGATCCCTTTAATCCTAAAGGGGCACGATATTATTGCTGTTTCCGCAACCGGCACTGGTAAAACACATGCTTTTTTAATTCCATTACTTGAAATGATTGACGTTTCAATTGAAAATATCCAAGCTGTTATTACCGCACCGACAAGAGAATTGGCATCACAGATCTATAAAAACGCCGTTTTAATGAAAGAAGTTGAACCACGATTAAATATAAAATTGATTAGTGGGGGAACTGATCGCCAAAAGATAAATGACCAATTAAAGACACAACCTCATATCGTGATTGGAACACCAGGTAGGATCAAAGACTTATTTTTAAATGATGAGTCATTATTGGTTAATACTGCAAAGATCATGGTTGTTGATGAAGGGGACATGACTTTAGAGTATGGTTTTTTAGATGATATTGATGCTGTTGCGGGTAAGATGAGTGATAAGTTACAGATGTTAGTTTTTAGTGCAACGATACCACAAGGTTTAAGACCCTTTTTAAAGAAATATATGCAAAATCCTAAAACAATTCGGGCTAGTGAAGATCTTAAGTTTGATCCACAGATCAATCATGTTCTTGTTCCATGTAAGCATCGTGAATATTCGCAAACTTTATTAAACATTCTGCCCGGCTTTCAACCCTTTGTATGTTTAATCTTTGCTAATACGAGAGTTTTGGCAAAGGATACAGCTGATATCATGCGTGGAAAAGGTTATCGCGTTCTTGAATTGCATGGGGATCTACCTGCTAGAACACGTAAGCAAGCTTTAAACAGTCTTAATAATCGCGAGTATCAATATGTTGTGGCAACTGATATCGCTGCCCGTGGGCTAGATATTGACTCTATAACCCATGTTGTATCCTTAGGATTTCCATCAGATTTAAGCTTTTATGTACATCGTAGCGGGAGAACGGGAAGAAGTGGAAGAGAAGGAACATGTTATGCCCTATATCGTGAAGGTGATGAAAGAAATGTTCGATTATTGATTGAAAAAGGCATTAAATTTAATCATTTGATCTACAAGGATAATCAATGGGTACAGTTAAAACCTTTTGGATTTAAACGTCAAAGACCAAAAACTGAACTTGATAAAGATATAGCAAAAGTAGCTAATCGTAAAGAAAAGGTTAAGCCAGGTTATAAAAAGAAAAAAGAAGCTGAAATAGCAAAACTAAAACAAAAAAAGAAACGTGAAATGATTAAAAAATCCATTCAAGAACAGAAAAAGGGTAGAGCAAAACAAAAACAAATAGAAAAGAACAATCAATAAGATTGTTCTTTTACTAATAGGTCAATTTCTTTGATCAATTCATCATATATTTGATCTTGTGGTATTTTTCTAACAACCTTACCTTTTTTAAACAGCAATCCTTCATTTTTACCACCGGCAATTCCAATATCAGCACGTGATGCTTCTTGAGGACCATTAACAGCACAACCCATGATGGCTACTGTTATATTGGCATGGATATTATTTAAATATTTCTCAACTTTAGCTGCAATTGGTAACATATCGTATTGAATTCTACCACAAGTAGGACAACTAATTAGATTTGGTACTTTATCGATAAGATCGAAACATTTTAACAATTGTTTGCCAATCTTCATTTCATCTACAGGATCACAACTGGCACTAATACGAATAGTATCTCCAATTCCTTGCGATAATAAAGCTCCTAAAGCGGCTGATGATTTGATTGCTGATATATCATAGGTTCCAGCTTCAGTAACACCTAAATGAAGAGGATAATTATATCGTTGAGCTGCCAACTCATAAGTTTTGATCGTTAACATTACATCGCTTGATTTATAAGAAATAATGATATCTTGGAAATTAAGACCTTCTAATAGATCAATATGTTTTTGGGCACTTTCAATCATAGCTTCATGTGTTGGTCCACCATATTTGTGTAGCAACTCTTTTTCTAAAGAACCAGTATTTATACCAATTCTTATTGGAACACCATTATATTTGCAAGCACTTACTACTTCTTTAACCTTGTCAAGCGAACCAATATTGCCAGGATTTAGACGTATCTTATCTATTCCATTTTCAATTGAGAGTAAAGCCAATTGATGATCAAAGTGAATATCCGCAACCAAAGGAACGTCAACTCGTTTTTTAAGTTCTTTTACAGCTAAAGCATCATCTTTATCAAATATAGCGAATCTTACCAATTCACAGCCTGCTTCAACCAGATCATTTATCTGTTTTACGGAAGCATCTATATCTTTGGTCTTGGTATTGAGCATTGATTGTAGGATAACACGATTTTGATTACCAATGATCAAGTTTTTGATTTTAACGGCTCGGGTTTGGGTTCTAGTGTACATTTTATCATTCCTTCTTTAAATTATTGTATCATAAAAATAGATTACTTCTTTCATATAAATATCAGTATAATTATATTATAATTGAATTTAGGAAATTGATATGAAACTTATACATCGACAAAAAACTACCGAAAAAAGAAACAAGATAAAACAACATGGTGATCAAGATCATAATGTTGTCTTCGAAACGGAATTAACTATCTCCAAAAGAATGAAAATAATTGGTGTGGTCATTATAGCATTAATGAGTATTCTTTTGATAAGATTATACTATCTTCAAATTTTAAGCCAAGAAAGCTACGTTTTAAAATTAGCTAGTTATACAAGTAGATATCGTAGCGTTACAACCCCACGGGGAGAAATCTTAGATCGTAATAATAATCTTTTAGTAACTAATCGACAAGTAGTCGATATCGTTTATTACCCAGCTAAAGGGGCAACGGTTAATACAGAATGGGAATTAGCTGAACGTTTTACAAAAACCTTTGAGCTCAGTGGTGATAGTTTAACAACTCGTGATCTTAAGGATTTATTTATCTTTTTAAATGCTAGTAAAGCGAGTGCAAAGATCACAGATGAAGAATGGCAAAAATATTATAACGGTGAGCTTAGTGATAATAATATATACTATCTTAAGCTAAATCGCATTACCCAAGCCGATCTTGATAGTATAGAAGATCAAACACGCGATATATGGAGTGTTTATACTTTAATGAAATCGGCTAATGTGAGCCAATTTGCCGTTATCAAAAGTGATGTTACATTTGAAGAAGCCTCTTACTTTCTTGAACATAATGAAGATTTTAGAGGTTTTGATATCACAATTGACTGGCAACGGGAATATAACTATGGTAGTACATTAAGAAACTTGTTTGGATCGATCACATCTACTAAGACAGGATTACCATCAGAAAGATTAAATTATTATTTGGCGCTTGATTATTCTAGAAATGAAAAAGTGGGAAGATCAGGATTAGAATTACAATATGAAGATCTTTTAAGTGGCGAACGGTCTTTGTATAATCTTTCGTACAATGAAGATGGATTAGCGGTATTAAATGAAATTTCCAGTGGATCCCGTGGTTATGATTTAAGATTAGCTATAGATGTTGAGTTGCAAACTAAAATCGAAGAGATTGTAATCGATACTTTTACTGAACATGAATCAAACCAATATCGCCAATATTGGAATACAACGTATGTTGTTGTCATGGACCCAAACACAGGAGATGTATTATCACTTGTTGGTATTAAAAAAACTGATGATGGTTACTATAGTGATCCAGTATCAACATATACAGAAAGTGTTGTTGTTGGATCTTCCGTAAAAGGAGCAACCATATATATGGGGCTTGATACAGGTGTGATCAGCAAGGGTGAATACATTACTGATCAACCCATAAAGATCAAAGACACACCGCTTAAATCTTCCTATAAAAACTTAGGTAGGATCAATGATCTACAAGCGTTATCGTTATCAAGTAATGTTTATATGTTTAATATCGCTATGCGTTTAGGTAAAGCAATTTATCAGTATGATCAACCATTAAATATCGATGCATCTGCATTTGATACGATGCGAAACTACTTTAGTCAGTTTGGTTTAGGTGTTGTTACAGGTATTGATGTACCCAATGAGGGGGTCGGTTATCAAGGTAATTCAGTTTTAGCTGGACATTTACTAGACTATGCTATTGGACAGTTTTCAACTTATACGCCAATTCAAATGGCTCAGTATGTTTCAACGATCGCTAATGGTGGTACATTAATTAAACCTAGAATAATGATTGAAGCGTATTTCCCACAAACGGAAACGATCGCATATCAAAATAATGTGACTGTCTTATCGACGTTGGATAATTCAGATGCTATCAAACGCATACAAGATGGATTTAGAGCGTGTGTAACTGATGGTCTATGTAAGGCTTATCTAAGTAATCTAGATGTAGCTGTATCAGCTAAGACAGGTACTGCTGAAAATACCGTAACTGGTAATAGTAGTATTGCATCACCTAATTCAACTTTGATCGCTTATGCACCTTCCAATAAACCTGAAGTAGCTATTGCTTGTGCTGCGGTCAATGCTTGGAATGATAAGACGCAGACTAATATTTGTCAAAAGATAACCAGTGAGATCTTTAGTGTTTATTTTAGTAAATAATTGTAAGTAAAAATATTGGTAATTTTAATATAACCGTGGTATAATCATATCGCTTGGGAGGATTATTATGCGCGAAAAATTAATGTTCAAGTGTTCAACATGTGGCGAAGAAAACTATCTCGGATCTCGTAATAAACGTAAAAACCCGGAAAAAATGGTAATTAAAAAATACTGTCCACGTTGTAATAAAATGACAGAACACAAGGAGAAAAAATAGAAAAGGCCGTTAGGCTTTTTTTATAATATAATGATGAAGATTCAAACAATAAAAGTTGGTGTTTATCGGACAAACTGTTATTTAGTAATTGAAAATGATCATGTTATCATAATTGACCCAGGTTCAAGAGCTACAAAGATTTTAACTGAAATTGAAGGCTTAAAGGTTGATGCTATTTTATTAACGCACGGTCATCTTGATCATATTGGTGCAGTCGATGAAATAGTCAAGGTTAAACATTGTCCTGTTTATTGCCATATATACGATAAAGAAATGTTAACAGATCCTTTACTAAACTGTTCTAAGAATAACAATATTACTACGACTTCAAAGGTGATTGCCATTGATGAGGGTAGGCTTGTTATTGGAAACTATGTAATTGATGTCTTTCATACTCCAGGACATACTAATGGATCGGTAATATATCAGATACAAGATTGTCTATTTACAGGAGATACTTTATTTAAAAACAGTGTAGGTCGAACTGATTTACCTACAGGCAGTGCTAAGCAACTTAAACAAAGCTTACAACTAATTGTCACTTTAGATGATAATCTCAAGGTATATCCAGGACATGAAGAGATGACAACAATCAAGACTGAATTAGTAAACAATCCTTTCTTAAACAAGACCTAATTGGTCTTTTTTTTAGGAATTATTGACTTTTTTCTCTATTATTGATTGATGATACCCCATGACAAACTAAATAGATTACTTTATATCGCTTTTAAATATCAAGCTACCGACATTCATATGAAATATGATAACGACAAACTGATCGTTGAACTTAGAACAATGAATGGTTTTATTGATATCTCGTGTAGCGATTTTGATGTTGATCTATTTAATTATATTCAATACATAGCTAATCTTGACCTAGCAGATGCTAATCGACCACAAACTGGCACATTTCAACACAATTATTTAAATGAAATGATATTTTTAAGATTTGCCATAATTAGATCAGCTAATCAAATGAGTGGGGTGTTAAGAATACTTTATCAAAAAGTGATCAAAGAAAAAATAAGTGTTTTTAAAAACCAAGATCGATTATTTAATCATGTGCTCAAACAAAAAAGTGGCTTGATCATATTATCAGGACCAACAGGAAGTGGTAAGACCTCTACTAGTTATTCATTATTAAAAAAACTACGTCCTAAAAGAATCTATACAATTGAAGATCCGATTGAAATGTATTTAGATGATATCATCCAAATACAAGTTAATAAACGACAGGGTTTAGATTATGAAGCTGGTATAAAACAATTAATGAGACATGATCCTGATGTTATTTACATAGGTGAGATACGAGACGAATCTGAAGCAAATATGGCAGTTAGAAGTGCTTTAACAGGTCATTTAGTATTAACAACTATTCATGCCAAAGATTGTTTGGGGGTCATCCAGAGAATGAAAGATCTTAATGTAAATATGTATGATTTTTATCAATCTGTTATTTTTATCGTTAATCAAAGATTAGTCCCAAGATTATATCTGAAAGAGAGAATCGTTATCTATGAAACTTTGGATCATGAAGATCTTAAATATGTTCAAAAAAACAACTTGTTACCTAAAGATTTTAAAGATTTACGATATTATCTTCAAAAAGCAAAACAAGAGCGGCTTATTAGTTTTAAAACAGAAATATAATTTATGGGAAGACTTTTCATTATATACACAACTGGTTAGTTCAGGAATGAGTATTCAAATGATCCAAGAAGTATTTAATCAAGAATTTACTTCTATAAAAAAACGCTTTTTATTGATAACCAATGATTATCAAACAATGGAAAAAGAAATCGGTGAATTAAAAATGAATTGTTTTATTTTGGCTAAACATGTTTACCAAAATAAAGTAAAAGATAAAACGATCAAGCTTATAATTTATCCGTTAGTCCTTCTTATCGTTTTATTATTTCTTCTAGTTATTTTTGATCTTTATATAATTCCAGGACTGAAACAAGTAATGCTTGTTTTCAACAACGATCTAAACTTGATATCAATATTTAGTTATTTTGTCAGAATGATAATTACTATCTATATCATGTTCATTATTGGTTTTTGTTTACTAATTTATCAAATAAATAAAAATCCTTATGATTTCTATTTAATGATATATAAGAAAGGATATGGAAAGCTAATTATCGATCACTTTTCCATGCAATTTGCTAGCTATTACTTAATGCTGCTTAAACAGGGTGTTAATACTAAACAATGTTTTACACTTTTGTCAACTATAAAAGATAATAAGATTCTAATATCAATAAGTAAACAATGTATCGATAACTTTCAAAAAGGGGAAGAAATGAGTAATATTATCAATCAATTACCATTTGATAAAACACTTAAAAAATTTTTGTTAACAGGATACGCTACAGGCACTACTCAATCGTTGTTAGATGAATACTTAGAATTGGCAAATAAAAGATTCTTTTTACATTTAGGGAAATATGTTAAAACTCTTCAAATAGTAATATATGTGATCATAGCTATATTTGTGATAACACTTTATCGAATATTATTATTACCAATGCAGAGTTTATCATTTTGAAAGGAGAAAATATGAAAAAAGGATTTACTTTATTAGAAATGGTAATTGTATTGATGGTTATTGGTGCTATATTTCTGTTGATGATACCAAATATAACAAAAGTATTAGGCATGGTTAATGAGAAAAGTTGTGAAAATCAGTTGAAGATAGTTGATACAGCGATTATTGAATATCAAATAATATATGATGAAATGCCAAATTCAATTTCAGATTTAATTCATGAAGAATTAATTAGTGAAAAACAAGCCGAATGTAAAGATGGTAGAAATATAGAAATAAACGATGGAAAAGCTGAGATCTACTAAAGGTTTTGCTTTGTTAGAAACGATGATCGTTTTATTGATTATAAGTGTAATGTTGTTTTTGACACCTTATAGGTATCGTAAAGACTTAGAAGTTCACAGTGTGATATCAGATTATGCTTATCAACAATTTTTGGCAATAAAAAATATGGAAAAAAGAATTTACAATTCGAACTATATTTTTCATCATCAACCAATCTCGTTTAACGAAAAAGGAAATGTGAATATCAGTCAAACAGTAATATATAAAAAACAACTTAGTGAAGAAACATTAATTATATATTTAGGTGGTGGTCGTATTGAGATTAGATAATAAAGGATTCTTGTTGATCGAAGCGTTAATTAGTTTGTTGATTATATCTTTATTGATCATTTTACTATTAGCCATGTATCAAACAGAAAAGAGGATTGATACATATGAGCAAGAAGTTTTTCCAAACGAGTGGGTATACGTTATTAGAAACGATAATAGCCCTTATGATTAGCAGTTTGATCTTTTTGAGTATCTATCAAATTATTAATATGATGTCTTATATACGATTATATGATCAACATCTTCAAGATATAAATGGTGTGTTACAACTAAAGCAAATACTAAATTTAGGCTCAAATATAGAAATTAGCTCTGATCAAATTGAGTATGATTATAACGAAAATCATTTTACAGTTAATTTGATCAATGATCGTCTTATTATTCAACCAGGAACAAACATTTTGATATTAGATATTAATAGTGTTGAGTTTATTGAAGATGATTTGGGTTTAGTGATCATTTATCAAAGAGAAGATCAAACATATCATAGGAGAATATATGGATGATCAAAAAGGATTTATACTTTATAGTGTTTTGATATTTATGATGTTTTTCATATCCATCTTTTCTGTTTTTTATATAACTGCTGGAAACTACCTATTAGCACTAAGTGATTATGATCTTGTTTATGATCGACTTGAACTAGAACACAAGATTATATTAAGAATCAATCAAGAATTTTACGATTTTAACAACAAAGATTTTAGTCTTGATATTGATAAGAGCCATGTTGAAGTTCAGTATAGAGATCTAACCGCGAAGATTATCGTTACTAATAATCATGAGTTTATTAGTTGTCTTTATTATAATGATCCATACGGTACGATTGACGATTATCAATATAGTGATGAATGTAATTAAGTTAATTATAAAATAGAAATTATCTTAATTGACAAATATATGATAAGCTATAAAATATATACGGGAGGATTATGTATGATATTAGTAAATGATTTTAGACCGGGAATAACATTTCTTTATGAAAATAATATCTATGTTGTTGTAGATACTCAACAGAATAAGACGGCAATGCGCCAGATGATCGTAAAGACGAAAGTTAAAAACCTAAGAAGTGGCTCTATTACTGAGATATCTTTCACAGGTGGAGATAAAGTTGAACCGGCTCATATTGAGAAAAAAGAAATGCAGTATTTATATGACGATGGTGAAGCTTTGGTCTTTATGGATACATCCACTTATGAACAAGTTGAAATACCTAAAGACACCTTAGAATGGGAAATGAATTTTATGAAGCCAAACGATAATGTTAATATAACAACCTATGAACAAGAAATCTTAGGAGTAATATTACCAGATAAGGTGGCTCTTGAAATCGTTGAATGTGAACCAGCAGTAAAAGGTGATACGGCAACAAGTGCACAAAAAAATGCAGTACTTGAAACAGGATGGCAGATTAAGGTTCCTTTGTTTATTGAACAAGGAGAAATGGTATCAATTTCAACTTCTGATGGAAAGTATTCAGGAAGAGCATAATCGATCAGCACACATGTTCATGTGTGCTTTTAAATTCACAGTTTTATCACATTAATAACTTATATTACAAAAGAGGCAATATATGGCAAAAATATTAATCGTCGATGATGAAATCAATATTTGTAATCTAATCAAAAAGTATACAGATCATGAAGGTCATGATTCATTTTGTGTTCACAATGGTCAAGAAGCAATCGAAGTCTTAGAAAGCACATCATTTGATCTTGTGATAATGGATGTCATGATGCCTGTGCTCAATGGTTTTGATGCTGTCAAACAAATAAGAGAGTTTTCTAAAATTCCCATAATCATGTTGACAGCTAAAACAGAGGAGTATGATAAGATTAGAGGATTTGATCTGGGAATAGATGATTATGTTGTTAAGCCGTTCTCTGTTAAAGAGCTCATGAAAAGAATAAATGCCGTAATGAATCGAACTTATCGTAATATAGATAATGTGGCTATCTTTAAAGGTTTAGTTATGGACTATAAAGCGAGAACTGTAAGTATTGATGGACAACGTATCAATCTCTCACCAAAAGAATATAGACTTCTTTTTTTCTTAGCACAAAATAAAGATATTGCATTGTCAAGAGAGAAACTAATAATAGAAATTTGGGGTTATGATTATGAAGGTGATGATCGAACATTAGACACGCATATCAAACTGTTAAGAAAAAACTTAGGCCCATACAAAGACTACATCGTTACAGTAAGAGGGGTAGGGTATCGCTTTGAAGCAGCTTAAGATCAATAGTATTTACCAATATTTTATCGAACATCGTAATAGTATAAAAGTAAAGATCTTAAAATACTTTATCTTTTTTTCTTTGATAATTATCATTACTCTTTGGCTGTTTCAAATAGTAAATCTAAGAAGTTTTTATCGATACATGACAATTAAAAACATTGAAAAAACAGCAAGCGTTGTAGAAAAAAACATCAATAATAATCAGTTGCCTTTATTGATAAAAAGATTAGCGATTAACAATAATTTGAGCATTAGATTGGTGTCGATGGATGATAATTCTTTAAATATAACGATTGACAACAATTCATTCAGTATCTTTTTGAGTAATCTTAATCATTTTGATCTAAATAACTATTTCACATTAACTAATAAAAACGATGGAACCTATACATTGATAATTGAAGAATCAACCTTTTATGATGATGAATATGATAGTAAAGCATTCACCGGTCCAGTGCCTGATAATAAGACTGGTTTTGATGACCATGTTGTTTTTTCTCAAATATTATATAATGGAAAGGCACAATATTTGTTTTTGGGTTATGCCCAATTAGCTCCAGTTGAATCTACTATTAATATTTTGAAATCACAAATATATATTGTATCTATTATATTTATAATCTTAACAATTTCTTTTACTACATTTATTTCTAAAAAGATCACTAAACCTTTAATAGATATCAATGATACTGCTAAATTACTAGCCCAAGGAGATTACGAAGTTGTCTTTAGCGCCGATGGTTATCAAGAGATAAATGAGTTAAGTAATACTATGAATTATACTGTAGAACAGCTTAAAAAAGTTGATGAATTGAGAAATGAGTTAATTGCTAACATATCTCATGATCTAAAAACTCCGCTTACATTGATTAGTGGTTATAGTGAAGTTATGCGTGATATACCAACTGAAATAACACCTGATAATCTACAGATAATCATTAATGAAACCAATAGATTAGCTCAAATTGTCGATGATGCTTTGGCCTTATCCAAATATCATACAAAAACTAACATTATCCAGAAAAATGTATATAATCTTACCAAAGATATAGAGAATATCTGTGATAGATACAATAAACTATATCGAGATCAATATGATTTTATATTTCAATATCAATGTGAAGTAATGATCAATGCTGATCAGCTCAAAATATCGCAGGTTATCTATAACTTATTAAATAATGCGCTTAATTATTCTATAAACGATAAAGAAATTTTGGTAATTCAACATGTTTTTGGTGATAAAGTTCAAATAGATGTGATCAATAAAGGTCATAGAATTAAAGACGATGATATGCCATATGTTTTTGATCGATATTATCGCAGCAAAGATCATCACGTAAGAGCTTTAGCTGGTAGTGGATTAGGTTTGGCTATCGTTAAGTCGATCATTGATCAGCATAATGGTAAATGCTTTGTTGAATCAAATGATGAACTAACGAAGTTTTCCTTTGTATTGGATATTTCATTATAGACATTACTATTAAGATATATTATAATGAAATCACTTCAAGGGCAGGGAGAATTTCCCGACCGGCGGTATACCCCGCGAACCGAAAGGTTGAATCGGTGCAACTCCGATGGCGACAGTAAAGTCTGGATGAAATGAAGGCATTTTTCATTTTAAAGTCCCTTGTGGGGACTTTTTTCATGGAGGATATAAAATATGAACAAAAAAGTTAAGCTAATAGCCATTATTGGGATAATGAGTGCATTTTCATTTGTTTTATACGCATTTGAGATTTCTGTGGGATTTATTCTTCCATCAGCTGCATTTTTAAAGATTGATTTTAGCGATATACCAGTGTTTTTAACTGGAATGACCTTAGGTCCTGTGCCAGGAGCGATGGTCGCTTTAATCAAAAACATCTTGCATATATCGATAACCAAAGAACCTGCTTTAAGTGGAGAAATCGCTAATTTCTTTGCTAGTGTGGCCTACATGTTGCCATTAAGTTTATTACGACATAAAAATGATAAAAACCGCTATATGATTTTGTCAATCTTGATCGCTATTGTTTCTGTCACGCTAACCTTAAGTATTGTTAATTATTTTATTACATTACCATTATATGGAATTGAAAAAGCATTTCGTTTACCGATGATCTATGCAACATTTATTCCATTTAATATTATAAGAGGTATCATTATGGGCGTTTTAGTTTATTTCATGTATCCGCGATTAAAGAAAACGATCATTAAATTTATCAGCTAATCAACAAATCATCAATAAAGTCAAAGATAGGTTATCAATTACTTGATGAATTTGTTATAATTACGATGTTGGGGGTATTGATTATGGACAATTTATCAAGAACAAAGAAAAACAATCAATTATATCAAAAATTACACAGCGATAATGAAACGCAAATTAGTTCTGATAGGCTTTCGTTGTACGCTAACAGACTTAATGAAATCGATAATGAGAGTTTTTCAAAGATGACCACCAATGCGACTAGTAATAATCCATTGCATGCAAAAAAGACAGAATACTTAAATGCAGAACCTGAATCTCGACAGATAGCATCTTTTAATAATGAATATCTTGATGAGTTTATTAGCGAAGTTAAACAGTACAATATCAAAAAAGGATTACGTGCGGTTGAAGACACGCAGACCAACATCTTAAAAGAAGTCCTTAAAAAGGATATTAAGGTAAAAAAAGAAGATGATCAATTAATCAACATGGATGTGAGTTCAAATGATCAGGATACGATCACTTCCGAAATACAGAAATTGATCGATAATGATTATCAGCCTCTAGATGATGATATTGAAGATGAAGTGATCAAGCCAGTTCAAGAAGCCTTGTATAATGAAGTTTCATATAATAACGAGGAGATCTTGGCTGAAACAGCTAAACTTAAAAAGATCGTTCAAGATCATGATAATGAACTATTAGAGGTTAATAACCATGTATCAAGTACAAATAGAATACTAAATTTTGTATTGATCGTTTTATTTTTAACTTTACTATTAGCTCTTGGAGGCTTAATTTACTTTTTATTGACGAATAGGGGATTTTTATGAGAATAAATATTGCGATTGATGGTCCTTCCGCCGCTGGAAAGAGCACAATAGCGAAAAGACTTGCGGAAATATTAGACTACATCCATCTAGACACTGGAGCTATGTATCGCTGTATTGCCTACAAAGCTCTATCATTAAATATAGATACTGACGATGAAGAAGGCATAAAAGCCTTTTTACCTTCTACAGATATCGATTTTGATAGTCAAGGTCATATATTTCTTGACGGCAACGACGTTACAAGCGCTATAAGAGCGGAAAATATGTCTTGGTTAGCTTCATCTGTTTCAACGTTATTAAGCGTTAGAGAAGACCTTGTTCGTCGTCAAAAAGCTTTTGCGGATAATAAGGGTATTATCATGGACGGACGCGATATCGGAACCGTTGTCTTGCCAAACGCAGAAGTAAAGATATTTTTAACGGCTGACGTTGATTCAAGAGCTATGCGTCGTTATTTAGACCAAGTTAAGATTGAACCAGAGATTAAATATGAAGATATTCGTCAAGATATTATCAAAAGAGATATACAAGATACAACTAGAATCCATTCTCCACTTTTAAAAGCTGAGGATGCGATAGAGTTAGATACTACTAATTTGAATATTGATGAAGTAATAGATAAAATTGTTGATATTATTAAAATGAAAGGGCAGGTAACTGTATGATCAGTGGAATAGTAGCGATCGTTGGGCGCCCTAATGTTGGTAAATCAACGATATTTAATAGAATGTTAGGTAAAAGACAAGCAATAATAGAAGATTCTCCTGGAGTAACAAGAGATCGTCTTTATGGTAAAGCAGAATGGTTAACAAAGGAATTTCAGCTTATTGATACAGGGGGTCTACAAATCAAAGATCAACCATATCAACAAGAGATTCGCATGCAAGTAGATATTGCCATTGAAGAAGCCGACACGATCGTTTTCATCGTCAATGGTCAAGAAGGGCTAAATAACGATGATCGTTTTATCGCTACTTTATTACACAAAACAACAAAGCCTGTCATATTATTAGTAAACAAAATAGACGACATCAGCAAATTTGATAATGTTTATGAGTTTTATCAACTTGGATTTGGTGATCCAATCGCTGTTAGTGGAGCACATGGTATTGGAATTGGCGATGCTTTAGATAAAATTATCGGTGGTTTCACTGGGAAGAAATACAAAGAATATGAAGGAATGATCAAGTTTTCGATCATTGGTCAACCCAATGTTGGTAAATCATCATTAGTTAATGCCATCTTAAATGAAGATCGCGTTATTGTCAGTCCGATTGAAGGCACTACAAGAGATGCCATAGATACACCATTTACTAAAGATGGTAAAGAATTTGTAGTCATCGATACCGCTGGAATTCGCCGCAAGGGCAAGATATATGAAAAGATTGAGAAATACGCGGTACTAAGAGCTGTAGAAGCAATTGAAAGAAGTGATGTTGTTTTACTTGTATTAGATGGTGAAACTGGCATTAGAAGTCAAGATAAGCACGTTGCTGGTTATGCACTTGATGCAGGGAAACCGATCATTATTGTCTATAATAAATGGGATTTAGTTGACAAAGACCAGAATACGATGAATAAAGTCAGTGAAAAGATTCGTGAAGAATTTGTATATCTTAGATATGCGCCGATCGCTTTTGTTAGTGCAAAAGATAACAAAAGAATAAATACTTTGATCCCATTGATTGAAGAATGTCATCATTATAGTAATCTTCGCATTAGTACGAGCGTTTTAAACGAAGTTGTCTTAGATGCCCAATTGTTAACCCCTGGTCCAATAATTAACGGGAAAAAGCTTAAAATAAGCTATGTATCGCAAGTTGCTATTGCACCACCAACTTTTGTGTTTTTTGTTAATGACGTTAAGTTGTTTCATTTCTCATATCGCCGTTACATGGAAAATCGCTTAAGAGAAGCGTTTAATTTTACTGGAACACCATTAAAGATCATACCCCGTAAAAAAGAGTGATAATACTAATTATATTGTGTTTCTACCGTATAAATGCTATGATAATTACAGATTGGAGGCAAATCAATGAATGAAGTTTTGAATAAAAAGGCCTTGGCTGAAGTGTTAGCCACAAAATGTGACATGACAAAGAAAGCTGCTTTAGAAGTAGTTGATGTATTTTTAGAAGAGATTGTTTCTACACTACAAGAGGGTGGCAAAGTCGATCTAAGTGGATTTGGCAAATTTGAGATCAAGGAAAGAGCTGCTCGTTCAGGCATCAATCCTAAAACTAAGGAAGCTATTCAAATTCAAGCAACAAAAGTTGTTGGATTCAAAGCTGCTAAAGCCTTAAAGGAAGCCGTTAAGTAAACAGTCTAGATATAATTATCAAAAAAGACAGATTAATCAAATTAACTGTCTTTTTAAATACATTCTAATACTTCGCATAATATATATTATGGAATATTTAAATTATATCACTTAATTAAACAAGGTATTCGATAAGTGATACCCCATTTGCTGGTCTTTCGGTATTAAAATTATCTGATATAGTCGTGCCAATATCCGCAAATGTTTGTGACATTGGTAATAAACCGAAACCTTGATGACTTTCAGAATACATGATCAATGGAACCATTTCTCTGGTATGGTCGGTACCAACGTGTGTTGGATCATTACCATGATCAGCTGTTAAGATCAATAGATCATCTTTACGAAGCCTTTTCATTAGCTGGCCTAATTGTACATCAAAACTTTCTAATTCCTTCGCATATCCTTCAGGATTGCGTCTATGACCCCATAATGCATCAAAATCAACAAGATTTACAAATAATAAACCAGTAAAGTCTTTGTCCATTAGTTCAATCGTTTGTTGCATACCATGTTCATTACTTTTTGATTTATAAAACTCAGTAATGCCTTCACCATCAAAGATGTCTTTGATCTTACCAACGCTAATAACATCAAATCCTTCATCTTTTAGGTAATCTAATGTTGTTTTACCACTTGGCTTTAAAGCATAATCATGACGATTAGAAGTTCTTTTAAATTCGCCTTTTTTCTTCCCGATAAAAGGCCTGGCGATCACCCTTCCGACCTTCCATTTATCTTTCATGGTTATTTCGCGAGCTATTTCGCATACACGATATAATTCATCTAGTCCAAATGTTTCTTCACTACAAGCAATCTGTAAAACACTATCGGCAGATGTATAAAGGATCATCTCATTAGTTTCAATGTGTCTTTCACCTAATTCTTCAATAATTTCGGTACCACTTGCTGAATAGTTCCCTATCGTCTTGTGACCAGTTTTAGCCTCTAATTCATCGACTAATTCTTGAGGAAAACCATTTTCTGTAAATGTGATAAATGGTTTATCGATATAAAGACCCATCATTTCCCAATGACCAGTCATTGTATCTTTTCCTAAGCTTTTCTCTAACATTTTAGTATAATAAGCTTTCGGATTCATCACAGGAACTACTCCGGGTACATTATGTAGATTACCTAAGCCTAATTTTTCCATATTAGGTAGATTAACACCATTAACAGCCTTTGCTAAATTACCTAAAGTGTCAGTATTGAGATCACCATATTTTTCAGCATCAGGTGTTGCTCCTACCCCTACTGAGTCTAAAACAATCGTTATAATTCTTTGATATTTCATTTTTTGTTGCTCCTTCTATTTCCGGGATGAAATTTATCATATGCTTTATGTAATTGATCTTTGTTGACATGAGTGTAAATCTGAGTTGTTGATATGTCACTGTGTCCTAGCAACTCTTGAACTATTCTAAGATCAGCATTATTAGCTAACAGATCACTTGCGAATGTATGTCTAAAAGAATGGGGAGATAATTCAAGATTTATTCCTAATTCTTTCTCCTTAGATTTTAACATAACTCCAACATATTGACGAGTTAAACGATTACCTAAGCGGTTTACAAATAGATTAGATAATCCTTTTTTATTGTAGTGAACTCTTACCTCATCAATATATTGATCTAATAGTCTTGCAGAATATTTAGCGATAGGTACTATTCTTTCTTTATTACCTTTTCCAATAATCTTTATGAAACCATTTGCTCGGTTATATTGATTAATACTCAGCGAACACAATTCACTAACACGCAGGCCACAAGCATACAATAATTCAAAAACTGTATGATGAAAAAGATCGATTGTTGAATCTGAAAAACTATCAAACAAAAGATCAAGATCTCTTTTATTAAAATATTTGGGTAGATAACGGGTTTTTTGAATGGTATGAATATTTACCGTTGGATCTTTTATCTTATTATCATGGATATTGATCGTCGAATGGAACGCTCTGATTGAACTGATCATCCTTCCTACTGAAGATTTACTCTTTTTTTGAAGTTGATCCATAATAAAAGTATAAATATGTTCTTTGGTTATATCTTCAACACTTTCAATACCAAGCTCATCAATATAGATTAGATATTGTTTAAGATCACTTTGATAACTAGCTATGGAAGTTGATGCCATAGCTTTATTGATCGTAATTTCCGTTAAAAACAGGTCAAAAGCATCTTTGATCAACATGTCAACCTCGAATTAATCCTTGATTATGTTCTAATAGTTCTTGAGCAGCTAAAAGTGATGTTTCAGTTATTTTTCCAGTTGCGATTAAAGCTAACTCTTTTATTCGATCAGTTTTCTCTAATAAAGAGATTGTACTAGAAGTTGTTGTTTCATTACTAACCTTAGCCACAAAATAATGATGATCAGCACATGCAGCTACCTGTCCTAAATGTGTTACAGCAAATACCTGAGCTTTCTTAGCTAAATAATGCATTTTTAGACCAATAGCCGTCGCAATACTTCCGCTTACACCTGAATCGATCTCATCAAAGATGATCGTATCAATCCCTTGTAAGTTATTAAATATCGTTTTTAAACCTAACATGATGCGACTTAGTTCACCACCGGATGCGATTTTATTCAAAGAATTAAGTGGTTGACCAACATTGGTCGATATTAAAAATTCGATATCTTCTGTGCCATGTGTGCTTGGTGTTTGTTTGTAAAAACTGATCTCAAATTGTGTGTTTGGTAACTGAAGATCGCTTAATTGTTCTTTAACAGCAGAAACCAATTGCTTAGCTTTCTCTTTTCTTATCATACTTAATCTATCAGCTACTTCATGATATGAAAATAAAGCGTTATCTACTTCTTTCTGTGCTTTCATTAAGTAGTCTTGACGATTATTGATCATCTCTAAACGATCACACACTGCTTGGTACTTTTCTTGAATCTTGTTATAACTATCACCATATTTACGATACAGTTTGTTTATAAAAAATAATCTTTCTTGAATCTGGTTTAATTCTGCTTCATCAAAGAATAGATCGTCAAGATATCCTTCTAGTTGATTAGTCAATTCTTCAATCTCAAAATAGCGATCTTTGAACTGTTGCGTAAGATCAACCATTTTTGTATCTTCATTTAACTCACTAAGTAGTTTATTAGCTAGATAATACTTCTCTAAGACCCCTTCTGACTTACTTAATAGCTCGACAGCTTCATTTAAGTTTTTACTTGTTTTTTCAAATGCGGCAATTTGTTTTTGACGATTGGTTAAATCTTCATACTCACCATCATATAAATTAGCGCTTTCGATTTCAGTTTTTTGATATGTTAAAAACTCGATATCTTCTTCGTTTAAGTCACTTTTAAGCTTGTTTTCAAGATCAGTTTTAAGTTTGTGATACAAACTATATCTGTTTTTTACTTCTAACAGCAAGTTAGGTTCAGCAATAAAGCGATCCAACAACAATCGATGGGTTTTGGTATTTAGCAAGTATTGTGTTTCATGTTGATTATGGATATCAACACTATTACTTAAGATATCTCTTGCTAATCCTTGAGTAATGACGCGATAATTCAAACGCATCGTGCTCTTACCATCTTTGCTTATTTCACGACTAATGATATATTCATCTTTTAATTCAAAGCCTGCTTCGATCAAAATATCTTTAGTATGTTGGTTATCAAAAGTGAATACTCCTTCGATTATCGCCTTTTCAGCTTTGTTTGAAACGATGTTAGTAGTAAGTCTACTACCACATAGTAGATCTATCGCATCAATTATGATCGATTTGCCAGCTCCTGTCTCACCTGTAAAAGCACTCATACCATGACTAAAATCAATATTTATCTCATCGATTATAACGTAGTCTTTTATGTATAAATGTTTTAACATATTTCACCTAGTCTTTCTTTACATACACCAGATATTCTGTATTTCCATCACGGCCTTTAAGTGGTGATTCAATATAATTTGATTTTATCAAGTTGTTAACTAACAGTAAAGAAGCGATCTCATTTAGTATAATCTTTTCTTGTTTTTTATCCTTAACAATTCCCTTCTTGTTCAAATAGCGTCTGCCTACTTCAAATTGAGGTTTAACAAGTATAACTGCTTCATCATTGTGATCTAACAGTTCGGCTATAATTGGTATTAATATTTTGATTGAAATAAAGCTAACATCAACACAGATAAAATCAATCCTATTACTAAAGTCGCTTCGCTTTAGGTAACGTGCATTGGTGTTTTCCATTACAACGACACGCTTATCATTTCTTATGTTGAAATCTAGTTGATTGGTTCCAACATCTACTGCATAAACAAATTTTGCTTTTTGTTGTAAACAACAATCTGTAAAGCCGTCAGTACTGCTTTCAATATCAATGACTATCTTATCTTTTAGTATTATCCCAAATGTTTTAAGAGCATGATCTAGTTTAAATCCAGCTCTACTTACAAATGTTAGTTTATCAAAAATGATTTCTATATTATCGTTTGTATTGACAACATAACTAGGTTTTCTAATTATTAAATCATTAACTTTGACCTTTTCAGCTTTGATGGCATCTATTGTCTTTTGACGTGAAGTATAAGAACCGTTTTGGACTAAGAATAAGTCTAGTCGTAGCATACTATCCTACTATCGATTGAATATTTTCAAGAATACTTGTGGTGTCAAGTTTTAAGGCTTTTCTTAGTTCTACATTTGAACCATGGGGAACATATTCATCGTCAATACCATAGCGATATAAGTTGACTTTCATCTTTTTGTCATTGTAATACTCAACGATCAAACTTGATAATCCACCGTTTAACATATCAAGCTCATAAGTGAAGATCGGCTTGTTTTTAATGGCTATTCTAGCTAATAGATCATGATCAAGTGGTTTGATAAAACGAGCATTGATTACCGCTATTTTTAATCCATTGGTAGTGATCTTATCAATCATTTTTACACATTCATTACCATAAGTAATGATATAACCTAAAGTATCATCACTTTCATTATAAATTTCCCAACTGCCAATTTTCATCATCGAAAACTCTGAAACTTCTTGATAAGCAATACTACTTTTGTTATATCTGATCGCAAATGGATGCGGTTGATTAAAGGCTGTATATAACATGTTTTGGGCTTCCTGAGCATCTTTTGGATGTCCAATTATAATATTAGGTAATGGCGCTAAAAATCCTACATCAAATACACCATGATGTGTTTCTCCATCTTCACCTACTAATTGAGCATGATCAACACCGATCACAACTGGTAAATCCATACGTGTAATATCATGGTTAATTTGATCGTATGATCGTTGTAAAAAGGTTGAATATATTGATAAGAATGGTTTCTTACCTGCAATTGCTAACCCAGCTGCCATTGTAGTCGCATGTTCTTCTGCGATTCCACAGTCAAAGGCTCTAGTAGGAAACAGTGCGAAATATTTTTCAAGCTTACTACCATTGATCATTGCTGGTGTAATAGCGACAATGTCACGATCATCTTTAGCAAGTCTGATTAGCGTTTCTGAGATAACTTGCGACCAAGACATATGTTCACTTGGTATCTTAGTTAATGAAACGCCAGTGGATGGATCAAAGGATCCAACACCATGCCAATAGCCACGACGATCATCTTCACAAAAACTATAGCCTTTTCCCTTACTGGTCATTACGTGAATAACTAAAGAATCATCTTGTTCCTTAGCAAGATTTAAGATATGAATTAGATCTTTTAGATCATGACCATCAATTGGCCCAAAATAATTAAGACCTAGTTCTCCAAATATTGAATCATCAATGATATTTTTCTTTAAAAGATCTTTTAAATTCTGCATACCAGACAAGATACTTTCACCAACTCCAGTACTTTTTAAAGCGCCTTTTACATCTTTCTTCAATGAAGTATAAGATTTACTTTGACGTAATTGTTCAAATATGTGACTCACAGCACCAACATTGGGCGATATGGACATATTATTATCATTGAGGATCACAATAACTTTATGATTACTAGCTCCAATATGATTTAAAGCTTCTAAGGCCATGCCACCAGTTAATGCTCCATCCCCGATGATTGAAACAACATGATGTGATTGATGATCAAGATCACGCGCGATCGCCATGCCTAAAGCAGCCGATAATGAAGTAGAGGCATGTCCTGCTTCCCAAACATCATGAACACTTTCTTTACGTTTAATAAAGCCGGATAGACCATTATAAGTTCGCAATGTCGAGAATTGATCAGATCTTCCAGTTAAGATTTTATGCGCGTAACATTGATGACCAACATCAAAGATCAATTTATCAACTGGTGAATCAAAAACGTAATGCAAAGCGACTGTTAATTCAACAACGCCGAGATTGCTTGATAGATGACCACCCGTTTTTGAAACTGATTCAATTAAAAAACTACGAATGTCTATACATAGTTGATTTAATTCATCATAGTTCATATCTTTGATCATTTTGGGGTCATTTATATTTAACAAATTCATGAAAGCCTCCTCAATATGGGCGAAAACGGATAAAATTGATTAGGTCAAGTAATTGACCATCTACTAAATTTAACGCCTTTATCTTTTCTTCAATGATTAAGAATATTCTATCACAGCTTTGTGTGGCATGGTCAATATCCATTAATGAAAGATAAGTAAACTTGTGTTTTTTACTATCACTATTTTGGGATTTACCCATTTCAGTAAAGGTTTTTGTACTATCAAATATATCATCTTGAATTTGAAAGGCTAATCCCAATTCAATACCAATATCTTCCAGTGTTGTGATTAAATCATATCTATTAGCAATGATCGCGGCACACACTAGTGGTAAAGCTAATAATTTTCCTGTTTTATGGCGATGCATAAAATCAAGTTGTTGGATACTTAAGCTTTTATTTTCAGCGGCTAGATCATATTCCTGACCTAAGATCATTCCTTTTATACCACTATAATTAGATAATTTTTGTAAGATATCCAAGTTTTGTTTTGGTTGTAGTTCGTCATTGATTGCAACATTGAAAGCTTCACTCAGCAATGCGTCACCAACTAAGATCGCTGTTGCTTCATCAAACATTTTATGAACAGTTAAAACACCTCGTCGATAGTCATCATCATCCATAGCTGGTAGATCATCATGGACTAAAGAGTATGTATGGATCATTTCGATCGCACTTGCTGCATTAATACCGAGATGGTAATCAAAACCAAGATCATTAAGTAAACTCAACAATAATATCGGTCTAATCTTTTTGCCTCCATTATTGATGGCGTAACTCATACCTTTAACAATTTTTTCACTAGCCGTTAAGCTAGTCAAATATTGGTTAATAAAGGTAGTTATCTCTTCTTGGTAAATCTTAATCATTTTTTTGGTAATCCTGCATTAGTTCTTCAACTTTTGTTTCAAATGATTTTAGTTTTTGATCACAAAACTGAACTAATTCTAAACCTTCTTCAAATAGCTTGATGGCTTCATCTAATGGTACTTCATTTTTTTCTAGTGTAGCCACTACATCATTTAAACGTTCCATAGCTTCTTCAAATTTCTTTTCTTTCACTAGTTTTTCTCCTTATCATTTACATCAACTTTAACAACACCATCACTTAATCTAATAGTCAATTTATCATGAATATTTATTTGTTCAATTGATTTGATCACAAGATCGTTTTTGTTTATTATAGCATAACCCTTCTTGATAATATTTAATGGTGAATATGCGTTTAATAGATCAAGATCATGGCGAAAAAGTTGTCTGTGTTTTAATACTTCAGATTCAATCTTATCCTTTAGATATCTTCTGGTTAGTTCGAGTTGATGTTTCTTTTCTCGCATAATCTGGTCTTTAGTTTTGTTAAAGATGTTGATTTGATTATCTAAGATAATTCGTAATTTCTTTCGATCATTGATTTGATAGTCTAAAGCTTTGATCATCATCATTAAATTCATGGATCTTCTTTGAATGAGTACTTGAGGATTGATAAACAGTTGTGTGTTTTTTACCACAAATAATTGATCATTACGATTTTTTAATGTCCTTTCAACCGCCATGAGCATACTTCGTTTTGCGTCATTTATTTCATTAACGATATCATAAAGAACAGGTGTTGCCAATTCGGCTGCTCCAGTTGGTGTTGGAGCTCTTTTATCACTAACATAGTCAACAAGAGTTGTGTCTGTTTCATGTCCTACACCGGTTATGATTGGTGTTTTAAGATCATAAATATATCTGACTAGTACTTCTTCATTAAAAGCCCAAAGATCTTCGATAGATCCACCACCTCTTACTAATAAGATGAGATCAGCTTCTATTTGATCAGCCTGCGCCAAAGCTTTGATGATCGATAAATAAGCGTCATCTCCTTGAACTAAACAAGTGAATTCACTAATTATGGCTATTGGCCATCTTCGTTTTAAAGTAGTCAAGACATCTTGACGAGCAGCCGTATCTTTACCGGTAACAAGCGCTATTTTAAACGGATATTTTGGAATATCTTTCTTATGATCTTCATTGAAGTACCCTTCTTTACTTAGTTTCTCTTTTAAAGCTAAGAAACGTTGATAAAGTAGGCCTTTACCATAATCGATCATAGTCGTAACATATAATTGAATCTGACCACTTTTCTCATAAATTGATGTATTTGCCTGAACGAGAACTTTTTGTCCTTCTACGGGCTTAAAATCGATTCTAGAAGCGTAATTAGCAAACATAATACAACTAATACGTGATCCACTATCTTTTAAAGTAAAATAAAAATGACCACTGTTATGAGCCGTAAAATTAGATATTTCACCTAATATCCAAATTGATTGGATAAAACTATCACTATCCAATCTATTCTTTAGATAATTGATTAATTGACTAACAGTCCACTCTTTTTGGATCATAGTTTATCTAATACACCATTTATTAATTTATATGTTTCATCATCACAATATTCTTTAGTCAATTCTACAGCTTCATCAATGACGATGGCTTTATCATATTTCATATAAAGTATTTCAACAGACCCTAGTAATAGAATAGCTTGTTCTATATAACCAAGACGATTATAATCCCAATCTGTTAAACAAGCTTCAATTTTCTCGATCAATTCTTCTTCATGATCATAGATCGTTGCTAAAACATCATAAAAATACTCATTTATCATTACGCTATCAGTCTTAATATCTTCAGCAACTTCATTTATGTCTTTATGTAAAAGTAAATACTGATATATTGCGATCATAAGCTTTAATCTTTGTTCACGCCGATTCATGTAAAACTCCTTATTAAGTGAAAAAAACACCCATTGGGTGTTAGAAAACAAAACCAATAACGCGAATATCGATATAATAACACTTTATATCGGTCATCTGATAGATATTCTGAAAGATCTTTTCCTGTAGCCTTTCGCAGATATCATTTACATTACAACCAAACTTAACTTTAATATCAATACTGATACTTAAGCTATTATCGGTTATCTTAACAATGACATACTTATTAAAAGCATTTTCCTCAGGTAATACCGCTTTAGTATCTTCTTTTAGAGTACTTTTTATGATAGACTCAAAAACGACCTTAGATAAGGCAATCTTACTATTGTCTTCTGCATCAACCTTCATATTTATGTATTCATAAGCCATGATCATCACCTCCTATAGTATAGCAAATTTCATTTACGTAATAAAGACATATTTATTTTGTGAATATTGAAATAATCTATTACACTGATAATATCTTGATTAAGTTGTTTGATCAAGTCTTGTGCGCTAGCATATTTAACTTCATCTCGTAAATAATCTAGAAAGATTATTCTAATCTCTTGATTATAAATATCTAGATCAAAATCTAAGATATGGGCTTCAATAGTTGTTTGATGAACATCATAGAATGTTGGATTTTTACCAACATTGATCATCGCTTTATAGTATTCATCATATACTTTTACTACTCCTACATATACACCAATTTTCGGCAATGATTGCAGAGGATCATAATTAATATTAGCCGTTGGAAAGTTAATCTTGCGGCCAACTTGATGACCTTTTATCACATTGCCAGTCAAAGAAAATGGATATCCAAGTAGCTTATTGACATCGGTGATTAAACCATTACTTAATAATTCATTGATCCACGTACTACTTATTTTCCTATCTTGATAGGTGATCGCGTTAATAACATTAATTGGAAAATCAATCAAATCACTGTTTTGCAAAGTTGAGACCGTCCCTTGTCCTTGTAGTCCAAAACGAAAATCAAAGCCACAAGTTAATGATTGAATATTTAATTTAAGCAATATCTTTGTAATAAATTCATCAGGATTAAGTTTGGCTAATTCTTGATCAAATTTAATTATATAAAGAATATCAATATCAAAGAAGTCAACACGAGATATTTTTTCTTTGATGGTTGTGATCAACTTTGTTGGTCTATGACTTAAGATAGCTTGTGGATCAGGATCAAAGGTAATCATAGCGCTTTTGATCTTCAATTGTTTACTTCTTTTATTAGTATCATGTATTAGGGCTTGATGACCAAGATGAACACCATCGAAATGGCCAATACAGACTGCTGTTGGTTCAAATCCGCCAAAAATATCATTTAACTTTACATATTTACATTCCATTACCATAACCCTCTTATACAATGAAAACGATTATCTGTTTGCCTTTGATATAAAGCTAATAATTCACCATTGTTTTCAATAAATACATTGTCTTCTGTTGTATCTAGATAAATATCACGTCCATTATAGACATCATCTAGTTTATCATAATTTATAAATTTATAATCAACTAATATTGCTTTCGGATCAAGTAGTTTAAAATTATCATTTTCAAGGTCATTTAAAGTATAAGCCTGATCAACATTAATGTGTGCAATGCTTGATCTTCTTAAAGAAGACATTGCCGCTATATTATTACACTTCTCAGCGATATCTTCACATAAGGTTCTGATATATGTCCCTTTAGAACAAGTTACCTTTCCTTGCCACTCATCTTTAGTTAATTTAACAAGTGATAAAGATATGATATTGACAGTTCGCGTTTTTCTTTCAATAATCTTGTCTTCTCTGGCATATTCATATAGTTTTTTACCATCAACCTTAATAGCGGATACCATTGGTGGAAGTTGTTCATAAGCCCCAATAAAGCTCAAAGCGATACGTTCTATTTCTTCTTGATCTATATCAATAATATCTTGATTAGCGATCACATCGCCCCAGATATCACCGGTAGTAGTCTTTAGGCCCAACTTCATAGTAAAATCATATGTTTTATCATGATAATCTACAAATGGTAAAAGTTTTGTGGCTTTATCAATCAACAATATAAGTAAACCAGTTGCATTAGGATCAAGTGTTCCAGTATGTCCAATCTTTTTTATTTGTAGTTTTTTTCTAACTTTAGCGACAACACCAAATGAGGTAATATCAGTTGGCTTATCAATCAATAGGATTCCGTTCAATTTATCACTCATTTCCTTAAATATTATAGCAAAGCTATGATATGATATCAAAGTAAGGATGATAAATATGTTATTAAAGAAAGTACTTGGTAGTTTACGTAACGCTGATAAAGCCTACGATCTAATCCAAGATAAAGATAAGATAGCTGTCGGTATATCAGGTGGTAAAGATTCTGTATTACTATTATATTGTCTTTCGTTGTATAAAAAATTTAGTAAGAAAGACTTTGATATAGTTGGCGTTTCAATCGATGTTGGCTTTGAAAACAACTTAAAACCAATCACCGATTTCTTTTTAAAACAAAATATTACCATTGTAATAGAAAAAACAAAGATCAAAGATATCTTAGAATTACATAAACACCATGATAATTTAGATTGCTCACTTTGTGCAAATCTTAAAAAAGGCGCATTAGTAAAAGTTAGTAAAGACTTAGGTTGTAATAAGATTGCCCTTGGTCATAATGTAGATGATGCCATCGAAACATTATTGCTTAATCAGATTTATGGTGGTAAGATAGCAACTTTTCAACCAAAACAAATTTTATCAAGAGATAATATGACATTGATCAGGCCATTAGTATATGCAAGTGAAAATGATATTCGAAAAACATGTACACAATTATCACTACCAATTGTGGCATCCAATTGTCCACGAGATGGTTACTCTAAAAGACAAGATATCAAAGACCTATTGGAAGGCATATACGAACAATACCCCTCAGCCAGAAAGAATTTTCAAAAAATGTTAA
>CAYNYC010000002.1:0-19416 GCA_964401415.1 uncultured Erysipelotrichaceae bacterium
ATTTCGACGCTACTCCATACTCCATTAATCTTAACTCTTAGTATTCCGGTATATGTTATTTGGACTTGTTCTGGATTTAAAGTCATAAATAATAAGTATCCATTAGTACTAGTTGTTGTTGAAACATTGATGATATTAACTCGTTTTTCTGTTCTTTCATAAGTTCCATCAAGGGCCACAAAAGTATCACTAGTTTTTTCGGTTATATATTCAGCTTCTTCGATCGCAATTGGATCACCATCCAGCGACTCCAATATCAATCTAAATGCCATTAATTGAGCAGTTGATGGATATGTTGCTATTTCATTATTTTGATATAAAGCTTCGCCTGTGATATCAATCGCCGCACTGACTGTGATTTTAAAAGTCTTTTCATCCGTTATTCCTTCATCATGGATCACACCAAGCTGTTCGGCTGTACCAGTCACATTTTCGAAAAGATCGATATTGATTTCTTGCTCATTAAATAGAATATCTATTTCTGCCAGTTGTCTATCTTTAAGAGGTACAAACAATGAAAATACAGCATTTTCTTCTTCGCTTTCAATATCGAAATCAACGCCAACCTTTCCTAGAAATACACTTAGATCAGCCAATTCAGAGATATAGTCATTTACATCGTTTAAATTAGTACCTTCTGATGTTGAAAACTCAGTCAAAGAAACATTGATTGGTTTATCATCTTTTATACGTACTTTTACTAAAGCAAATTTGAAACTTAAGTCTTTTAGATCAAACACTTCATAAGATACAAGATCAAAACGGATGCCTACAATTTCTTCAGGTGTGTTAGGATCAAGCGGATCTTCTGGTTGCTCAGGTTTGTCGATAAAAACGAAGTAAATAAAGACCAAAGCTAAAACACACACTATAGAAACTGCTGTTAAAAGTAACGCTCTGCTTTTTTTATCCTTCATATTATCACCTGCTTTCATCATAACTTTTTTCACTTTATTATGCACTAGTTAAATCCATACTTCAAAAAGAAATTCTAGCTTTTCACTTATCCGAAATAATTCGCCATATTCACGTAAGCGTTTTAAGTTTTTATTTGGATCATAAATATAAGCCTGTATTGCTTGTTTATATTCTTTTGTAGATATGAGTTTTCTTCTTCTTATACAGTCACAGATCGTTCTTTCACGATCATAAACTCTGATCAAATGTCCTTTATAACCATTTAGATCAACCCCAACATTAATATATTTATCGTCACGAAAATAAGCCTTTAAATTTAAATCAGTGTGGCGATATTTATAACGATTGTTATTTTTAGATACAGCGATCGTATTATTTAATGGAATATGGTCCAAATAACCATAAAAGAAAAGAGCCGAACTCAAACACAAAATACCTTCAGGAAATAACTGAACGATCATCTCTAACTCATCAATATTATCATTAACAATGTAAAAACCACGTTGAACACGTGTTAATTGATTTTGTCTTGTCAATTCAGTTAACAAATTACTGTGATAACCCAATTGATTTAACTCATAGGTTGAATAGATCTTAAAACTATCGATATTTGTCATTGTTGTACCTAAATAAGCTATTTTATGTATATTTATAATAAAACTTTAATGATTCGATGTCAAATAAAAAAGTGCTTTTCGCACTTATTTTTTGATTAATAGATCTTTGATGATATGTCTACTGATCAGCAGGATAACAATTACAGTTAACCAATCTGTTAAAGGTTGTGCTAAATATACCCCTACTTTACCCATCAAGCGCGGTAAGAAGTAAGCAATGGGAACATAGAAGAAGACTCCTCTTGCCAATGAGACCAACATCGAATCGCGGTTTCTTCCAAAAGCCTGTAACATGACCAACAGCACATTATATACTCCTTGATTGATAAAGGAAATGTTATAGAATCTAAGCATTTGACTTCCATATGCAATAACTGTGGGATCTGATGAATACATAGAACATATTTCAGGAGCAAAGAAGAAAAATACTACCGACATGACCATCATATAGATAGTCATGGAACTGATTAGCATCAGAATGGATGAACGTAATCGCTCTTTGTTTTGTGCGCCAAAATTATAAGCCGCAAATGGTAAGAACCCGTTGGCTACACCTTGAACTGCAAAAAGGGCAAACGTTGATGATTTTTTACCAATACCAACACCTGCTACAAAAGCGGTCCCAAATAAACCCGCAGAACGTGCAAATATGGCGGTTGATAAACTAGGCAAAGAATTTCTAACAAAGACAGCTGAACCTACATTAATGATCTCTTTAAAGGCGTCTTTATTAAAACCAAAGTTACCAAAGCGCCATCTAACATATTTAGCTTTGTAACAAAGACGATAAAGAAGAGCCACAAGTGATACAGTGTCCGCTAAGACGGTAGATAAAGCAGCCCCTACAATACCAAGATTTAAACCCCAATCAAACATTAAAAAAGGTGCTACTACGATATTTACAACAACACTGACTAACTGAACATACATTGGATATAAGATGTCAGCTTCAGTCTTTAAAAGATTAATAATAATGATCTTTAGGTTAATAGCGATTGAACTATAATAGATAATCGATACATAAGTATAAGTATAACTTAATACTTCTGGATCAGTGGTCAATAAGCCTAATACTGGTTTTAAACCCACAAAACTAAACAAGATGATGAAAATCGAAACGACAGCGCCTGATGTTATCGCTGTTTTTACGGTTTCTTTAGAACTTTCAAGCTCATGAGCTCCTAGTTGTCTTGAAAGATAACTACTAGCTCCAACACCTAGAGCACTACCAAAAGCAGGAATAAGTGTTATCATTGGCAAAGACACCGTTATCGCGGCAATCATCGCTGTATTGTGTAACATTCCTACATAGATGGAATTGATAAGGTTATATATTAAACTTATAAGTGAAGATAATACAGATGGTATCGCTAGTAGTAATATGGCTTTACCGATTTTTTCACTTGAGTATAGAAATAATTGATCTTTTTTCGCCATACTAATCTCCTAACCTAAACTATTATAGCTATTATATATATTTATTCAATCGTTTTCTCATTAATTAAACTTTTAATCATATGTCTTGTCACAAATAAGATGGTAAATAGTGTCAACCAATCGGCGATTGGTTGTGCTAGATAGACGCCGAGTGGACCTATTAATCTTGGCATGAAATAGATCAAGGGAATAAAGAATACAGCTCCACGCGCAACGGATACCAACATTGAATCACGATTACGCCCAAAGGCTTGTAACACGATTAACAAGATATTGTATGCGCCTTGATTAACTAATGAGATCGTATAAAACTTTAACATTGTTGCACCATATTCGATAACGGCTGGATCATTACTATAAAGACTACTGATGGCTGGGGCAAACATCAAGAAAGCTATAGATACTAGTATTGAATAAAACGTTAAATTCTTGATCAAAAGCCACATAGAGTCTTTTAATCGTTTTCTATTATCAGCTCCATAATTATAAGCAGCGAAAGTCAAATAGCCATTAGCCATGCCTTGAATGGCAAATAAGGCAAAATGCGACGCTCTTTTACCGATTCCTGCACCAGCCACAAAAGCTGTACCAAAAAGACCGGCTGAATTCGCAAAGATACCAGAAGAAATACTTGGTAATAGATTACGCATAAAGACTGCTGTTCCAACACTTGTAATCTCTTTTAATGATTTAAGATCAATTCCAAAATCAAATAAACGCCATTTAACATATTTACACTTAAAGCTTAATCTAAAAAACATGATGATCACACTAATACCTTGGACAATAACCGTAGCGAGTGCTGCACCACCAATTTGAAGATTAAAACCCCAATCAAACATTAATACTGGTACTAATAGAATATTTAAGATAACACTGAACAATAAGATATACATGGGGAAGACAATATCCCCTTCTGTTCTTAATAATCCAATTAAAACTTGTTTTAAGATGGCGGTAACACCACCTAAAATGGTAATCAAACTGTAGATATATGAGAATTTTAGTACTTCAGGATCATCAGTTAACAATCGCAGGATTGGCATTAACCAAAAAAAAGAACTTAAAGCTAAAATCAACGAGATTAATATACCAGCGGTAATCGCTGTTTTAACTGTCTTTTTTGAATCATCATATGATTCAGCCCCCAATTGTCTTGATAAATAACTACTAGCACCAACACCTAAAGCACTACCAAAAGCATGGATAAAGGTCATTATTGGATATCCAACAGTTGTTGCCGCTACCATTGCGGTATTATTTAACATCTTGATAAAGATAGAATTGATAAGGTTATAAATTAGATTTATCAAAGAAGAAAGAATAGATGGTATCGCTAACAAAAAAATAGCTTTACCTATTTTTTCTTCTGCATAAAGATATAATCGATCGTTTTTTTCCATAATTACTCCAAGAAGATTATAACACAAAAAAGATCAATTATTAAATGTATATATATTGATTATCTAAATATTTCATTATTCTTTACTTAATATCACTTAAAAAAGAATAGTATGCTTACGCATACTATCATTATTTTATTCCATCAGGGTTATTTTCACTAAAATACCAAAGATCTGTGCACATTTCATCAATATCTCTTATCGCTTCAAATCCTAACAACTCTCGTGCTTTTTTGGTATCAGCATAACAGGTAGCGATATCTCCTGGGCGTCTTTCCATTATTTGGTAGGGAATTTTCTTTCCAGTTGCTTTTTCAAAGGCTTGAACAACTTCAAGTACAGAATAACCAACTCCTCTTCCTAGATTTACTGCATGAACTCCTTGGTTTGTTTCAGCAAATTTCAAGGCTTTCAAGTGACCAATAGCGAGATCGACCACATGGATATAATCACGAACACCAGTCCCATCAATTGTTGGATAATCATTCCCCCACACTCGAAGCATATCGCGTTGTCCCGTCGCTACTTGCGCTATATAAGGTAAAAGATTGTTAGGTATACCATTAGGTGTTTCACCAATTAAGCCACTAGGATGAGCTCCAATGGGGTTAAAGTAACGTAATAATACAACCTGCCATTGGGAATCAGACTTAGCTACATCATTTAAGATATCTTCGATGACCAATTTGGTATTGCCGTATGGATTGGTAGGATGTAAAGCACTGTTTTCGGTAATAGGAACCACAGTTGGATCCCCATAAACAGTTGCACTTGAGCTAAATACAAGACGCTTTACTTGATGATCTTGCATCTGCTCAAGTAAATTTAGTGTACCAACAACATTATTCTGATAATACAGCAAAGGCTTTTCAACTGATTCACCAACTGCTTTATAACCAGCAAAGTGAATAACGGCATCAATCTTGTTTTCATCAAAGATTGATTTTAATGCTTCTTTATCTAAAAGATCATCTTTATAAAACTTTGGGCGTGAACCAGTTATCTTTGCAATTCTATTTAACACTTCACGGTTGGAATTACTTAAATTATCCACAATGATCACTTCGTGACCATTATTGATCAACTCCACGCATGTATGACTACCAATAAAACCTGTTCCACCAGTAACTAGTACTTTCATTTGATCCTCCTTATTAGTTAAATAATTTAACAATATCATTCCATAAGATAAACACAAATAACATCATGATCAATATGGCACTGGCATTAATCAAAGCATATTCAATCTTTTTACTTAATGGTTTACCAATAATGATTTCAACAGCTGTTAACATAACTCTTCCACCATCTAACATCGGAATTGGCATTAGATTAAAGATACCAACATTTAGCGATAAGACAGCTACAATATTCAAAAAGTAAAGTACGCCCTCTTCGAATGACTCAGCACTACTCATCGTTTCCCCAGTCATTTGAAATATAGCTACAGGTCCTGATAAATTTTGTAGTCCTCGACCTTGAATCAAGTTACCAAGCGAACTAAATATTTCACTTGTCATCTCAATCGTGTATAAGCTTCCATAATATAAAGCATTAAACGGATCCACAGGTAAATACTCTATTTCATTCATCGAAACACCTAATAGATAACGATCTTGTTGAGCATCATATCTTGGTGTTAGTGAAAAAGTCAATTGTTGTTCATTTCTTGAAATTATATATTGAGCTTCATCATTATAGGCTTGCAAATATTGAACGATCGTTGAAAATGTATCGGGTTTGATCACGACTCCATCGGAAAATGTAATTTGTACTATTCTATCTCCTGCCAATATTCCAGCTTCTTGTGCTGGTGAATTTGCCGTTACTTCGGCTATGATTGGTTCAGGATATTTAACAAAATAACCAGCCATTGTTAATAAGATAGCAAAGAAAGTAATTGCTAAAACAATGTTCATTCCGATACCACTTAACATAATAACAATCCGTTTATAAGGACTTATACCATTTAGTGTTCTCTCCACTAAAACATCAACATCGCCTTCAAGCTTCTCTTCACCAGCCATTCTAACATAGCCACCAAAAGGCAACGCCCGGATGCTGTATAATGTTTCTTTACCTTGTTTTGATAATAATTTAGGGCCAAAACCAAACGAAAATTCATGACAATATACCTTAAATAATTTCGCTGTTAATAAATGCCCCAATTCATGGATCAAAATAATAACTCCAAGTATCAATAAGAAATATATAATAGACATTAAATGCCTCCTCTTTTTAAAACAAATGCTCTAGCCAATTTATCATAATAGAAAATATCTTCTAGACTAATATCTGTAATATATTCAATCTCGCTACATGCTTGTAAGACAAGTTTTTCAATCTTAAGAAAAGATATCTTATTAGCTAAGAATAATCGAACTGCTTCCTCATTAGCAGCATTCATAATAGTTGGTAGATTACCTTGCATTCGCCCTACCTCATATGCCAAACGCAGAAGTGGATAACGTTTGAAATCTGGTGCTTTGAAATTTAGTTGACCGATATCGGCCAAATTAAGTTTCTTGTTTGCACTTGATGTTAATCGTTTTGGATAACATAACGCATATTGAATAGGTATTCGCATATCAGCAGTAGCAAGTTGGGCTATAATTGCCCCATCATTAAACTCAACCATTGAGTGGATTATACTCTCTGGATGCATCAATACTTCTATATCATCGAAATCTTTATCAAACAACCAATGTGCTTCGATAACTTCTAATCCCTTATTCATCATCGTGGCACTATCGATCGTAATTTTCTCACCCATTGACCAATTGGGATGCCTCAATGCATCTTCCTTAGTCACATTCATCAGTTCAGCTCGACTTTTATCACGAAAGCTTCCACCAGAAGCCGTAATGATTAGTTTCGCAACTGACGATAGATCACTTCCTTGTAATGCTTGTAATATCGCCGAGTGTTCACTGTCAATCGGTAACAGTCTTGTTTTCGCTTTTTTTAGCGCTTCATTCACAAACTTACCACCAACAACCAATGTTTCCTTATTAGCCAACGCTACATCTTTATGAGCTTTAATCGCCGCCAATGTCGGTTTAAGACCCACAAAGCCAACTAAGGCATTAACAATTAAATCAGCTTCATTAAAAGTTGCAACATCAATCAAACCTTGTTCACCATAAACAAAAGTAATATTAGTAAAAACTTTCTGTAACAAATAAGCATCACTGGCTAATTGAACACAGACAAGTTTTGGTTGACAACGGTTTAGTATTTTCTTTAATAATTCTATATTGACTCCAGCTGATATGGCAACAATCATTAATTCATCCGAATGTTGTTCAACTACCTCTAATGTCTGAAGTCCAATGGATCCAGTAATACCTAAAACAGCAATCTTCTTCATTACATCATCATCCTCATTAAGATATTAAATACCAAAAGACTAAATGTCAAGCTATCAATCCGATCTAAAACACCCCCATGTCCGGGAAAAATATTACTAAAATCTTTACAATCAAAGTAACGTTTGACAGAACTCATGGCCAAATCACCTAACTGCGAAAAGATCGGAATCAACAAACATCCAGCTATGATCAAAACGTATGGTAGATCAAGAAAATAAAGACCAAATATCAGCCCTGAACCTGCTCCACCAAAATAACCAACGATCGATCCTTCAATTGTTTTTTTCGGTGAGATACGCTCATTTAGTTTGTGTTTACCAAACAGCATGCCCCCAAAATAGGCAAAAGTATCTGTTAGGTAAGTAATCAATAATAAATAAACGATAATTAACAGCGAAACGGAGTAAATATCAATAAAGGCCTTTAAAACGGCAATTGTAAAAAAACTGAACATAAAGATATAAGCGATTTTTTCAACATTGAAGTCATTGTTAATTACATTGATCAAGTACAAGATCATGATCAATAAGGATGATGTTTCAATAAACCAATCATAACTTATAAAAATATTAAAGAAGACATAAGTGACTAGCAATAAGCTTAGTGGTAAGTATTTCTTATAACCAGCGACTTTCATAAATTCATAGATTACGGCTAAACCAAAAAAAGCTAAAAGGATATCTAAATAGATACCACCAAGAAAGATAGGTGGTACGATCACAGCGATCAATAATATTGCGGTTATGATCCTTTGTTTCATTTTAGTCCTCCAAAACGACGATCGCGTTGATTAAACTCATTTACAACTTCAGTAAAACGCTTAGGTGTAAATTCAGGCCAGGGCTCTTCAATAAAAGCCAATTCAGCATATGCAATCTTCCACAATAAAAAGTTAGAAATACGATATTCACCACTTGTTCTGATCATAAGATCAACATCAGGAAATAGCCCACTGTCTAAGTAACTGTTAAATTGCTCTTCAGTAATCTCCTCTTTAAGTCCTTTATCATAACTTTCTTTCACACAGACATTGACCGCATTTAGTATTTCTTGTTTGCCACCATAATTCATCGCAAACGCTAGGATCATCCCTGTATTATTGGAAGTCTTTTCAATTGCCATCTTCAAAACTCTTTTTGTATCAGCGGGGATTTTATCCCATTGACCGATCATCATTATCCTAATATTCTTTTCCATCAGTTCTTTTAAGAAACGATCAAAAAAAACTTCAGGAAGTTTCATAAGGTAATTAACTTCATCGATTGGTCGTTTCCAATTTTCGGTGGAAAATGCATAAAGCGTAACAACTTCAATACCTAAGTCGTTCGCGGTAATTGCAATATTACGTACATTTTCAACACCTTGATAATGGCCAAATGTGCGCTCACGTTGTTGTTTTTTAGCCCATCTTCCATTTCCGTCCATTATGATGGCTACATGTCTTAATTTGTTCATAAGTATCCTTTATAAAGAAGCTCACTAACGTGAGCTACTTTTTATACTGTCATTATCTCTTTAGCTTTTAATTGAGCTATTTCATCGATCTTCTTAACAAACTCGTCAGTTAGTTTTTGGATCTTTTCTAAGCAGTCTTTTTCGAGATCTTCGGTTAACGAGTCATCTTTTTTAACCGCATCATTCTCTTCACGACGAATGTTTCTGATATTTACTTTAGCCTCTTCGGCTTCTTTATGTACTACTTTAACCAAGTCTTTTCGCGTCTCTTCTGTTAATGTTGGCACATTAAGGCGAATAACCACTCCATCATTGATAGGCGTAATATTGATATTAGCTTCAAATATCGCTTTTTCGATACCTTTTAATGAGTTGGGATCAAACGGTTTGATAACCAATTGACGTCCTTCTACAACACTAATACCGGATATTTGATTAAGTGGTGTTTCCATTCCATAATACTCAACCATGACAGGATCCAGAATGCTCGGACTAGCTCTTCCTGTTCTAATTGTTTTTAAAGATTCTTCAAAAACAACTATTGCTTTTCCCATTTTTGTTTTTGTTTTGTTTAAATGTTCTTCAATCATGATCTTACTCCTTTGTGATCTTAGTCCCTAAGGTATTGCCAAGTACTGCTTTTTTGATATTACCGCTTTGATTCATATCAAAGACGATTAGATCAATATCATTTTCCATGCACATACTAGTGGCAGTAGCATCCATCACCGCAAGGTTATTACGTAATAGATCCATATAACTTAGTATATCATATTTAGTTGCGGTATGATCAATTTTTGGGTCTGAGCTATACACGCCATCGACACCATTTTTAGCCATTAAGATCACATCAGCTTTAATTTCTGACGCTCTTAAAGCTGCAGTAGTATCCGTTGAGAAAAAAGGACTTCCTGTACCAGCACCAAAAATGACTACTCGACCTTTTTCAAGATGTCTAATAGCTCGACGAATAATGACCGGCTCAGCCACTTTATTCATTTCGATCGCCGTTTGAACTCGAGCAGGCACATCAAGTGCTTCTAAAGCTCCCTGAACAGCCATCGCATTGATAACAGTTGCTAACATCCCCATATAATCAGCTTGGACACGATCGATTCCCATATCATTCGCAAACTTACCACGAATAAAATTTCCACCACCGACAACGATAGCTATTTCAACTTTCATATCGTAGATTTCTTTGATCTCGATGGCAATCTTATTTAAGATGATTGGGTCAAGATTTTTTCCATTGCCACTTAATGCTTCACCACTTAGCTTTAATAAAATACGTTTGTACATATCATTACCTCTTTTAAAAAAGGACACAAATATGTGTCCAATTAAATATTAAAACGATGTTTTCATTACTTCTTCAGCAAAATTTTCTTCTCTTTTCTCAAGACCTTCACCAACAGCGTAACGAACAAAGGTTACTACTTCAGTGTTGTGTTCTTTTAAGAATTGAGCAACTTTTTTATCTTGATCTTTGAAGTATACTTGATCAACTAAGCTAATGTCTTGTAAAGACTTGCTTACACGACCCTTTACGATTCCTTCAATAACTTTTTCCGGTTTATCAGCTAAGCTTTCATCATTTTTAATGATTTCCATTTGGATCGCTTTTTCATGTTCAATGAATTCAGGTTCCATATGAGCTTGTGATATATATTGAGGACTCATACTAGCAACTTGCATTGCCATATCTTTAGCAACTTCACTATCTTGACTATTCTTGATAACAGCAACAGCACTAATCTTACCACCCATATGCATGTAAGAACCAAAACTATCACTATCTGTTTTTTCTACTACTACAAAACGTCTTAAGGTAATCTTTTCACCGATAGTAGCAACTGTATTAACGATTGTTTCGCCAACTGTCTCACTACCTAAGCTTAATGCTTCAGCAGCAGCCATATCTTTAGGATTGTTTTCTAAGATTACTTTTGTAGTGTCATCTAGTAATTTAACGAATGCATCATTTTTAGCAACAAAATCCGTCTCAGAGTTGATTTCAACCAAAGCGGCTCTATTACCACTAACTAATACTCTTGTTAAACCTTCAGCAGCGATCCTACCAGATTTTTTTGCGGCCTTAGCAATACCTTTTTCTCTTAACCAATCGGTAGCTTTAGCCACATCGCCTTCGCATTCTTGAAGTGCTTTCTTGCAATCCATCATGCCAGCGCCAGTCTTCTCGCGCAATTCTTTTACTAAACTTGCTGTAATTTCCATTATATTACTCCTATTCCGTTGTTTTTGTTTTTTTAGTTGTCTTGGCAACTTTTTCAACTACTTCTTCAGTTGCTTTTTCTTCAACTTTCTTAACTCTTTTTACTGGTTTCTTCTCTGTTTCTTCATTAGCAACTTTTTCAGCTTTGACTTCTTTTTTTTCAACTGGTTTTTTTGTTACTTCTTTTTTCTCAACTGGCTTTACTTCTGTTGCTTTAGTTTCAACTGGTTTTACTTCAACCGGTTTTACTTCTGTTACTTTAGTTTCAGCTGGTTTTGCTTCTACAGGTTTGTTTTCAACCGGCTTTGCTTCAACCGCTCTATTTTCAAACGGTTTTCTATCTGTTGGTCTGTTTGATTCATATTCTCTTCTTGGTTCATTACGACGAGCTGGATAAGGACGACGAGTATTTTGTTGATTCCGTCTTTCGTCGTTTCTTGCACGGCGTCTTCTTTCGTTTTCTTCATTTTGTTGTATAACATTTTGAAGAACATCTGACATAGTGATATCATCTGTTAAGTCATCTTGATAAGCAACAGTCAAAAGACCACCTTTGCTTTCAACGATCGCATCAGCCATCAAACCAACAACTAGTTTGATTGACTTAACGGCGTCATCATTAGCTGGGATAACATAATCCACTGATTCTGGATCAGTATTTGTATCAACGATACCAAATACCGGTATTTTTAATTTACGAGCTTCAGCAACTGCAATATGATCTTCAATTGGATCAACCACAAATACAGCGTCTGGTACCTTCTTCATCTCTTTGATCCCACCTAAGAAATTCTCTAAACGTAAAGCTTCTTTACGAAGTTGAGCAACCTCTTTTTTAGGATAAATATTGATCGAACCGTTAGCTTCCATTTCTTCGATCTCTAATAAACGACGGATTCTTTTTTGAATGGTGCGATAGTTAGTTAAAATTCCACCTAACCAACGTTGATTAACATAAAAAGAACCTGAACGTAATGCTTCTTCCATAACGGTAGCTTGAGCTTGTTTCTTTGTTCCAACAAACAATACTTTACCACCCTTTTCAGCAATATCCTTCATTGCTGCGTATGCTTCATCCATCTTAACTAAACTAATATCCAAATTCAAAATATAAATTCCATTCTTTGCGGCGTAAATGTAGGGTTTCATTTTTGGATTCCAGCGACGGGTCTGATGACCAAAGTGTGCACCACTCTCCAAAAGTTTTTTCATCGATACAACTGACATTGTTTCTTTACCTCTCTTCCGTTGTTCCTCCACTACTTCTATACAATGTTAACCCAAATGGGCACGGAACATTGGATCCATAGTGTGCGATGTGCATCTTCAGATGCCTATGATAGTTTACCATAACAACCCTTATAATTCAATGAATTTGTTTTATTAAGGGCTCTTACAGTGATCATACCATAATTAGATAAACATGTTTAAAATTCTTTGATATCGCCCTATTGTCAAATGCTTTTTTGACTTAGATTATGTTATAATCAGTTAAGTAATGAGGTATAAGATATGAAGCTTAAAAACAGTTATTTTTATACGATTAGAGAAAATGTAAAAGATGAAGATAGTACCAGTGGTAATCTATTAGTTAGAGCTGGCATGATCAAAAAGAGTTCAAGTGGTGTATATATGTATATGCCAATGGGGCTTAAGATCCTACAAAACATTCAAAACATCATCAGAGAAGAAATGAATAAGGCTAATGCCCAAGAAGTCTTGATGCCATCATTAATTCCCGAAGAGGTTTATGAAGCTAGTGGACGTCGTAAAGGTTTTGGTTCAAGTATGTTTTCCTTAAAGGATCGTTTTGATAAACCTTTCGTATTAGGACCAACTCATGAAGAACTATTCGCCGTTGCGGCCGCTATGAAGATCCGTTCTTATAAGGATCTGCCTTTTAATCTTTATCAATTCCAAAATAAATTTCGCGATGAACCAAGACCGCGTTTTGGTTTAATTCGTGTTAGAGAGTTTATCATGAAGGACGCTTATAGTTTTGACACGAATGAAGAAGGATTGAATATTTCCTATCAAAAGATGTTTGAAGCATATCAGTCTTCCTTTGATCGAATGAAACTGAACTATACTATTGTCAAAGCAGATACGGGCATTATGGGTGGATTATTATCCGAAGAGTTTCAAGCATTGAGTCCAATCGGTGAAGATACTTTAGTAATCTGTGATCATTGTCATTATTCGTGTAATCTTGAGATCGCTGAGTGTTTAGATAATGCTAATGAAACCAGTGAAGAATCAAAAACACTCTCATTAGTACATACTCCCAATGTTGGTACGATCAAAGATGTTGCTTCATTCTTACAAATTCCTGAAGAAAAGTTTGTTAAAACCCTTATTTATAAAATAGATGGTGTTCCGATGGCTTTTATGGTCAGAGGAGATCGTGAACTTAATGAGGTTAAAATTCAGAAACTATTAAGCGCGACAACTGTGGAATTAGCTGATACTTTCACTGTTGAAACAGTAAGTAAAGCTGCAGTCGGCTTTGCTGGGCCAATCAACAGTTCAATAGATGTTATAATGGATAATGAGATAAAGCATATGAGTAATTTCATTGTTGGTGCTAATCAAACCGATCATCACTATATCAATGTTAATCTTAATGATTTTAAAGCTAAAATGATCGCTGATATTCGCTTGATTCAAGAAGGAGATCCTTGTTCTAAGTGTAACCATCCTGTCCATTTTGAAAAAGGGATTGAAATTGGTAATACCTTTAAGCTTGGTACTAAGTACGCTAAAGCAATGGATCTATTATACCTTGATCAAAACAATCAACTTCAAGAAGTGTGGATGGGTTCTTATGGTATTGGTCCTGGACGTTGTATGGCTGCTTTAGCTGAACAATACAATGATGATAAAGGATTATTATGGCCTATGAATATCGCTCCCTATAAAGTTGGTATCGTCATTATCAACATGAAAGATGAATTACAAGTAAAGACCGGTGAGAAACTATATAAGACCCTTACTGACTTAGGTATTGATACGATCTTAGATGACCGTGATGAAAGAGCTGGTGTGAAATTCAACGACTTTGACCTGATTGGAACCCCTATTAAACTAACTGTTGGTAAAGCTTTATTAAACCAAGAAGTTGAGATTAAATTACGTACCGCAAGTGAAAGCCAGAATATTCCGCTAGATCAATGCATTGATTACTTAAAAACATTAATCGCTGAAAACGAATAAGATAAAACACGCATCCCTAAGTTTGAAGATGCTTGTTTTATTATTCATTGTCAGTTAGATATGACGTTATGACTTCACCATAATAGATAGTATGTAAGTCTTTGGATTTACTGTATCTTTTTTCATAGATAATTGGATCAAGGAAAGCGGGATCAATTTCGTTTTGAAAGATAACTTTACACTCTAAGGTCATTCCTTGACACTTAATATGAGGAGTATCTATAGCTTGACCTTCGGCTAAGCTTAGGTTAGCTAATTCATATTTATTATGATCTCTACCACTCTTACTACCCATTAACATTAATTTATCATTCATATCTTCATAAGGGAAAGTAACGGTAAATTCCTGATACTTCTCAAGCAAATGATGTGTAAAACGAGAATGAGTTACCATTATTAGCATTGTCTTCTTACTCCAGCTGATTCCAATAGATCCCCACCCGATCGTCATCGTATTAGCATCATCATGACCAGCAGTTAAAAAAGCTCCGCTTGGGTATAATTGTTCTAAATTCTTTTGTGCATTGTAATTAAAATTGACAAGTTCCATGTATTACACTCCTTTCTTGTATTATAAGCTAAAATATATCATAAACCAAACTGATAATTAGTGAACAATATTAACATGATAGCGTTTTCATGATAATATATCTATATAATCAAAGAGGTAATAAGATGAAAAAACCAGCCTTGTTATGTCCAAGCATGATGTGTTGTGATTTTGATCATTTGAAAGAAGAAATAGTAGCTTTAAATCAAGCAGGTTGTGACATCTTCCATTGTGATATCATGGATGGTAATTATGTCGATAATATGGCTTTGAGCCCATACGATGTCAAGGTTATCTGTAATAATACTGAGAAATTAGTAGATGTCCACTTGATGGTCAGTAATACTGATCTTATTTGTGGAATCTATTTAAATAGTGATGTTGATATCATCTATATTCACCCCTTTACGACTAGATTTCCAAGTAAGCTTTTGATTAACATCAAAGAAGCTAATAAGAAAGCGGGAATCGCCATCAATCCTCATGAATCATTATCGATGTTTGTTGAATTATTACCCTTATGTGATTATGTAATGGTCATGACTGTCAATCCCGGTTTTGCTGGACAAAATTACATTAGTACTGTTGAACATAAGATCGCTGAGTTGGTTAAATTAAAAAAGAAGTATGATTTTAAGATTATCTTAGATGGAGCTTGTTCTCCAACAGTAATTAAAAATCATGCAGAAGATGGTGTTGATGGATTTATTCTAGGAACGTCAACCTTGTTTAATAAGTCTATCCCATATAAAGACATTATTGCTGAATTAAGAAGCTATTAAAAAGAATGATCACTCATTCTTTTGTTTTATCATAAATAGCTTTCATCCTCTTGGCTAATCCTTTAAGTTTGAATAAAGGAACACTACAGATCGCTACTCTGATTCCTTTAGTAAGCTTAACTGTAAAGATATTTTCATCCATTAAAGCATGATGGTATGCCTGAAGAAAGGCAGAGTCAGTTATCTTTAAGGTAATGAAGAAACCTTCATGATATGGATAGATCTCTAAATTACAAGCTTGAGCTTCATCGATAAATGTCTTACTTCTTATTTTTAAGATATCGATATACTTTTGTTTCTCTAGCAAAAATTGTTTTGAATTTGTGGATATGACTTTGGTAAAGTTTTCCATCCAGCCATTATTAACATTACTCCAGATGGCTCGAGCGCTATTTTCAAACGAGTCATACATACTCTTGATCATTTCATCGGATTTGGCAAGTAGAATGGCCGCTCCTAAACGCATACCATAAGACGTAAGCGTTTTTGAACAACTAAAAGCTAATACTACCACAACATTATCACTAATCTTATTAAACACATTCATATAGTCTCGAGCTGAATCAACATCAACACAATAATCAATATAAGCAATATCATTAACGATGACACAAGGCCCTTTACTGGATAATTCGTTAATTGTCTTTATAACTTCTTCCCATTCTTTTTGACTCATGGTATAACCACTTGGATTATGAGCTGGATCATTGATCACCACCATCAATTTACCTTGTTGATCCATAATCTTATTAGCATTATCTTTAAATGATGAAAGATTAAAATGATCTTGTTCAAACATTTCATAAAGCGTAGCTACTAAGTGATTGTTTTTAGCCATCAGTTGATAAGAAGACCATGCTAGATCAGGAAGTAATACTTGCATTTTTTCATTTAAGATACTCATCATTAATAAAGCGATCGCCCCAGTTCCTCCTGGAGTAGCTACTACTCGATGTTTTAGATTTAACTTTGTACTACCTGTTACCCAAGCATATATACTATTCTTAAATTCAGTACTGCCTGTTATCGTATTTGCATAACGGGCTTTTGTTTGATTATCAATTGTATCATACACATCATAAACACTATCAAAAGCCGCAATAACCTCATCTTCAGTATATAATGAACCAATTGTCGCATTAACAACTTGATCATTACCATACACTAAAGCGGCTTCAGCAGCTTTTTTAGAAACCGCGAAGACGTTGTCTTGTAGTGGAATCGTATTGATGTTATCCTTGAGAAATTTCATATTATCACCTTAACTGATTATAGCTTGTTTTCTTATTAAAAAAAACCCTAAATTTCTTTAGGGTTGAATCTCAATGATAAACTCACCATTTTTGGCATCGATTAATAAAGTCGCATCTTCTTCAATACTTTCTTCAATTATTTTTTTAGCGATCAATGTTTCAATATTACGTTGAATAAATCTTTTCATTGGTCTAGCTCCATATATTGGATCAACACCTTCTTCGATGATCAATTGTTTACAATCATCAGTGATAATTAACTTAATATTGCGTTCAATCAATCTTTCAGATAATTCATTAAGGAACTTGTCAGCGATCATGACCATAACTTTATCAGTTAAACGATTGAAGACAATGATCTCATCAATACGATTTATGAATTCAGGCTTAAAAAATTTCTTTACTTCTTCAAGATAATTCTTTTCTCTTTCCGCTTGATCATCAATAAAAGCGAATTGTGATCCAAGATTACTCGTCATGATAATAAGGGTATTCTTAAAATCAACAAGCACTCCTTTACTATCGGTGATCCGACCATCATCTAATATCTGTAATAAGATATTAAAGACATCAGGATGGGCTTTTTCAACTTCATCAAGTAAGACAATTGAGTATGGTTTTCGCCGTACTGCTTCACTTAATTGACCACCTTCTTCATAACCAACATACCCTGGAGGGGCACCAATCAAACGTGATGTACTGAATTTTTCCATATATTCACTCATATCAATTCTAATGATCTTAGCTTCACTATCAAACAATTGCTCAGCTAAAGCTTTAGCTACTTCGGTTTTACCAACGCCCGTTGGCCCTAAGAACAGAAACGATCCAATTGGTCTATTTTCATCTTGAATATTTGCTTTAGAGCGCATAATAGCATCAGTAACTAAGGTTAATGCTTGATCTTGACCCATAACTCTTTTCTGTAAAGTAGCCTTGAGATTAAGCAATTTTTGTCGTTGGGAATCTAATAATCTACTTACTTCAATATGGGTCCATTTACCGACAATACGAGCTATCATCTCCGCGTCGACTGTTTCGGGAATTAATGAATCCTCAGCTTTGTTTTCTTGTTGTTCTTTGATCTTTTTCTCAAGGGTTGGAATCGTATCATATTGTAATTTAGCCGCGTCTTCATAACGTGCTTCATTTTGAGCTGTCTGAAAATCTAAACGTGCTTTTTCCAATAACTCTTTATTGGTCTTACTCTCTGCCAGATTCTTCTTTTCTTGATCCCAACGTGAGAAGACAACTGAGCGTTGCTCTTTTAAATTGACCATATCATTACGAATTTGTTGTAAGCGATCTTTTGTTTTTTGATCAGTCTCATTTTTAAGAGCTGCTTCTTCAATCTCCATTTGCATGATCTTTCGATTAAGCTCATCGAGTTCATCGGGTAATGAATCCATCTCAACTCGAATTGAAGCACAAGCTTCATCGATTAGATCGATGGCTTTATCAGGAAGAAAGCGGTCAGTAATATAACGATTAGATAATGTAGCGGCCGCAATGATAGCTTCATCTAATATCTGTACACCATGATGACTTTCAAAACGATCTTTCAGTCCTCTTAAAATAGAAATAGTATCTTCAACTGATGGTTCATCAACGGTGACTCTTTGAAATCTTCTTTCTAAAGCTTTATCTTTTTCGATATATTTTCGATATTCATCAAAAGTTGTAGCGCCAATACAACGTAATTCACCTCTTGCTAACATTGGTTTTAACAAATTAGCCGCATCCATAGACCCCTCAGTTTTACCTGCTCCAACCAGATTATGAATTTCATCAATAAATAAAATGATATTTCCATTAGCTTCTTTTACTTCATTTAAGACAGCTTTCAATCTTTCTTCGTATTCACCACGATATTTAGCGCCAGCGATCAATGACCCCATATCTAGCTCTATAAGTTTTTTCTCTTTTAAGCTAATAGGTACATCACCCTTCATGATCCGCCATGCAATACCCTCAATGATTGCGGTTTTACCAACACCCGGTTCCCCGATCAAGATTGGATTATTCTTTGTTTTACGAGATAATATCTGGATTATCCTTCTAATCTCTTCATCACGACCAATGATGGGATCTATTTTCCCATCCTTGACGTCTTTGACAAGATCTCTTCCATATTTTTCCAGTGCATTTAAGGATGTTTCGGTAGTGGCTTCATCCATTCTA
>CAYNYC010000002.1:19426-57982 GCA_964401415.1 uncultured Erysipelotrichaceae bacterium
GAAATTTTTGGTCAGGCGGAAAAACGGGCTCTACGACCTTTTCGTCTTTTCAGTTCAACTTCAATCAATTTGTCCTTCGTGATTCCTGTCTTCTTGATTATCTCTTTTGAAACAGTTGAATTATTGAATAGTAAAGCAATCAATACAGCAGCGACAGAAAGATATGAATCACCCTGTTGTTTAGACCATACTTGAGCTTCAACAAAAGCCTTATTTACATCATGATTGATGTTTGGTTGTTGGTAGTTAGACACGATAGCGATACTATCAAGATTACGATTGATAATGGTCATAATTTCTTCTTTATCAATGCCAAGATCAAACCACAATCCATCGCTAGTATCATCTTCAACGATTGCTTTTAAAACATGGGCTGATGTTATTTCGGGATGACGATGTTGCACAGCTAACTGAATAGCTTGTTGAATGATGTTCTGTAATCTTTCACTCATTTGGTCTACATTCATAAAATCCACCTCCTCACAATGTTAACTCTTAAATGCTTTTTTAAATCTATTAAAAACAGAATCTTTTTCTCCTATTTTACGTATTCTTTCATACAATTCTTTTTCTTCTCTTGTTGGTTTATTGTTTACTTCAAGTTTAACTTCAACAAACTGATCGCCAGAAGTATTCGATCTAATATCTTTGACTCCTTTACCCTTAAGACGGAATTTAGTACCGTTTTGAGTCCCAGATGGTATCGTTAGTTCTACATCTCCATGAACTGTAGGTACATCTATTTGACAACCTAAAGTCGCATCAACAACACTGATTGGTATCGTTATATAGATGTCTTTACCTTCTCTTTCAAAATATTTATGCTTATTGACAATGATTTCAATGTATAGATCGCCATTTGGACCACCGTTTGATCCTTTTTCTCCCTTGCCACTTACTCGTAGTTGTTGCCCTGTTTGAATTCCTGCTGGTATTTTAACATCAACATTGATGCGTTTATGTTCATAACCACTTCCTTTACATTTTGGACATTTATTTAAAACTGTTTTTCCAGTTCCGTGGCAATCTGGACATACACTTTGTGATTGGAAAACACCAAATGCTGTTCGCTGTTGTGTAGTGACTGTTCCTTGTCCATGGCAGCGACTACAAACCTTAACATCGCTTTTACTTTTAGCACCACTACCAAGACACTCAGAGCATTGTTCATCAACATCAAGGGTAATCGTTTCGGTTTTACCGAAAACGGCATCCATAAAATCGATCTTCATGTTCATGAAAAGATCTTGCCCTTTTCGTGGTCCGGTAGGATTTGTTCGACGGGAAGAAGTACCACCAAATCCACCACCAAAGAACGAACCAAATATATCACTGAGGTCTTCAAAGCCAGCACCTGAGCCACCAAAGCCTCCAAAACCACCAAATCCTGCACCTTCCATACCAGCATGACCAAACTGATCATAACTAGCCTTCTTCTGCGGATCACTTAGGATCTCATAAGCTTCATTGATCTCCTTAAACTTATCTTCAGACCCAGCTGCTTTATTTACATCCGGATGATATTTTTTAGCTAAAGTTCGATAAGCCTTTTTTATATCACTTTCTGTGGCGTCTTTACTTAACCCCAATATTTCATAATAATCCCTCTTCGTACTCATAAATCTCCTTCCCGCTTATGTCAATGTTTACTGCACAAATCCTAGTATTTAACTAGGATTTGTCGTCTTTATGATTTTTCTTTAAACTCGGCATCAACGACGTCGTCGTCATTTGATTCTTGTGTTTGACTATCACCTGCTCCATCTTGTTGCTGATACATAGCAGCACCCATTTCTTGAGCAGCTTTTTCTAAAGCATCGATCTTTTCTTTCAATGTGTCTAGATCGTTTTCATCAACAGCTTTCTTCAATTCATCACGTAAAGTTTGTACTTCATTTCTTTGATCTTCTGGAATTTTAGCTTGATCATTTTGTAATGTATCATCAATTTGATTGATGAATTGTTCAGCTTTATTCTTCAACTCAATCTCTTCTTTACGTTTTTCATCTTCAGCCTTGTTCTCTTCAGCTTCCCTAACCATACGATCAATCTCTTCTTGTGATAATCCTGATGAGTTTTGGATTACGATTGATTGTTTACGATTAGTTCCTTTATCAAGAGCCGAAACGTGAACGATACCATTAACGTCAATGTCAAATGTTACTTCAATTTGAGGCACTCCACGTCTTGCTGGGGCAATACCATCTAGTTTAAATAAGCCTAATGTCTTATTGTCCTTAGCTAATGGTCTTTCGCCTTGTAAAACGTTGATATCGACAGCAGGTTGATTATCAGCCGCTGTTGAGAATACTTGTGATTTTGATGTTGGGATAGTAGTGTTTCTAGTAATCAATGGTGTCATAACACCACCAAGGGTTTCAATTCCTAATGATAATGGCGTTACGTCTAATAACAATACATCCTTAACATCACCTGAGATAACTGCACCTTGAATGCTAGCACCAATCGATACTACTTCATCAGGATTAACAGAATGATTTGGTTCTTTACCAAGTTCACGTTTTACCGCTTCTTGAACAGCTGGCGTTCTTGTTGAACCACCAACCAATAGTACTTGATGGATATCATTCTTAGTTAAACCAGCATCTTTTAACGCCGCTCTTACAGGACCAATCGTTCTTTCAACTAAATGTTTTGTCATGTCATCAAATTTTGCACGACTTAAAGTGATATCAAGATGTAATGGGCCACTTGGACCAGCTGATAAAAATGGTAAACTGATCTGTGTTTGAACCATACTTGAAAGATCTTTCTTTGCTTTCTCAGCTGCTTCTTTCATTCTTTGAAGAGCCATTCTGTCTTGTTTAAGATCGATCGCATTGTCTTTCTTAAACTGTTCAGCCATCCAGTCGACAATGATATTATCAAAATCATCGCCACCAAGCATATTGTCCCCTGAAGTTGATAATACCTCAAAAGTACCATCAGCTAATTCAAGGATACTTACATCAAATGTTCCACCACCTAAGTCATATACTAATACTTTTTGTTCTGTTTCTGTTTTATCAATACCAAAAGCTAATGCTGCAGCTGTTGGTTCATTGATGATTCTTTCAACTTCTAAGCCAGCAATCTTACCTGCATCTTTGGTAGCCTGTCTTTGAGCATCATTAAAATAAGCAGGTACGGTAATTACCGCCTTCGTTACTTTTTCTCCCAAGTAATCTTCAGCATAACCCTTGATATATTGAAGGATCATCGCTGAGATCTCTTGAGGAGTATATGACTTACCTTCTAATTCAATCTTTTTATTGCTACCCATTAAACGTTTTACTGATATAACAGAATCTTTATTGGTGACTACTTGTCTTTTTGCAGCATCACCAACGATCTTTTCACCGTTTTTAAATGCTACTACTGAAGGCGTTGTTCTGTTTCCTTCTGGATTAGTAATTACTTTTGCTTCGCCGCCTTCCATAACAGCGACGCAAGAATTTGTTGTTCCTAAGTCAATTCCGATAATTTTACTCATTTTCTTTCCTCCTATTCACTTACTTTCACAAGTGACGCTCGTAATATACGATCTTTTAATTTATAACCTTTTTGTAATACTTCTATTACTACATTAGGTTTAACCCCTTCTTTAACCTCAGACATAATCGCATGATGGTAATTAGAGTCAAATTCTAAACCTAATGCTTCTATTTCCTCAACACCTTCTTTATGTAAGGCGTTTAAGAGTTGTTGATATACCATGTTTACACCGGTATAGATCGCTGATTCTTTATCAGCACTAGCCATTGCTCTTTCTAAATTGTCGATAACTGATAACATCTCTGTCGCAAAATTTTGCATCATATATTTGCTTTTGATCATAAAATCTTGTTGAAGACGCTTTTTAGTATTTTCAGCATCCGCAAACGCTTTATAATACTCATTTCTTAACGCAATAACTTGTTCATTTAGCTTAGTGATCTCGTCTTCAAGCTCTTTGATCTTTTTATGATCCTTATCTTCTTTTTTCTTAAATCCTTGGCTCTTCTTTTTTTCTTCAGCCTTTTCTTCATTAACGTTATCAGCAGTATTCTCTTCTGTTTTCGTTTCACTCACTTCTTCATCAAATATTTCGTTATTTTTCTCTGTCATTACTACCTCCTCGATTTAGCATCTTTTCCATATTTTCGGCTAGATACTCAATAAGTGAAACGATATGATCGTAATCCATTCGTGAAGGTCCAAATAACATTAGCTGACCTTCCTCTTCACTATTGATCCTAAACTTACTACTCACTACCGCCATATCATCCATCCATACCAATTGTGAGGTATCGGAAGTCTTTAACAAAAGATTACCTTTACCTGTTGAGATATTTCGCCACAATTGACTGTTTTCTAACATACCCATTAATTCTTTAAGTCTTTCAATATCAGCGAATTCTGGTTGATACATCAATTTATCTTGTCCGCTATAGTAGAAACTTTCATTAGCAAACTTGATAAACGCTGCCACAAACGCCTTAAACAATACTTCGTGTCTTTCAATCGATAATTCAAGTAAGGGCTTTATCTGTGTCATTTTCTCAACTACTTCACTGATGTAAGTACCCTTTAAGCGATCATTTAAGATGTCACAACAAACTTGTATATCTTTAACACTAACATCTTCATCAAATTGAAACATGCGATTTTCAGTATGTCCAGTATCCGTGATAAAAACAGCGACAGCGTTTCGATCATCCACCACAAACAATTTAATATGTTCTAGGCGTTGCGTGTGAGCATCAGGTCCTAAGACAATACTTGTCAAATTGGTCATTTTGGCTAAGATATCACAACTTTTCTTGATAAGTTCATCGATATTTAATGATCGATCCGCGAAAGCGGATTGAACAACTAATTCCATTTGCTCATCAATATGACTATTCATCAGATTTTCAACATAGAATCGATAACCTTCGCTCGATGGTACACGGCCACTGCTTGTGTGTGTTTTTTCGATTAATCCTAGGTTTTCAAGTTCCATCATTTCATTACGAATTGTGGCGGTGGAATACGGTAAGTTGTATTTCTCAACTAAGGTCTTACTACCCACAGGCTCAGCTGTAGCGATAAACTCTTCAACAACAGCCTTAAATATTTCGATTAATCTACTACTTAACATCATCCACCTCCTTTATTAGCACTCTGACTCAATGTCTGCTAATAGTATACGTCAAACTATTAGCACTGTCAACATTTTCGTGCTAAAAAAAAGAAGTTAGTTGCCTAACTCCTTTAGAATATCTTTTTCTTTTTCATCCACCATAAGGTAAGACCTAAAACAAAAATGGCTAAGATAAACACCAACAAATAACCATATTGCCATCCAAGTTCAGGCATAAATTTAAAGTTCATTCCATACCATCCTGTAATAAGGGTTAACGGCATCAAAACAACTGTTATGATCGTTAGGATCTTCATCACACTGTTCAATTTTAGATTTAATTGGTTTTGATACTCATCATTTACCTGTAAAGCATATTCACGTAACTGTTGTGCATTATTTTGTAAGCGTAAGCAGCGATGCATGATCGAAGAAAAATAAAGCTTATCCTTTTCAATGAAACGATCGCTGATATCATCTTTTAGAGTATCTAGCATATCGGCCAATTGGTTATAAAAATTAAAGTAATGCATTGTCTCGCGTTTGATCATTGTCATCTGGACATTAAATTTTTCAATAACCCCATCTAATACGCTATCCTCGATATCGGCTATCTGATCTTCAATCGTTTCTAAGTAATCAAGATCGTACTCAATGATCAATTCGATTAGATCGGCCAAGATACGACCAGGTGATGGATCTTGGTAATACTTAATTTCACATAACCTTTTCAATAATTGTTTTGTTAATCCATTCTCATCGATCAATAATAATCGATGATCTTTGATACAAAATGAGAATTGGTCAGTTTCTGGAAATTTATCTTTTAAAGGAGTAATGATTGTGCCTGAAAGATACAAAAAATGTTCTTCAGCTTTACAATACTTAACTCTTTCATGTTTATCAGCGTAATAATCCGCAAAAAGCGCAATCTCCTCTTTGGTCAGCTCGCTATAAACAAACACTTCTGTGCTTGTGGGCAATTCACTCGCTTGATACGCTTTCTTGATCAAACGATGATCGACAATATGATACATATTATATTATTGGAACTTCGCCATTATCTTATCAACGATAATTGGTGGAGCAAATCGGGTAATATCACCTTGATTACTAGCAATCTCCTTAACAGTACTACTTGATATAAATGAGTTCTCTGGTCTTGTCACAAAAAAGACGGTTTCAAGTTCAGGAGCTAATGACATATTAGCGGTAGCTTGTTGAAGCTCCATTTCAAAATCCATCGTAGCTCTAATACCTCTTATCAAAAAGGATGCCTTTAATTCTTTAGCCACATTGACCGTTAAGCCAGTTTGGGCCATTACTCCCACATTACTATAGTTTCTAGTAACTAGTTTAAGCATTTCTACTCGCTCATCTACACTATAAGTATTATTCTTGTTAGGATTTTGCATGATAACTACGTATAATTGATCAAATAATCGACTAGCTCGATCAATTATGTCTAAATGCCCATTCGTTACTGGATCAAACGATCCTGGATATACTGCGACTTTCATTGATTTTCCTCCTTTTGGTAGAATACAAGTTTGGATATGCCATATACATATTCTTTTGTCTTAATTATATCATCATATCTATCTTCCAGCATGTTCTCTTTTGTCGTTTCGACGATCAACAGTGCATTTGGGCTTAACAGATCATTTTTGATCATTGATTCCATAATGATCTGCATGTCTTGAAAACGATAAGGTGGATCAATATAGACACAGTTAAACTGAATCGATCCATTAAGCATACTCAATACTTTGCGATAATCTCCTTTAAATACTTTCACGTCATCTTTTACTTTTAGATCATTAATATTTGTTTTGATTACTTTGATTGCCTCATAGTCCTTATCAATACAGATTGCTTGTTTAAAGCCTCTTGATATCGCTTCTAAAGCAACCGCTCCACTTCCAGCAAACAGATCCAAAAAGTTACCGCCATCAAAGTATGGACCAATGATGTTAAATAGTGATTCACGCGTTTTATCGGTAGTTGGTCTTGTCTTATCACTTTTTGGGGTCTTAATGATTCGTGAGCGAAACTTACCGGCTATTATTCTCATAAATACTCCTTCTTTTTAGCTTATTTTCTGTATTTTTAGAAATTAATGCTTGCGTAATACCTATCGCCACCATTGCTGATAATGTGGATGAACCACCAGCTGATATTAAAAGTAATGGAATCCCAGTTAAGGGTAATAAACATGTTACTCCACCAACATTAAAGATAAAATGTAAGACAAAATACATCATTACCCCCATCATGACAATCTTAGTTTTTTCGCCGTTTATTTTTATCGCATGGAATATTAACCGGTATGATAATGCTAAATACCCTACCAATACATAAAGAAAACCCATAAAGCCTAACTCTTCAACGACTACTTCCATGATAAAATCAGTAGGAGCCGCCGAAATGTTACTGTATTTAAGGATTGATTTCCCTAAACCCACTCCAAAAAGATCACCACGACTAAAACCAATCAAACTATTATTTAAATCGAAGTACCCTTTGGCAAATTTATCATAAAAAGGAAATTGAACTGCTCGAAAGCGGGTTAGTTGATAATCACTGATATTTAGTTTTTCAAGTAATTGTAATCCTGATGGTGTCGTTAAATAATATAAACTATAGATAAACAAAGCTCCCAAGATCAGCGCTATTACTTGGGTTGGTAGTAGTGATTTGTTAGTTGGTATGATAAAACAAAAGAACGTGATCAAGACAAAAACCATTGCACTACCCATATCGTTTTGATAAAAAGCGATTATACTTGCCGAGATCAAGAAAAAAACAAATGGTATCATGATCAATTTGTACCACTTACCTTCTTTCTTATCTCCAAGATAAAGAGCCATGACTAAGATCATGATCAATTTAGCAAACTCACTTGGCTGAACTGTGACTTGTTGATTAAATACTGATAATTTGATCCATCCATAAGAGCCACCCACAGATCCAGAAAGTCGTGTGATCAACAACAAGATGATCGTGATGATCATTAAATAGATGATAATTTTCTTCGTTAATTCAAAGGAAAAGTAGTTAGCTACGAAATTCATTGCCAAAAAGCCAATAACAAAATAGGCTATCTGTTTGATCGTCAGCATAATAAGTGACCACGAGGAATAATCCGTACTAGTAAACATACTTGCGCTTACTTGCATGACTATCCCAAATAGACCTAATAAAATAATCGTATAATGTAGAATTTTGTCGTTATGTTTTGGTTGAATAAATAAAGCTTTAAACATTTTTTTAAGCATTAAGATAACCTCTTTATTACAATATACTATCGATATTAGACTTAAGCAATATGATACCTAGGTTGAATTTTTATTTTTATATGTAAAATGTAAAAGACTTGTCAACATTGAAGAGATACTCTATAATGTAAACTCAAAGCAGTAAACTATCACTTTAATTTATCGCTTTAATAGAGTAAAATAGTATTGAGGTTTTTAGAATGTCAGAAAAATATGTTAAAATACTAGACGATAAAGATCCTGCTCTACGTAAAAAGGCAGAATCCGTCAATATCCCTTTGTCAAAAAAAGACGAGCAAATATTGAAAAATATATTTAAATATGTAGTTGATTCACACGACGAACAACTACAAGAAACATATCAATTGTTGCCCGCCAGTGGTTTGGCAGCGCCGCAGATCGGCATTAATAAATGCATGATCGCTGTTTTTATTGATGAAACCATCGATGATAAAGTCGTTGAAGTCAAGTTGGCATTAGCCAATCCAAAGATCATCAGTCATTCTGAACAGATGACTTATTTGGAAGCGGGTGAGGGTTGTTTATCAGTTAAAGAACCCCATGAAGGCTATGTACCTCGACATGCTAGAGTTACTGTAGAGGCATACGATCTTTTTCAAAAAAAGATTGTTCGGATTAGGGCTAAAGGTTATTTAGCCGTTGTCCTACAACATGAGATCGATCATCTTGCTGGTATCTTATTTTATGATCGGATTAATAAAGCTGATCCTTTCTTTGAAATACCAGATGCGATCGTCCTCTAATAATTATTTATAAAATAGTGAAAACTATATATATATTGGTGCAAAGGAGAAAAAATGAGAAGAAAACAAACAGCACCAAAGATTCAATCAGACATAACATTACAGAATCAATCAGATAATCAATTAAGAAGTGGTGATACCTTCGTCTATGCTTTAGGTGGTCTTGGAGAAGTTGGCAAGAACATGTATTGTATTGAACATGAGGATAACATCATCATTATCGATTCTGGAGTTCGTTTTCCTGAAGAAAATCTTTTGGGTGTAGATTATGTCATTCCGGATTATTCACATCTTATCCGTAATGAAAAAAAGATTAAAGCTTTGATCATAACACACGGTCATGAAGACCACATTGGTGGTATTCCTTTCCTATTACAAAGTGTCAAGATACCAAAGATCTACGCTTCGCGTTTTGCGCGTAGCTTGATCATGAAAAAACTCGAAGAAAGAAGAATGAGCAAGAAAGTTGTTGTTGAAGAGATTGACGAGAGTTCTAGGGTAACCTGTGGACCACTTGTTGTCGGCTTCTTTAATACTGTTCATTCCATTCCAGATTCTTTGGGAGTGCTTGTAAACACTCCTAACGGACGAATCGTTCAGACTGGAGACTTTAAATTTGACTTAACCCCTGTTGGAACTAATTCCGACTACCAAAAATTAGCTTATATTGGACAGATTGGAGTCACTTTATTAATGAGTGATTCTACTAATGCTGAAGTAGATGAATTTTCCATAAGCGAAAAGAAAGTAGCTCAATCGATACTTGATATTGTCCGTAAAGCACCAGGACGAATCATTATATCCACTTTCTCTAGTAATGTTCATCGTGTCCAACAAATATTGGAAGCGGTTGTTGCTAGTGATAAGCGTGTAGCTATCTTTGGACGATCAATGGAAAATGTCGTCGAAATTGCGCGGAAATTAAAACATATCAATATTCCTGATAAGTACTTCATTCCACAAAACCAGATAAACTCTGTACCAGCTGATAAAATGGTCATTGTTTGTACTGGTAGCCAAGGTGAACCCTTGTCTGCCCTATCCAGGATCGCTAACGGATCACATCGATTTATTAAAGCCATTCCAGGTGATACTGTCGTCTTTTCCAGTAGTGCGATACCAGGTAACTCTGTTAGTATCTCAAAGGTTGTAAATAGTTTAACTAGAGCTGGTGCAAAAGTAATGACCAACTCGCCCTTAACTAGTATTCATACAACGGGACATGCCTCAAGTGATGAGCAAAAATTAATGTTACAACTAACAAAGCCCAAATACTTCATGCCAATTCATGGTGAATATCGCATGTTAAAAATTCATGGTGAAGCCGCTATCGAAACTGGTGTTGATCCTGATAATGTGTTTATTTGTGCAAATGGTGATGTTGTCGTTCTTCGTGACAACGAAGCGTTTGCTTCAAACACAAGAATTCAAACCGATGATATTTATGTAGATGGTAACGATGCAAGTGGTTTATCAACCGCCGTTCTTCGTGATCGTAAGATCTTAGCCGATAACGGTATGGTTGCTGTTATTGTCTCTATTGATTCGCGGACTAACAAAATTATCTGTAAGCCAAGTATCGTTAGCCGTGGTTTTGTCTTTATTAAAGACAGTCAATCTTTATTAAAAGAAGCCGAACAAGTAGTTTATGAATCACTAAAGAAAAGAATGGCTACCAAAACAACATTTGGTGAGTTAAAAAATAGTATTCGTGGTTCCCTAGAACCCTTCCTTTACCAAAAGACTCATCGTAACCCGATTGTGATTCCAGTTATCTTAAACCATAAAGAAGCTATGAAACAAATGACAAGCAATAAAAATTAAAGGCGTAAAGCCTTTTTTTTGTTATACTAATAATAAGATTTAGAAAACAGGTGATTAAAATGAAACGAGTGAAAACACTTTTAATCTTGATCATTGTCGCTCTCATTACTTTAGGGGCTTATTTTTACTATGATGCTTTTTATGTAGCGCCTACGCGTTTAAAAATAAGGCATGAAACGATCATTAATCCCAAAATACCTGAATCTTTCAATAACACACAAATCCTATTATTTTCAGATATTTACTATAATAGTTTTATGGATGCTGACCGACTAGATAAAATAATCAATTCAATCAACAAACTTGAACCCGATATTGTTATCTTTCTAGGAGATCTTTTTGATAAACCATTAACTAATTCACCAACTGCTACCACGCAAACAGAATTGGCGAATCTGCTCCAGAAAATTGAGGCTCCCCTTGGTAAATTTGCGATATATGGTGATCAAGACCTCCAATCAGTCATTACAAAGCAGATTTTTGATTCAATTATGAATGAAGCTGATTTTGAAGTATTGAGCGATCAACATATTAAATTAACTAGGCAAAATCAAGCTTCAATAAGTTTGATAGCATTAAATAATATTGTCAATACAGATGTTAATTATGAACAAGCTTTTCAAGATACATCACAAAGTAATTATAATTTGGTTGTTTCGCATACTCCAGATATTGTTGATGAGATTGTTTCATACAATGCCGACCTACTAATAAGCGGCCATAGTCTAGGGAAACAATTCAATCTTCCTTTATTAAATACACTCACTAAGATGGAGGGTGCTCAAAAATATTATCACGGCAAAACAAAAGTAGCGCAAACGCTACTTGATATATCTAATGGATTAGGTACGACTGGTTATGATGCTCGTTTATTCAGTGATCCAGAGATTGTTATTTATTTATTTAAACAACAGTGACCTTATTATCTAAAGCTCCTTTTATATAGAAACCTAAACTTATAATAGTTGGTATCATAATATAGGCATAGTTTAATAACGCTATAGCGATAATGATCGCTAATCCTTCTAATACGATACCAAATATTAATACAATTTGGTATTTACTGACAACATCACAAAGAATCAACCCACAAATCGCACCGACAATCAAGATTAATTGATATATTAGAGCTGATAGTGTAGCATACAATACAACGTGATTCAAGACAGATGTATTGACCCGTAAGGGATTGATAAAGCGTATTAAAAAACACAACACCAAAATACTAACGATCGATATGATGATCATCGCAATGCTGGAATAAAGAATCTTTTTTCTTCCCTTTGCTTTTTCCATGTATTTCCTGCATTCTCTATAATCATTATACAATTTTTTATATGGAAATGAAATTTAAAAGGATATCGTTAGATACCCTTTATTCTCTTATAAAACTAATACTCTTTTCACTTCCATTACGTATAATCTTGAAAGTGACTTCTTCACCAGCTATGCAATTTTTGTATATTTGTTGAAGTTCAGCGATTGTTGTAATCTCAATGTTATTGATCGCGATTATTCGATCCTTAATCATAAATCCTTCTGCTTCAGCAACCGATCCTTGTTCAATACCTGTTATATAGATGCCATATTCCTCAACTTCGTATTGTGCAGCTAAGCGATCATCATTAACATCAACGATTGTTATACCCAAAGCTCTTTTGCCTGTTACATAACCTTGTTCAATGATCTGTTCGATCTTATCCTTGATCGTAGCGATTGGTATCGCAAAACCTAAACCTTCAATACTATTACCTGATGATTTAGCATTAATGATCCCAATCAATTCACCATAGGCATTAAATAAAGCTCCTCCTGAATTACCAGGATTAACAGCTGCGTTTGTTTGTAGTAGGTTCATCTTCATACCATCAATCGTAATCTCTCGATCAAGAGCGCTAAGAATGCCACTGGTAACAGTACCGCCAAGCTCTCCTAATGGATTACCAACGGCTACCACAGTATCTCCAACAACCATTTTCTGTGAATCACCTAAGATCACCGGTGTTAGATTTGCATCATTAATCTTAAGGATAGCAATATCATTATCTGTGTCTTGACCGATAAGGGTTGCATCATACTCAACTCCATTATTCAAGTAAACAATGATCTTAGTCGCATTAGCAATAACGTGGTAACAAGTTATGATATAACCGTCTTGGGTTAAGATAACCCCACTACCTGAACCTGATGTTACATATTCTTGCATAAAGTAACTATACGCGGCTTGTTCAGTTTTGATCTCAACAACACTATCTGCCGTAAAAGCAGCGATTTCTTGGATTGATAATTCACCTAATGCGCTATCATTACCTAATTTATCTATGACTTTATCAGCGGCTTGATATAAGACGGTGGTTCCATCATCTATGAGATGGTTATTTAAAGCCCATAATACCCCGATGTAGCTACCACCTAAAGCCAAAGAGAAAATCATAACTCCAATCAGTACATAACGAAAATAATTCTTTTTTGCTGGTTCGAATTTTGGATAAACTCTTTCCGGTTGATCTAAGTCTTTATTTTCTTCAATCTTACTAACACCTTCATTATTATCGATCATAACTTTACCTCCTATACACTATTAAGATAATTTCTAAATGTGAATTTTTGATGAACAAAACAAAAAAGTCGTACAGATGTACGACTAAACAACGATATTAACAATCTTCTTTCGAACAACTATTACTTTTTTGATTGTTTTACCATCAATATGCGGTTTAACATTTTCCAGTTCAAGAGCAAGTTTTTTGATCACTTCTTCGCTTTCATCAACGTTAATTGTAATTACTCCACGCATTTTACCATTAACTTGAACAGCCATATCAATTTCTGAAAGTTCTAACATCTTTTCATCATAAACAGGCCAACTCTGATACGCTATTGTTTCAGATAAACCAAATAATTGCCATAACTCTTCACCAACATGTGGAGCAAAGCACGCGAACATCTTGATAAATCCTAAGGCATATTCTTTATATATCTGTTCACGTTTATAACACTCATTGATAAATATCATCATTTGACTGATCGCGGTATTAAAATTAAGCGAATCAATATCCAACGTAACTTTTTTAACGGTCTGATGATAGATAAAATCTAATTGATGATCATTTGTGGTCGTTATGATATTATCTTTAGTAAATAGACGCCAAACTCGATCGATCCATTTACGAGCTCCATCCATTCCACTGGTGTTCCATGGTAAAGCTGCTTCTAATGGTCCCATAAACATCTCATAAACGCGTAATGCATCCGCGCCATGACTTTTTAAAAGATCATCCGGGTTAATCACATTACCACGCGACTTACTCATTTTCTCGCCATTTTCACCAAGGATCATCCCTTGATGGAATAACTTACCAAATGGTTCTTTAGTGGGTACCAAACCACAATCATATAATACTTTATGCCAAAATCTAGCATACAACAGATGTAAAACAGCATGCTCAGATCCTCCTACATAAAGATCAACTGGTAACCAATGACGCAGTAACTCAGGATCACAGAATGTATCTTGATTATGTGGATCAATATAACGTAAATAATACCAACATGAACCAGCCCATTGTGGCATCGTGTTAGTTTCACGACGCCCTTTTTTACCATCTATTTCAACTTCTAACCAATCAGTTGCGTGAGCTAAAGGTGACTCACCATTGTGATTAGGTTTATAATTATCAACTGCTGGTAATTCAAGCGGTAATTCATCATATGGAACAGTTCTTTGACTGCCATCTTCCATATTAATAATGGGAATTGGTTCTCCCCAATAACGTTGTCTGGAAAACAACCAATCACGCAGTTTATAAGTAATCTTGTATTCACCAACCTGATTATCAGTTAACCATTTATTCATCTTCACCAAAGCATCTTCTTTATTTAAACCATTCAAAAAAGCACTGTTGATATGTACTCCATCATCAACATAAGCCGCTTCATCAACATTACCACCAGCCAATACAGGAACTATGTTTAAACCGTATTTCTTAGCAAACTCATAGTCTCTTTCATCGTGAGCTGGAACAGCCATGATTGCTCCCGTTCCATATGAAGATAAGACATAGTCGGCAATCCATATCGGTATTAATTCATTATTAACGGGATTGATCGCATAAGCACCAGTAAATACCCCTGTTTTTTCTTTGTTTAACTCAGTTCTTTCAAGATCAGATTTAGAAGCGATATCCTTAATATATTGATTTATCTTATCTTTATTCTCAGTTGTTGTAATCTTTGATACAAATGGGTGTTCTGGTGCTAAAACGCAATACGTAGCCCCAAATAAAGTATCACTGCGGGTTGTAAAAACTGTGAAAATAAGATCATGATCAGCAACTTTAAAATTAACATGTGCGCCAACAGATTTACCAATCCAATTAACCTGCATTTCTTTAGTTGATTGAGGCCAATCACAAAGATCAAGATCTTCAAGTAACCGTTCTGCATACTCAGTTATCCTTAATACCCATTGGCGCATTGGTTGACGCACCACTGGAAAACCACCACGTTCACTTTTACCATCAATAACTTCTTCATTAGCTAAGACCGTTCCCAGTTCAGGACACCAATTAACGGGAATTTCATCAACATAAGCTAAACCTTGTTCATATAATTTAATAAATATCCATTGGGTCCAGCGATAATAATCAGGATCAGTAGTCGCAAACTCACGATCCCAATCATACGATAAACCAAGAGCTTGGATCTGTTTACGGAAAGTATTGATGTTTTTATAGGTAAATTCTGCTGGTTGATTACCTGTATTTAAAGCATATTGTTCGGCAGGTAAGCCAAATGCATCCCATCCCATTGGGTGTAATACATTAAAACCCTGCATTCTCTTCATTCTAGAAATAATATCCGTAGCTGTATATCCTTCAGGATGTCCAACATGAAGTCCTGCACCACTGGGATATGGAAACATATCAAGACAATAATACTTAGGCTTTGAAAAATCAGTTGTATCCGTCTTAAATGTTTTATTACTTAACCAGTATTCTTGCCATTTCTGCTCAATTTTTTCATGTTCGTAGTTCATTTTCTTCTCCTTAATATAAAAAGCCATCCTCATAAAGGACGACTTCGCGTGGTACCACCTTAATTCATATCTTTCGATATGCTCTCTTTGCATTAACGCTGCCCACGGACTAACTTTTCTGTTAGTCAGCTCCAAGACGAGTTCATTATCTTTGCTTATTGTTTTTCACCAACCAACAACTCTCTAAATAGCGCTGATAATTACTACTTCTATTCCTAGCTAACAAAGGAATAATATCAAAAATATCTTGATATTGCAAGATAGTTATTAATTAGCGTAATCCAAAAAACTAATGTTTAAATCGACATTACCCTTAATACCATCTATTTGACCTGTGTTAGTATACTGCCAAATAGAAAAAACATAGGGATAATATGGATCGCTAGCGTATTGAGCATACCATTTATCAATATCCTTTATCTCTTCAAGATTTAAATTTGAGAAAAACCAGTGACTATTACCATAGATCATTGGTGTATAACCAGCCTCTTTAATCCTCAAACAGAAGGCCTTCGTAATCTTAGTAATATCATTTTTACTTAATCCATCCGTACGAGTTGTCGTATTGAAGATGTCTTCCATATCAAAAACAACGGGATATGAAATAGGATAATCAACGATCTGTTGTAATACAAAATTCGCTTCTTCAATAGCTTCCGCTTCATTGATAGCTTGTGAAAAGAAATATACACCAAGATCAATATCATTTTGGCTAGCACCAAGCGCATATTCATGAAACTGACTATCAATAAATATTTCGCCTTCTGTATAACCTCGATATCCAACTCTTAACATCGCAAAATCAATCTTATCTTGTTTGACTTTACTCCAATTAATGTTACCTTGAAACTTACTTACATCAATTCCTGCAACAATGAGTGACTTACCATCTAATTGATAATCTAAACGACCATCAACGTTAACCAAATTACGCCAATCATATTCATGTAGGCTTAACTCGGGATTAATTGGGGTAAATGTGACTTGTCCATCATCAAGATAGACAATCTCATTTGGGAAAAGGTCTCTTAAAAAAGCGGTGCTTAGATTATACCGTATACCAAAATCTTTAAGGTCTGATTTCAATACATAACTGTTTTCATCAATCTTAAAAGCAAAGTATCCGATAACAACACCAAGCGCAATACCAATAACTAAAAAAACTAAGTAACTGAAAATCTTTTTAACCAAAGTGATCACCTAGATCAACAGCTAATTCAAAACCATGCCAATCAGGTAATATCGTTGGATTATCACGACCCTCAGTAACATAAAATGATGGGCACGCTAGCTCACTATCAACAATTCCTTCACCATGTAAGATATTAGCATTCATCACAAAAAAACTAACTTCAGGATCATTATATCGACAACGTAACATAATAAAGTCATCTTCATTGATAGTATCGTTGGCGGTCTTTTGATCGAATTCATCAATACTTAAGTAACAAATAGCCAAAAACATTGGTTTTGTCTTTTCACTTCCAATCAGCCAAAACTCTTCATTGTCTGGATGATATCCAAATTTGGCAAAATTAGTTCGATTAACTGTAACTGATATCAATTTATGAGGGCCACTGCTTTCTTTACTTACATAAATGTTTTTATCTAGCGTTTCACCAAATTGTGGATCTGTGTCATGATTATGTGGAGCTATTCTGATCAATAGTCCTTTATCTTGAAGGTCTTTCATAACTGAAACGCTCATTTCAGTTGGTTTAATCTTAAGTTTCTTCATCATATCCTCACCACTTAAAATACTCTTCAACTAACTCACTATAGTCACCAAGGCAAATCATATGGTGATTACCAATGGAGCTGGTCAACATATAACTAATAGCTTTATCATTGAGCTGTAGCTTAATTTGAGTGCGGCAAAGATTACTTTCGTGCAGATTTTTGATCAATTGCCCAGTAGCCACAAAATAGCGATCAAGTAAGCCCGAACATTTAAATAGCGTAACCTTGTCTAATGGAAGATCACCAGAGATGGCTACACCGATCCCTGATTCAAAATGAGTCATACATGTAAAAGTTGAGGGCATACTTATAGGAATCGTACAATGAGCGAAAACTATCTGATTTTTAGTATCTTCTATCCGTGAAGGATTAGCCATAAAGACAGGTTTACCACTTAATTCACCCAAGACACACATACTGATCAATGCAGGAACATCCCCTTCGCAACCAGCATATATACCTTCTGCGTTTAAGATCGATAACGCAACGCAACCAGTATTTCCAATTGGTTTCAATAGATCAAAACATCTGACAGTTACTCCATCAAGCTCATATTTTTCACATATGCGCTTTAATGCACCATAAATATGAAGAGCTTTCTCTAGATTAGCTTCATCGTGCTTCTTAGTTTTCAATAATTCTGTATATTCATTTTGTAAGTATTGTCCTTTACTGATCTCATCAAAGAACTCTTCCATGGCGATATCAATTAGTTTAATACCATTTTTCTCATAACTTGATTTGGCATCAACATCAGATGCGATTAGCCAATCACTAGCTTTGCCTACTCTACCTAGTCGTAAATTAGCGATTTTTTTCTTGACTCTAAATACTTTAGCTAATCTTTTAAGTCTTTCAGCCATCTTATCAATATCTCCATGAATGATTTCACCTTTAACATTGTTTTGTTGTAAAAAAGACAAAATTTCCATAGAAGCAGCTAGTGAATTATTTTCACCAGTAGTCAATAAAACGATTGGTCTAGGTAATAAGGGAAAAGCTTCTAAAAACATCCCTTCTGTTCCACCACCACCAATAAATACACAATTAAAACCATATTTAGAAAGTTCTTCAAGAGGACTTAACACCATATCTAGTCCTGATTTTATTGCTAACTGCTTTACAAAATCCTGATTATTTGTATTAACACCTGCATTACTAACATTATTACTTGCGATATAATAAACACCTACTTGCATCTTAATATATCCTCCTTTATCTTATTACTATAATCATACTATTATTTGTAGTATTTTGCCATTAACAAAAAAAGATCGATCAATTTGATCAATCTTTAGTAATATTTACACTAAATCGCGATAAGATATTAATTCAATGTTATTATCTTTTACCCATTGTTTAATAATAGGAGAAATACACATCGCATGATCCTTTACTCTTTCAATTGATAAAGTCGTTATTCCCGATAATAATACTTGATCTAAAAAGCCTGGATGTCCACCAATAATCACGTATTCATGTTTTAACAGTTCATCCGCATGATCCATAACTCTTTTTACCATATCAACATTTAACTGAGCTTCAAGATCAAATTTTTTGACACTAAAATGATTATTTGGCCCAAAGGGAATACTCTTGAAACCATACTTTTCTTGAATTTCATGTGAGTAGACCACACCATTTTCATGACCTATTTCCCTTACTGTTTCAAAATATGTGAAAACCGTACGACCAATTGAATGTGTATGAACATATTCAGGTTTTTTACCAACTAAACTAATATATTTTTCATATTGAGCTTGAAGTTCAATCCTTACTTCATCTTTTGGCCATAATTCTGCTTTGCCCTCTTCAGTTTGAAAACGAGGATCTTGGTATTTGATACGAGAAAGAATAAAATTACCATCAGCATCAACTAAATTTGGAATCAATTTTGGATCAGCTACACAAGGCCCAGAAACAATATTGAAGTCAATACCAAAACATAGATCGGGATAATTTGGCATCAATGAAACTGCATGTTCACAATCAGGCATATTGGTAAATAAACCAGTACACGTTAAGATTCCGTTTTCTTTAGCGTCAAGCATTCCTAATGTACAACCCCGAGAAAAACCGTAATCATCACCTCTAACTAATAATTTCATAAACAATCTCCTTTTCCATTATATTCTAGCTTAGATACACAAATAACAATCATCAAAAATTGGTATAATAAAAAACCGCTTTTTAGCGGTTATTACTCATACTGGTCGGAATGACAGGATTTGAACCTGCGACCTCTTGGTCCCGAACCAAGCGCACTACCAAGCTGTGCTACATCCCGACATGCATTCTAATTATAGCAAAATAAAGCTCTAAATCAATAAAAAATATGAAAGATTAAAAGAACATGATACAATAAAAGACAAATAGTGAGGGATGTAAATGAACAAAGAATTACCAAGAATTATTGTATTCACTCTCTTATCCTTATTTGTCTATAATCTTGTACCAATCTTAGCAACGCTTTTTCCAGATACTGTCGCATATTATACTCTTTTATTAGACACTTGGATCATAGTGCCACTATACGTATTTGTCTTAGGCGTAGTCACCAGCTATATCTGTGATCTATGTGCCTATCTACCTGTATTAGTAGGTATTACATATATTCCAACAATCATCCTCTTTTATGATTGGAGTTTAGCACCCTTTGTATTAGTTTATGTTTTACTCAATTTTGGCGGAAGCCTTATTGGAACGATCTTTTATCGAAAAAAGATTAGAGAAGAATTCTAATCTATTTTTTCTAATAAAGATTGATAAGCAGCTTGTGTATCCTCAATTGTCGATTGATTAAAAACAAGTATTTCACCATCATAACTAACAACGATATGTTTTGCAGTATTACGATACGCCATCAGTTTATACTTACCATAAGCGCTGTTGGTATAAGTGCCACTAACGATTGAAAACGTCGATACACCAAGACGACTACCATAATCAATATCATCAACTAATGCTACATCATCAATAACATCATAAGGGACCTCTACTTGCGTAAAGATCCCTTTTACATTGATACTATCAGCTCTTAAATCATATTTAACAGAACCTAAAAAGTTCATTAAAGCAAAAGCGATCAAAACTACTGCGGTAATAATAATTTTTACTAAACTATTTTTATTTTTGTTCATAATTTTTTCCTTTAAATTATGATATCACAGTAATTAAGTTATTTAAATAACAACCTATTCCATTACTTCAATCGATTTACCACTAAATTTAATCTTTTTCAAGGTACTTACGATCTTATCTTTATGTTCTTTGGGCACGTCAATCGTTGATTGATTTGCTGTTATCTTGATGGCTCCCAATAAACGACCTGGAATTCCACTTTCGCCAGCAACAGCACCAACTATTTGATTTGGTGTAACGCGATCGTTTTTACCAGCATTGATCTTGATCGTAACCATATTACTATCATCATGAACCGTTTTCTTACGTGGCTTGCGTTCGCCACGATCGCCGCGATCACCACGACTTCCACGATCTTTACTAAATTCTTTACGGTCACTATTACGACTTTCAGTGATCTTAAAACTCTTTAATTTCGGTCTTTCATTCATTGACATCGCAAACATCGCTGCTGTAATATCCATAAGCGAATATTCTGTACCAGCCATTTTCTCGATGATCTTGAAATATTGTTCGCTGTTATGTTTTGACATATAGTTAGTTATTTGATCAACCATTTTATTAACTCTTAAATCACTGATCTGCTCTGGAGTTGGTAATTCTTTTTTGTTGATCTTACTTTTGGTATAACGCATGATCCACTTCAATTGAGTTAATTGTTTACTGCCTTGAATTAAAGTAAACGAAGTGCCTGCTTTACCAGCTCTACCAGTTCTACCGATACGATGAACATAGTATTCTTCATCTTGTGGTAGATCATAGTTAATAACGATTTCAATATCGTTGACATCGATACCACGAGCTGCAACATCCGTTGCGATCAATACTTTAAACTTGTTTTCTTTAAAACCATTCATAACTTGCGTTCTTTGGTTTTGTTTCATATCACCATGTAATCCCTGAGCCGCAAATCCTTTTGAATTCAATTCAGTAGATAATTCATCGACCATCCTTTTGGTATTACAAAAGATCATCGTTGCTTTTGGTTGATAGTATTCTAAGATACTATAGATAGCGTCAGTCTTTCTACCTCTTGGTATTTCAAAATAAAATTGTTCAGTAGTATCGACTGTCATCTGCGTATTAGCGATCTTAACTAATTTTGGATTTTTTTGGAATGTACGAGTGATCTCCAGGATCTCTTTTGACATCGTTGCTGAAAATAAGATAGTTTGTCTTTCTTCAGGAATACCAGTCAAAATTGATTTGATATCATCGATAAAGCCCATATTTAACATCTCATCAGCTTCATCTAATACGACCATTTTAACTTGTGATAGATTCAATGTTTTCCGATTGATATGATCCATGATCCTGCCTGGTGTGCCAACGATTATCTGACATCCTTTACGCATTCTAACAAACTGACGATCAATTCCTTCACCGCCATAGATTGCTACAGGATTGATGTTGTTTTCAAACTTAGCAAACTTATTCATTTCCTCACAAGATTGTAGCGCTAATTCTCTGGTTGGGGATAATATTAAAACCTGTGTTAATTTCTTATCCAAGTCGGGATCGATCAAGTTTATAGCTGGTAATCCAAATGCGGCTGTCTTACCACTACCTGTTTGGCTTTGACCGATTACGTCATGCCCTTTTAGGATTAGAGGAATTGTTTCAGCTTGGATAGCTGTAGCTTCCGTGTAACCAACTCCATCAATACCTTTTTGTAAATTCTCTGATAATTCAAATTCTTTAAAATTATTTATACTCATAAGTCTCTTTTCTATCGTCGCTATTTTCCCTAGCAAATCCGAGCAACGATATATCGGATATAGCTAATGAGTTTGATTTTCAAACCACGATATACTATAACACACTTGAAGTGATAATACTAATAAAATGAAATATATCCTATTAATAGACTACTTTTCTGTTGCATAAAAAGCGGATTCTGTTACAATATTTAAGTATCGGGATGTAGCACAGCTTGGTAGTGCACTTCCTTAGGGAGGAAGGGGTCGCAGGTTCAAATCCTGTCATTCCGACCATTGTGCATAAAGAAACTCGATTGAGTTTCTTTTTTGTTTAATCTCTTCGATTTTATGCTTATAAATCTTTATGTTATAATAATGTTATGAAAAATATTAAACAGCAAGCATTAGATTACTTAAGTAAAAACTATTTAGAGAACATTGATATGATAGAACCAATTAGGATCGATCAAGTAGAATTCATTTATGTTGATGATGATACGGTCTTTTTTAAAGAAAAAAGATCAGGTGTTTACATGATCAATTCAGACAATATCAATAAAGCAACCGAAATTATTTTAAGAGTATCTGACATTCAAAGTATCAGAACTAATTTAGAAGAACATTTAGATCTTATAGCTGAAAAATTTGATCTAAAGGAAACCTTTAGATGTAAGCAATGTGTATATGAATCAGTACAAAAACTTCCCTTGTCAGGCAAATTAGACATGAAACCATTAACACTTGAGCATTATCCAATCATTAGTGAAAACTATGATTTGATCACTAATGAAGATCTTAAAAAACATCTTGAAAACAAGGAACTTTTTGGTGGTTTTGTTCATGATGAATTAGTTGGGTTTATTGGTACGCATTTTGAAGGAAGTATTGGCCTATTATTTGTTTTTCCTAAGCATCGTAAAAAAGGATATGCTAGTGAACTTGAATCATTTATGATAAATCATCTATTAAGCCATGGTTTAGTTCCCTTTGCGCAAGTACAGATAAATAATCATAGTTCATTTGCTGTCCAGAAAAAACTTGGAATGACTATAGTCGAAGATACCCTTTTCTGGGCGTTTAACGCTTGATCAAGCAATATGTTAATTAGTGTTAATGGTATAGACTTATTCTATGAATGTATCGGTCATGGACAACCATTGATCCTTCTGCATGGCAATGATGAAGATCACCATATCTTTGATCATTTAGCGATAAAACTGAAGGATCTTTTTACTGTTTATCAAATTGATAGTAGAGGACATGGTCAAAGCACTAAGGACTGTTTGCTTTCATATCAATTGATGGCAGCTGATATTACAGCTTTTATCAAGCAACTCAACATTATTAATCCGAACATCTATGGCTTTAGTGATGGTGGAATAGTTAGCTTGTTAATGGCGATAGATGATCAAATAAGCTTAAAAAAAATCATTGTCAGTGGTGTCAATATTCATCCATTTAAAATAGCGTTTTTTACATACATCAAATACCTAATCGACTATTTAAAGCATGGTTCTAAGACAATCAAGATGATGTTAAGTCAACCACATATTAAAAAGTCTGAATTGGATAACATCCGTATTCCAGTGATCATGACAGCGGGTGAAAACGATGTTATCCGCCAAAAACATACCCTCTATATTCATAAGAACATAAAGGGTAGTGTGTTACAAATAATATATGATCAAGATCATCAAAGCTATGTAATAGATAATGATCAACTTATGAAGATTATCATGCCTTATTTAGCCGACGATTCGATAATAAGTTTTAGCAGTTAAGCGATAAATGACCATATAAATGATCGCAAAGATCGCGATCGTCGATAGTGTACATACAATAAATTGAACAATATTGACTAGACCAAATAGAGCTAACATTTTAGTGATGATCTTAAGGGCAAAACCAATATGAATGATCGCAAAGACAAGTGGTACAAAGAAGACAAGTCTTATCTGAAAGTTGATGGACTTTTGAATCTCATCATTACTCATCCCAACATTTTTTAAGATCTTAAATCGTTGGGCGTCATCATAACCTTCTGATACTTGTTTGTAGTAAATGATCAAGGCTGTGGCTAGCAAGAAAAGTAGACCTAAGAAACAACCAATAAATAATAAACCCCCATACAAGCCATAAAATGAAGATCGCACGTTATCTTTACTTTCTAATAGAGTCCGATCATCCCCTACATCATAAAGTGCTTTATTAAACATTTTGACATTACTATCATCACCAACGATATTAAAAGCGATCAAGTAACTCAAAGTTGAACTATCAACATTACCATTGATCGTTCTATAAATATCATTAATGATATTTGCATCATTTACTACTATAACGTATTCTTCAACATTACTGATCATCGCTTTACTGATCGTTTTTATTTCAGTATCAGCTAATATTTCCTTGATTATAAAAGTCTTATCCGCATAGTTGAAATGATCATAGTTATAGCTTTCCGCAGTTGTATATAATAATACATCATTGTTTTCTAGTTCTTTATTGGTATTGTGAATGACATTAAATTGATCAATAGTAATAAATGTTAAAACACAGTATTGATCAAAATCGGATATTTCGTCATTACTAAAGAAATTATCGTCTTGCTTAACAGCCCAGAAATCTTGATGATCAAAAGCAATAAATCCTTCTAGTTCAATGTTATGATCATCAGCTAGTTGATAGACTTGTTTTAGTAATTGATCATTATATTCATCAGTTTGAAAGTGTGTACTTAAGATAGCATCATATGGATACTGATTAGAAATAGTCTGTTCAGCTCCAATATATAAAGAGAGTGTGGTTGATATCGTTACTAATACCATAGTACTTAGAATACATATATTAGCTAAACCGACCGCATTCTGTTTCATGCGATACAACATTCCCGATATTACCGAAAAATGTTTACTTTGATAATAAAAACGTTTATTTGCTTTTAATATCTTCAGTATCGAGATACTACCTGATGTAAATAAAGCATATGTTCCAATCATAACCAGGATAACAGCGATAAAGAAGATACCCATAGCCATTATTGGATCAGTGATAAGCTGTGCTAAAAGATAGCCTCCACTTAAAGTAACTACTCCAATGATCGTTAGCCAGATTTTAGTCTTTGGTTCTTTTTCACCAGCTACCCCTTCTTTTAATAGGGCTATGGGGTTATTAATGACGATCTGCAAGATGTTATAGATAAGTATTAATACAAAGATCATCGTAAATAAAATCAGCGTCATTAAAGCGGCTATTGATGAGAAAGCAAAACTAAATACCACTGTATCATTCAATAGTTTAACTAAAATCACAAACACAAGCTTACTTAATAGATAACCAGATAAAATACCGAGTACTAAAGTTACAAAAGTGATGATGACCCCTTCATAAAACATGATGCAAGCAATCTGTTTTTTATCTAAACCAAGAATGTTGTAAAGACTTAATTCTTTCTTTCGTCTTTTCACAATGAAGCTATTGGTGTAGAAAAGAAAGACAATCGCGAAAATAGCGATAATAATAAGTCCAAAGTTAAGAATGATACGCATGTCATCTCCACCACCAACATTGCTTAATTCAGGACTAAAGGTAATCGCCCCTAAGATATAGTACATAATGATCGTCACAAACCATGTCAAGATGTAGGGAAATAATAACTCTTTATTACGTTTAATATTGCTTAAAGATAATTTAAGATAAAATAATCTAAACATTTTTATACCTCTTTAGTTAATCTGGTCAATGTCTCAGATATTTTTTGGTATAATTGTTGATCTGTTTGTTCATTTCGATAAAGTTGGAAAAATATCTGTCCATCTTTAATAAACAATACTCTATTAGCCCTACTTGCAGCTAAGATACTATGAGTAACCATTAATACTGTTTGACCATCTTTATTGATCTTTGTGAACATTTGTAATAATTGATCTGTTGATTTAGAGTCTAATGAACCAGTTGGCTCATCAGCTAATAAGATCTTAGGATCATTTATCAATGCTCTAGCTACGGCTGTTCTTTGTTTTTCCCCACCACTTACTTCATAAGGGAATTTCGATAATAGATGTGAAATTCCTAACTTCTCTACAAGTGGCTTAAGCTTTTCTTCCATTGTTACATGATCAACGTTTCTTAATACTAGTGGTAATAAGATGTTATCTTTGATCGAAAAGGTATCAAGTAGATTAAATTCTTGAAAGACAAAACCAAGGTTATCTCTTCTAAATGCTGTCAAATCTTTTTCCTTGATTGAAGCTATATCATGATCAGATAAGATAATCGATCCTTCAGTAGGCTTATCAAGCGTAGCTAATAAATTCAACAACGTAGTTTTACCACTACCTGATTCCCCCATGATCGCTACATATTCACCTTCTTCAACACTAAAAGTGATATCTTTTAAGGCTATAACTTGATTGCTTTTAAATCGTGTTGTGTATACTTTCTTTAAACCATTTACATTTAATAGTGTCATCATTTCCTCCAGATAAAATAATATCGTCCTTTATTATGGACGATATTATTTAATATATTATTAAGTAAGACTAATTTAATTATTAAGGATTTATTATCTTTATTGATGTTTGTCAATATATGTTGTGATCAAGCTTATTATATTATCAGTATTACTAGCAAATGGTTGGGGTTTAAAGGAACGTGCAAGCAACAACACATCCTTTAAATCATCCATCTTCCATAGTGGCAGTATACAACCATCATTACTTAGTTTCTTAATGATCTCCACTTGATGATCATTAGTATGCTCACCATAAGCTTTTAAACGTGGTGCTGCAATTACTGGTTTATTGGCTCTAATGGCGCTGATTATCGTTCCAACCCCACCATGACTGATCACGATATCCGCCCTATTTAATATCTCATTAAATTCTACAGTTGATAGAAAATCAAAGATTTGCATATTACTTGATCTGTATTTCGTTAAACCCGCTTGAACGATAACTTCTTCATCGATAACCTTTAAGTTGAGCAAATTATCAATTGTTTCAAGTAATCGTTCAAATGGTTTGTCTTGCGTTCCCAAAGTTACTAGTATCATTAAAATATCCATCCTTTATATACCGCATTTGGGTAAAGCTCTAACATTGATTCCCATTGCACGATAAAAAGATCAGCGATCGGATATAATATCCTTCCTGCTAAAGTTTTCGTCTCGATATTAGCAAATGTCTCAATGTAGATAATCTTTGATCCAAACAATTTACCAATAAAACAAATAGGTACCGCTGTATGAGTGCCAGTTGTAATAATAAATTTTGGTCTTAGTTTTATAAATAATATCAATGATTTAAAAATATTGAAACCAAACTTAAAAATGTAACTAAATAGGTGATCTTTAGTTCCAAATAACAGATAATCGAGCTTATCACCAAAAACATCTTTTAAATCTGCTGTTGTCTTTGTCTTTTCAGTTATAAGATGATAGTCATAATCATTAAACATTGGTTTTAATTGCATTAATTCCGATAGATGTCCACCGGTACTAGCGATAAATAATACTTTCATGTTTACCTTTCAAAAAAGAAGAGAGCTAAGCTCTCTTCTATTTTAAACTATTTTATTGCTTTTTTCACTAATTCTTCAACTTCTTCAGCTGTACTCATTTGTAAAGCTTTATTAGCCAAAGTTATCATATCTGATTGTTTAAGTTCTCTTACCATTTTACGAGCTGGCAAGATGCTTGTAGCACTCATTGAGAACTCATCTAATCCAAGTCCTAGTAATAATGGAACAGCCAATTCATCGCCTGCCATCTCACCACACATACCACACCATTTGCCTTCTTTATGAGCACCATCAATAGTCATTTTGATCAAACGTAATAACGATGGATTTAAAGGTTGATACAGGTAAGAAACTTTTTCAGACATCCGATCAGCTGCCATTGAATACTGAATAAGGTCGTTGGTACCAATACTGAAGAAATCTGCTATTTTCGCAAATTGGTCAGCTAAGACAGCCGCAGCTGGTATTTCTACCATCATCCCAACTTCGAAATCATCACTTACTTTATAACCTTCTTTGATCAAAGTTGCTTTTTCGTTCATTACGAAAGCTTTGGCATTTTTGAATTCATCAACAGTAGCGATCATTGGGAACATAATGCATAGATGTCCATAAACACTCGCTCTTAATAATGCTCTGATCTGAGGTCTAAAAACCTCTGGTTGATCTAAACACAAACGAATAGCTCTATATCCCAAAAATGGGTTCATCTCTTCTGGAATAGGAAGATAAGGTAATTTTTTATCTCCACCGATGTCAAGTGTACGTACGACAACGGGTTTGTCTTTCATTACTTCTAAAACAGCTTTATAAGCAATAAATTGATCTTCTTCCGGTGGAAGTTCAGTTGCGTTCATATAAAGGAATTCGGTGCGATAAAGACCTACCCCTTCACCACCATTTTCCAAGACACTCTTAGCATCTTCAGGTGAACCAATATTACCTACAAGTTCCACTTCATGTCCATCAACGGTCACACTTGGAACATCTTTTAATACTTTTAAGCCTTCTTTTACTTTCAAGAATACTTGCGCTTTACTCAAATACTCTTGGACTTGTTCTTCAGTTGGGTTAACAATGATCTCCCCTGCAATGGCATCCATCGCAATTGTATCACCATGATTGACCGCATTCATAATACCTGCACAGCCAACAACCGCTGGGATTTCTAAACTTCTAGCCATAATTGCACTGTGACTTGTTCTACCACCGATTTCAGTAGCGAACCCTTTAGCATATTTTTTATTCAATTGCGCAGTGTCACTAGGTGTTAAGTCCTTAGCAACGATTACACACTCTTCATCAATCAATGATAGATCAGGGATCAATATATCAAGAATATGGCACTTAATACGATAAGTGACATCTTTGATATCCGCAGCTCTTTCACGGAAATAATCATCATCCATTGCTTCAAACATCCCAATAAAAGTACCAGCTACTTGATCAACGGCAAATTCAACATTGACTTTCTCACTATTAACGATTCCTTTAACCTGATCAAGAAGTTCTGGATCATTAGCAACCATCATGTGAGCATCAAAAATCGCTAATTCATCATCAGACAACCGACCAACAGCGGCTTTTTGAATTCTAGCAATATCTTCACGTGTTTTTTCTAAAGCTTTATCAAATTTATTTAACTCTTCGGTTGGATCAGCACTTACTCTTTTGATCTCAAAAGTTGGGTGCTCCAACTTATAAATTTTAGCAACTACGACGCCGTTACTAGCAGCAATACCTTTTAACATGATTCTCCTCCTAAATTTTACTGTTAACTAAATCAACTACATCTTGTACTGTCTTAAGTTTTAATAATTCTTCATCATCAAAAACGATACTTTTTTGTTCCTCAACGGTTAAAAGCACCTCAACTAGATCAAGAGAATCAATTCTTAAATCCTCCATTGTTGCTGAGGCAACGATCGTTTCATTAGTTTTGCTTGACAGTAACTCTTTTAACATTTCAAAAGTTTCCATATAAATACCTCGATACTATAGTATCATTTTTCTATTATGCAAGCAATTGATAAATTGAGTCATCGCCTTATTCTTCAATCGGTAATAAGTTGTCTTCGAATAATACTCATTCCACCAAAATTTAACATTCTTATCAATGAAATCATTTTTTATGATCCGAAAACTATCTTGATCAAGCCGTGCTAACACATGATCGATAATCACGACAAGATCTGAATCAAAACAATAAAATCGAAAATTATCTTCCATTTTTTGATAATTATATTTCATGATTAGATAACTGATCAGCTTAACTTGTTCTTTGTAGGTCACAAACAGTCCTCCTACTACTATTTACATGTTAAACATCAAAATATCCTATATTTATCTAATTTTATCCAAATAATTTAAAATAAGACCATGTAATTCTTGACGAATCTTTATGATATTACTGTTATCTCTTGATGGATGAACTCTATTAGTCAAGATGATGATCGAACAATTTCGATCAAAATCAACATACATTGAAGTTCCAGTAAAGCCTGTATGATAAAGACAAGCATTGGTCTTCTTTTCAGCGAATTGACAGTATGGATCAGCGAAAAACCATCCTAGTGTTCGTCTTTCATTAAGATTATCAGTATAACTTTGTTTTAATAAAGCAATCGATTCCTTTTGATAGAGTTGTTTTTGATTGTATACCCCATCGTTTAAAAGCATCAATGCTAAATGTGAAAGATCTTCCATAGTTGAGAATACGCCAGCATTTCCCGCTACCCCGCCAACGATAAAAGCTTTACCATCATGGACTTCACCTTTGATCAGTCCTCGGTGTGATGTCATTTCAGTAGCCACACAGCGATCTTTTAAACCTTTCGTTGTAGGTAAGTAACCAGTATCATTCATTTGTAGAGGTTCAAACAAAACATCCCTAGCGTAATCAGCCATATTACCTTTTAATTTGTCGATAATAAAACCTAATACAAGATAATTAAAACATGAATAGAATACCTTGGTATCTAAAGGTTGTTGTCGCTCAAGTTTTTTGATAAACTCATACATTTCATCTTTATTTTTGCAATCTTTGTACGACTTATCATCAGCTGGAAATCCAGTAGTATGCGTTAGCAAATGTTTGATCGTAACATCATCATCAGGATAATCAATTAATATATCTTTTACTTTTGTCATTAAGCTTAGTTCTTTACTTTCAATAAGCTTTAGAATCAGCATAAGCGTTGTTGTAACCTTACTTAAGCTCGCAAGATCAAATATTGGATTATCAACTAACGGTATCTTTTCATTAATTGATTGTTGATATCCTGCTTGATATTGATATAATTGATCATCTTTGATGATCCCAACACCCATGGCTGGTACTTTTTCATTCGTTATATAGCTATCAACCATGTCTTGTACCAATTGTATTAAATCTTTCATCATTACCTCCAATTTCATCATATATATTGATTCAAAATGAGAAAAAGCAAGCAATACCTTGCTTGCTTTAGCATAATTATCTCATGTAATAAGGTTTAACGTAAGCTGGAATTCCATCTTTATAAATAATCACTGGTTGTCCTTGAATTAAAGGACGCATATATTCATATGCTTCAGGAGCGATTCCTTGGTAATTTGGTAATATCCATTCAATCGGGAAATTCTTAACATGATTAGCTACGTTTTTAGCTTCAGTTGTAAAGAATTCAACATCATACTCCTTAGTATCTTTACGTTTTACACCTACCATATGTCCAGTAAATGTTTTATCCATACTATGCATATGAGCAGACATTCCCAAGTTAAAAGATTCTTCAACATCAACTAATGATTGCTCAGATGCGTGACATCTTTGAGCAGTACTTAAATCTTGGACTTTACAACGGCTAGCAGTCTTTGACATTAAGATCAAATCTCTGACTGCATTAGCTGCTCCACCCAAAATTGCATGTCCAAATCCGTCATTTTTAGCTTCACCTGCTGCTAGATATGTTCCATCGGCATAGCGAGCTCCTTCACTAACAACAACATAACATTTATTCTTAGCGGTAATACATTTCTTTACTTCAGCCAAGAATACATCTTTATCAAACGGTTGCTCAGGTAAAATGACCAAGTCTACGATACCGCTTAAACAAGCACTCGCCGCTAACCAACCAGCGTCACGACCCATTGTTTCAATGATAAATACTTCTTCTCTGGTATAAACATTGACATCAAGCCATGTTTGCATCGCTGTTGTTGCAATAAATTTAGCGGCACTAGCAAACCCAGGACAATGATCAGTGACCATAAGATCATTATCAACCGTTTTTGGACAACCAACAAAACGACGATTAGTAATACCCTTTTTAGCAGCGTATTCACTTAATGCATAAACGGTATCCATTGAGTCATTTCCACCTGTATAGAACAAGGTTTCAACGTCATATTTTTCCATTACTTCAAATATACGGATAAAATCAGCTTCATTTTCTCTTTTTAATTTATAGCGACAACTACCTAATGCACTTGCAGGTGTTTGACGCAATATCCGATTTTCCTCATCGCTCATATTAGTCAGATCGACTAACATCTCTTGTAGAATTCCTTCAATACCATGTAATCCGCCATATACTTTTCCATATATTGGATTAAGTTGATTAGCCTTAACTACTCCAGCTACAGTCGCGTTGATAACGGACGTTGGTCCACCTGATTGCGCTACAATACAATTTGTCATATTTTATCTCCTTTGATTCACGATATGTATTATACAATAATTACTTAATTATTTAAACCTACTTAACGGCTTGCCTTACAAATCCTTCACTATTATCTAATCTTTTCAAAGCTTCATCTTTACTACAACCAGTTAAGATCATCACAATAGCTGCTTTGGGATAATTGTCACTTAAATCATAGTATTTTTCAGCAGTTTCATAATCACAATCTGTTGCCATCATGATAATTCTCTTGCTACGTTCGACTAGTTTTAAGTTAGTAGCTTTCACATCAACCATTAAATTACCAAACACCTTACCAATACCAACCATACTGGCAGTTGACAACATATTTAAGATAAGTTTTTGGCTAGTTCCTGCTTTAAGTCTAGTTGAGCCAGTCAAGACCTCAGGTCCATTGTCAACTTCGATCGCTATCTGAGCGTGCTTACTCATTTCAGCTCCTTTATTACATGAAACGGAAACAGTTACTGCCCCAACTTGCGTTGCATAGTCTAAAGCACCAATCACATAAGGAGTCCTACCACTGGCAGCTAAGCCAACAACAACATCTTTATTACTAAGATTGATCTCTTTTAGATCACTAATTCCTAGTTCTTGAGAATCTTCTGCCCCTTCTTTAGCCTTTAGAAAGGCACTTGGACCACCAGCGATCAAACCAATAACTTCATCAGTTGTCCCAAATGTTGGCATACATTCTGCTGCATCGATTACCCCTAATCTACCTGAAGTACCAGCTCCCATAAAAATTAAGCGACCTTGTTTTTTTAGCGCTTTAATGATTGCTTCTACAGCTTCTGTGATCTGTGGAAGCGCCTCTTTTACAGCTAGCGGAACTTTTTGATCTTCTTCATTCATGATTGTTAACAGTTCATTAACACTAAGCTCATCTAAATTCATTGTCTTATCATTACGCTTTTCTGTTTGTAAATTATCGATTTTTACCATACCTTATCCTCCTATATAGATTATAATGGTTTATCTTAAATTAATAAACTTTATTGATAGTATTCTTCCCAATTCTTTAGTAATCCTTCTATTTCATTGTGTACAAGATCAATTTCTTCATCAAGTTGATTCATTTTTTGATAATCATGATAATAGTCTGGCTCAAATCTTTTCTCCCTTAATAGGGCTAGTTCTTCTTCTTTCTCAGCAATCTTTTTTTCTAACTTAGTTAATTCTTTTGTATCATTTGTTTTTGATATTTTCTTCTTTTCTTTTGTTGGCTTATCAGCTGTTTGTACTATTACAGGTGATACTGATTCCTTGTTGATATATTCATCATAATTCAATGGATAATAAACTGCTTTATCTTCATCGATCACTAAGATTGAGGTAGCTATCTTTTTGATAAAATAGCGATCGTGTGATACAAACAAAATTGTTCCACTATAATCTGATAAGGCTTCCTCAAGAGCTTCTTTACCTAAGATATCTAAGTGGTTAGTCGGTTCATCTAAAACGAGAAAGTTAGCTTTTTTTAGCATCAATTTAGCCATTGCTAATCTAACTTTTTCACCACCGGATAATACTTGAACCGATTTAAACACATCATCATTAGAAAACATAAAGTTCCCCAAAGTTGTTCTAACCGTTGTTTTATCTAAGTTGGGAAAATCATCCCACAATTCATCCAATACGGTCTTGTTACTGTTGATCTGGGCAAGTTCTTGATCAAAATATCCTATCTCTATTTGATGCCCTAATAAAGCTGATCCAGATAGTGATGGTATCTTATTAACGATTGATTTGATCAATGTTGATTTACCAGTACCATTTGCACCAATTATAGCCAAACGATCACCTGCATTGATCATTAAACTTACACAACATAAAGGACGATCATAACCTACAGTATAATCTTTTAAAACTAATACCCTTTTTCCACCTTTGATCTTTGGCTGAAAATGGGCATGAAAATTACGGTTATCCGCTTTGGATATTTCTATTTTTTCCATTCTATCTAAGTATTTGATCTTTGATTGAGCAAACGCTGCTTTGTTTTTCTTATAGCGAAATTTTTCAATCAATGTTTCTAATCTTTCGATTTCCAATTGTTGATTTTTATATGCTTGTTCAAGTTTTTCTGTTTGTAGCTTTTTCTCATTAATATAAGCAGTGTAGTTTCCAACATACTTAGTCATTTTTGTAAACTCAAGCTCATAAACAACATCCGTAACAGCATCCAAAAAAGCGCGATCATGAGATACTAAGATAAGTGCTTTAGGATAGGCTTTTAAATACCCTTCTAGCCATTCGATTGTCTTAAGATCTAGATGATTTGTTGGTTCATCTAATAATAAAATATCAGGTTTACTTAGTAGTAATTTAACAAAAGCGATACGCGTTTTTTGACCGCCAGAAAACGTACCGATCGATCGATAAAGATCTTCTTCCACAAATCCAAACTTACTAAAAACCGTTTTAATCTCTGTTTGAAAATTATAACCATTTAACTGTTCAAATTGGTTTTGTAAGCTCGCAAAGCGATTCAGTATTTTTTCTGAATGATCTGTCTTCATCAAGATGCTTATCTCTTCTATTTCTTGCTTGATTTTTATAACATGAGCATAAACAGTCATAATCTCATCCAATACAGTTCTTTCATTATCAGTAAATGTAGTTTGTGCTAAATAGCCAATTTCAATGCCACTACTTCTATGAATTTGTCCTTCGTCAAGTTCTTCATTGTTGGTGATCACTTTTAAAAGGGTCGTTTTCCCTGAGCCATTTCGACCAACGACAGCTATTTTTTCGGTATTTTTGACTTCGAATTGAATATCCTTAAATATCAAGTTGGCACCAAAATACTTTGTGCCCTTGTTGATCTGATATAACATACTGTCTCCTTATTCTATAATATTTAAATACAAAGCAATCGCTTCAGCCGTCTTGATTCCATAATCTTGATAGCTTGCTTTCCATTTCTCAACTTCAGTAGGATTACTTATATAGATATACTCTATCGTAAATGCTTGAATACCATTTCTTTCATCTTTAGCAAACCCGGCATTTAACTCTTGTGCTAGTTCACTAAATGTTCCTGCTGCTAAGATACGACCACCACTTTCGCGAATGACCATTCGGCCATCATAACCATCGATCTTTCCACTTGCTAAGACTCCTGGTATTTTGCCGGTTCCACGATACCCTGTTGAGACAAGATCAGTATTATCAAGCAAATAACTATATATAGCGCTAGCCATTTTACTACTTGTAAAAGAAGAATGCACTATTTGCGTTCCTTCGATATTGGGATTTGAGGCTACTCTCATTTGTAGATCAATGTAGTATTTTGCTTTAGCTTTATAAGCTCTATCTAGTCTTCCGTCTTCTCCATAGGTATCAACGACCTCAGTTGGATCACTTCTGGTAACTAATACTTTTAAGCCATAACTTTCAAGTTCATCTTTGATGACCATCGCCAATTTATAAGTTTCATCAGCTTCAAGAAGTCCGTTAGCCCTACCACCATATTCGACATAATTACCAGTATCCTTACTACTATGACCGGGATCTATGACAATATCATAGATTGTCTCAGGTATAGTTTCGCTTTTTACCTCAATAAACAAAAAATTTCGATTAAGTGTTTCTTGTTGTTGATCGTTACTAAAAAATTCAGCATCAGCTATCAATCTAATTTGTTTACTTTCACCATTTCGTCTGACTGTATAAAATATATCATCGATCTTAGTTTCACTATACGCACTACGTTGAGTAAGATCGTAGACTATCTTTACACTATAAAATCCATCTTCTAATACTTCTATTGGAATTTGACTATCAATGTTACCATCGATCAAATAGACCATTTCTGCTTGTGTACACATATTAGTTAAAATCAATGTTCGCCCAATGATGTCATCTTTTTTACTAATGTCATATGGCTCATTGAATATATTTAAGTTTTCACCATAATAAAGATAGTCACTTATCTCATATACATATTCATAATCATCTTCGTGGATTAAAGCCAATGTATCTTTATAATCAAGATTACAAATAGTGAATATGCCTTCAGCTTTTTGATCTTCAATATTTCTAAAATGATTGAATAAATATCCTCCAACAACAAAGATCACTAAAAAAGTCACTATCCATAGTAGTGATTGTTTAATCTTCTCTTTTCTTTCATTTTTATAATACTTAGGCACGCTTAATCCCAACTCTTTCCAGTTGTTATTTTATCATAGATCAATAAACATAAAAAGCGCAGTTGCGCTTTCTAAAATAATAAATTTTTTGGTGTTCTCGCAAAAGGGATCACATCTCTAATGTTCGTAATACCCGTTATATACATCAAGAATCTCTCAAAACCTAATCCGAACCCTGCATGTTTAACACCACCATAACGACGTAGATCAAGATACCATTGTAAAGACTCTTGATCAATGTTTAACTCTTGCATACGAGCTTGTAAGACTTTAAGACGCTCTTCTCTTTGTGATCCTCCAACAAGTTCACCAACACTCGGTACCAAAAGGTCACAAGCAGCAACTGTTTTATTATCATCATTATTACGCATATAGAACGCTTTGATATCTTTTGGATAATCAGTTAAAAATACTGGACCATTAATGATCTTCTCACAGATATAACGTTCATGCTCAGACATCAGATCACTACCCCATTCAACAGGATACTCAAATTTCACTGGAGCATCTTGTAAGTGTTTGATAGCCTCAGTATAAGTCATACGAACAAATGATGAATCTCTTACTTTTGTTAATCTTTCTAATAATGATTTATCAAACATCGCATTGAAGAATTTCATTTCTTCAGGACAATTTTCCAACACATAATTAATACATGATTTAACCATATCTTCAATCAAGTTCATATCATCTTCTAAATTAGCAAAAGCAATTTCTGGCTCGATCATCCAAAATTCACTTGCATGACGAGCTGTATTTGAGTTTTCAGCTCTAAATGTTGGACCGAATGTATAGACATCTCTAAAAGCTAGAGCAAAAGCCTCTGCCTGAAGCTGACCAGAAACTGTCAAAGAAGCATGTTTACCAAAGAAGTCTTCATCATATTTACCATCACTTCTTGTAGTAACGGTAAACACTTCACCAGCACCTTCTGCATCATTACCGGTTATTATCGGTGTATGAACATAAACAAAACCTTGATCCTGGAAAAACTCATGAATCGCCATTGATAATACTGAACGCACTCTAAACAAAGCACTAAAAGTATTGGTTCTCGGTCTTAAATGACCAATTTCTCTTAGATATTCAAATGAATGACGTTTCTTTTGTAAAGGATAAGAATTATCACAACTTCCTTCAAGGATTACTTCTTTTAGCTGCAATTCAAAAGGTTGTTTGTTATCTGGTGTCAAGATAAATTTACCAGTTACAGTTAATGCTGTACCAGTTAAATACTTCTCGATCATCATAAAATCTTTACTGTCTGAATTGTAAACCAATTGACAGTTTCGGAAATATGTTCCGTCATTAAACTCGATAAAGCCAATACTACCATTTGAGCGATTAGTTCTAACCCAACCTTGTAATTGGACATACTCAATTTGATCTAATTCAACACTGTTTCCTTCAGCCACCATTTCATAAAGCTCTCTAATCGTCATAAATGAAACCATATTTATATCCTCCTATAAACAAAAAAACGTCCCTGAGGAACGTTTAAACACGCGGTACCATCCTAATTCACTAACATAGTGCACTTTGATACGTTAACGCCGTAATACGTGATCGTCTACTATTATTCTCCGATCAAACTCAAAGGGTGTT
>CAYNYC010000003.1:0-48777 GCA_964401415.1 uncultured Erysipelotrichaceae bacterium
ATGAAGCATTAAACGGATATGGTAAAGCAATAAAGATAACTATTGAAAAAGATGGATCACTGACAATCGAGGATGAAGGAAGAGGTATGCCTGTTGGTAAACATTCATCTGGCAAATCAACTCTAGAAGTAATCTTCACTATTTTGCATGCCGGTGGTAAGTTTGATATAAAAAGTGGTTATAAGACTTCAGGTGGTTTACATGGTGTTGGTGCCAGTGTTGTTAATGCATTAAGCAGTTGGCTTGAAGTAACGACTTATTATAATAATAATATCTATCAGATGCTATTTACTGATGGCGGTAAAAAGGTAGGACCTTTAAAAGATTTGGGTAAGACCAATAAATCGGGTAGTAAAGTAAGTTTTATGCCTGATAAACAGATTTTCACTAATGCGGAATTTAACTATGCGACGATCATAGAAAGAGCTCGAGAAAGTGCCTTTCTTTTAAAGGGTGTCAGTATCAGTGTTAAAGATGAACGTCATGATAAACATGAAACATTTTGTTATAAAAATGGTTTAGTGGCTTTTATGGAGTATCTTCATGAAGATCGTAGTGTTTTTACTCCGACGATAACTTTTAATGGCAAGGTATCCGAAATAACCGTGGAATGTGCTTGTCAATACACTGATGATTATCAAGAGAATAATTTCTCTTTTGTTAACATGGTACGCACTAATGATGGTGGAACTCATGAAGTTGGTTTTAAAACGGCTGTTACAAAAGTCATAAATGATTATGCACGTAAATATGGGATATTAAAGGAAAAAGAACGTAATTTTGAAGGAATCGATGTTCGGGAAGGTTTAACTAGTATCATTGTTGTTGGTATTCCGGAAAATTTATTACAATTTGAAGGTCAAGTTAAGAGTAAACTGGGAACTCCTGAAGCTAAAAATGCGGTTGAAAGTATTGTTAGTGAGAAGTTAGCGTTTTATTTAGAAGAAAACAAAGAAACGGCTTTAGCGATCATCAAAAAGATCCAAAAAGCTTCACAAGTACGCGATGCGGCTCGTAAAGCACGTGAAGATGCTCGTAAAGGTAAAAAGGGTAATCGAACTGAAAAGATTCTTTCTGGAAAACTAGCTGCGGCTCAATCAAAAGATAGTCGTAAAAATGAATTATTTTTAGTTGAGGGTGACTCAGCTGGTGGTAGTGCCAAACAGGGTAGAGACTCAAGATATCAAGCTATCTTACCGCTTAGAGGTAAAGTCTTAAACACTGAACGGGCTAAATTATCTGATATTGAGAAAAATGAGGAATTGAATACGATCATTCATGCTTTAGGAGCGGGTGTTGGTAATGATTTTGAGTATCAAGATTGTAATTACAATAAGGTTATCATCATGACCGATGCCGATACTGATGGAGCCCATATTCAAGTATTATTATTAACTTTCTTTTATCGATACATGAGACCTTTGATTGAAAATGGTATGGTCTATATTGCTCAACCACCGCTTTATAAAGCAACCAAAGGAAAAGAGAGTTATTATGCTTATACCGATGATGAACTCAATCAACTTAAACAAAAGATTGGCAAGTGTGAGATTCAACGCTATAAAGGATTAGGTGAAATGAACGCCAATCAGTTGTGGGACACAACGATGAATCCTACATCGAGAATGTTACTACAGGTACGTTTGACTGATAATTTTACAGCTGAAAGAAGAGTATCGGTATTAATGGGTAACAACGCTGAAAATCGTAGACTATGGATTGAAGAAAATGTAGCCTTTACTTTAGAAGATGACTTTATTACGGAGTTAAAAAAATGAAAAAAGAAAATACAGTTGACAATAACGTTCTGACATCTTTCTTTGAAGATATAATGGAAGATCGTTTTGGTCGTTATTCTAAATATATTATTCAAGATCGAGCATTGCCTGATGTTAGAGATGGTTTAAAGCCTGTTCAAAGACGTATTTTATATGCCATGCATTTTGATGGCAATACAGCGGAGAAGCCTCATCGTAAAAGTGCCAAGACGGTTGGTTTAGTCATTGGTAATTTTCATCCGCATGGGGACAGTAGTGTTTATGAAGCAATGGTACGGATGTCACAAACATGGAAGATGCGCTTACCACTTGTTGATATGCATGGTAATAATGGATCGATCGATAATGATCCAGCCGCCGCAATGCGTTATACTGAAGCTCGTCTTAGTCGCTATGCTTCATTATTACTTAAAGACATTGATCAAGATACGGTCTTGTTCACTCCAAACTTTGATGATTCACAAGATGAACCGACCGTTTTACCTGCTCAACTTCCTAATTTGCTTATAAATGGCACTACTGGTATTTCAGCTGGGTACGCTACTAATATTCCAACTCATAATCTCAATGAGATAATCCAAGCTGTAATTTATCGTATTTCAAACCCACAGTGTGATCTAAAAGATATCATGACATTGGTAAAAGGCCCTGATTTCCCAACTGGAGGTATTGTCCAAGGAAAAGCAGGGATCATTGATGCTTTTAAGACTGGTAAAGGCAAGATCATCATTCGTAGTAAAACAGAGATCGTCAAGACCAAGACAATCCAACAGATCGTTATTAATGAGATTCCTTATGAAGTTGTAAAGTCTAATCTAGTAAAACAGATTGATGATATAAGATTATCAAAGGATGCTCAAGGAATCTTAGATGTTCGAGATGAGTCTGATCGTAATGGTTTAAAGATCGTGGTGGATATTAAAAAGGACGTTGATCCTAGTACTATCCTCAATTATTTATTAAAGAAAACCTCATTACAAATATCATACAACTACAATATGGTCGTGATCGTGAACAAGCGACCAATGCAATTAGGGCTGATGCCGATCATTGATGCTTTTGTTGACCATCGGCAGAAAGTAGTCTTAGCTCGCAGTCAATACCAGCTTAAAAAAATAGAAGAACGTACACATATCCTTGAAGGTTTGATCAAAGCTGTATCAATAATGGATGATATCATTGCCATTATTAGAAGTTCGAAAGATAAAAGCAATGCTAAAGAACGTTTGATCGAAGCTTTCGCATTTACTGATATTCAAGCGGAGGCGATCGTAACGTTAAGGTTATATCGTTTAACATCTACGGATATCTTTCAATTAAAAGATGAGTTTGCTCAATTAATGCAACAAAAAGAGATTCTAAAAGCGATCATACAAGATAAAGATATCTTGAATCAATTGTTGATCAAAGAACTTAAAGAAGTGGATGCTTTATATAAAATGCCAAGATTAAGTGAAATTCAAAATGACGTTGAAGAGATTGTTATCGATAAACAAAGCATGATCGTTAATGAAAGAGTGATCGTTACCGTCAGTCGTGATGGATATATCAAGCGAGTTTCAATAAGATCATTTAATGCTTCAGCTGAAGATTCACTAACTGGTATTAAAGAAGACGATCATCTTATCGGAACTAAAGAATGTGATCTTTTAGATTATTTACTATTAATAACATCAGGTGGTAATTACCTCTACATACCAGTTTATGAAATACTGGATGCTAAGTGGAAAGATATCGGTAATCATTTAAACACATTAGCTAGTATTAACGGTGATAAGATCATCAATGCTTATGTGTGTAAATCATTAATGAGTGAGGCCTGGATCATTACCCTTAGTAAGAAGGGAATGATCAAAAGAACACTTCTTTATGATTTAAATACCCAAAGATATAATCGTACTTATAATTTAATGAGTTTAAGGAAAAATGATGAAGTAATTGCTTCAATCATCACTTATCTTAATGATGAAGTTGTTATCGCTACAGCCGGTGGGAACGTTGTTCGTTATGATCTACAACAAATACCCGTTACTTCTTTAAAAGCTAAAGGTGTTAAAGCGATCAATCTTAATCCTAACGATCATTTAATTGATATGGCGGTTGTAAATGAAAACAAGGATACTTTAGTAGTTATTAATGACAAAGGAGGCCTAAAACGCATTTGGCTTAAAGATATCGTTAATAATAATCGACCAGTTAAAGGCGATACTTTATTTACCCGAAAAAAGAGTAATCCACAATCTGTTCTTTATATCGAAACAACTCAAACTTATGATGAACTCATTTTGATAAGCAACGGTATCCAAAAGTTGATCAGTAAAGATATATCACTTATGAGCAAAGATAGTACTTTCTCCAATCCTTTAACACTAGCTAATAATTGGTATCTTGTTAAACAGATTGAAGAATTAAAACTTGTTGATCTAGTCATTGATGATCTTAAGAAGGGTCAAAGTGAAAAAGATACTTATGATGATAAAGCGGGAGAAGATTTTGAGTTTATATCTTTTGATGTATAATTTCCATTTGATGAATGTAATTGATAGCAGTTGGTTAATCCGTTATAATGATATAACGTAGATTGAGGTGTGTTATGTTTTTAAAGCGTGTCGAAATTCAAGGTTTTAAATCTTTCGCCGATAAAACGGTGTTAAATTTTGATTATCCAATTACTGGTATCGTTGGGCCAAACGGTAGTGGTAAAAGTAATATATCAGACGCTATCCGGTGGGCACTGGGCGAACAATCAGTCAAAGCTTTACGAGGTGATGCCTCAATGACAAGTATCATCTTTTCTGGTTCAACATTAAGAAAAACAGTCAATATGGCTGAAGTTACTTTAGTTTTTGATAACACCCAGCGTTATTTACCAACTGATTATGATGAAGTAGAAATAACAAGACGAATTCATCGTAATAGTGGTGATATCGAATATTTCATCAATAAGGTTCCTTGTCGATTAAAAGATGTATTGGACCTAACTATGGATAGTGGTCTTTCTAAAGATTCATTAAATGTTATCTCACAAGGCAATATTGCGTCTTTCGCTGATGCTAGACCGCAGGATAGACGTAGTTTTTTTGAAGAAGCCGCTGGGGTTAGTAAATATAAGAAGAAAAAAGTTGAAGCTTTAAGTAAACTAACACGAACACAGGAAAATCTCGATCGTGCAAGTGATATTATCAATGAACTAGAAAAACAAGTTAATCCATTAAAAAGAGCTGCTAAAAAAGCTGAGATCTATCGTGAAAAAAAAGCTCGTTTACAGACAATCGAAACAGCAGTATTAGTTGAACAGATTGGATTTTATAATGAGAAGATGACTGAAGCGAAAAAGGCCTTGTTTGAGGCTGAGACCAAAAGCATAATGCATGAAACAACTGTTCAGGTAAATGAAACAAGTATTAATGAAAAAAAGATTGATATTCGGCAATTAGATAATGAGATTCAAAAACTGCAAGAAGATTTAATGAAGACTTTAAATGAAATTCAAATTCTTGAAACACGTAAAGTTGAGATTGATGAAAAAAGAAAATACATGCTTGAATCAGGGAATTCAGCCCAAAGGCAAAAAGAATTAAAATCATTACTGGAGGAAGCTTCTTTCGAATATGAAGATCGTAAGAACCGATATGAACAATCGTTGACAGACATCGCTCTTTTTGAGAAACAGAGTAATGAATTGATCATGAAGATCATTGATCATGATCAAGCCATTGAAGAATCAAACAACAAGATAAGAAGACTACAGAATCGTCGTTTAGTATTGGATAATGTTATTCAACAACCGTTTGTTCAACAAGCTGGAGTACAAGCGGTAATGAACGCGGCTAATTCACTACCTGGAGTTTTAGGGGTAATCGCATCAGTCATGGATCCGGTAAATGGCTATGAGGAAGCACTTAATGTTGCCCTTGGTGGTGCATTATATAATATCGTTACAAGCAATGAACAGGCCGCAAGAGACGCTATTCGCTATTTAAAGGATAATCGTAGTGGTAGAGCAACCTTTCTACCAAGAAACATCTTAAATGAGCGCTTCGTAGCGTCAGAAGATCAAATCGTTTGTAATAACACTAAAGGGTATTTAGGCGCGGCTAATGAATTCGTAACCTGTGATGAGCAATTTGATATTGTTAAACATAGCCTATTGGGTAATGTTTTGGTTGTTGATAATTTAAAAAATGGCAATCAATTAGCCTCCTTATTACGTTTTAAATATAAGATCGTAACGTTAGATGGTGATGTAATTCATCGTGGTGGTTCAATGACGGGTGGATACAGTAAAAGTAACGCTTCTCCAATAACGGTAAAAAAAGAGCTAAATGAGGTTAATAACCAACTAGAAGAAGAAACGGAAAAATTCAATGAATTAAAGATCGTTTCGCAAGCTTTGAATCATGATAAGAGTACTGTTGATTCCCAACTTATGGAAAGACGGATCAATAATGCTAAACTTGAACCAATCGTTGAAGCTAAACGAGCTAAATATGAGCGATTGATGAATGATTATCAATTGATCGATCCTAATTTTACCCAAAATAAGAGTGAAAACTTTGAGAATGAATTAATCACTCATTTAAGTCAAGCTTATTTACAAAGGGATGAACTAACGACCAATACTCGCTTGAAAAGAGAAACACGCTTGAAATTAAACAATGAAGTTGAAAGAAAAGAACAACAAGTTCGGCAATACCGTCAGCAGTTAAAAGACACAAATAGTGAACTTGAAAAAATAAGAATTGATATTGCACGCTTAGAAATTTTGATCAATAATGATTTGGATCGACTTGCGAGTGAATATCATATGACTTATGAATTTGCGAAAGAAAATATCAGTTTAGAAACACTTACTAATGCTAAAGATGAAGTAAATCAATTAAGACAACAGATTGAAAACCTTGGTAATATCAATATGAATGCACCTGAGGAGTTTGATGAACTTAATCAACGTTATGAAACTTTAAAGAAGAACTATGAAGAATTGTTGGCTGGTCGTGAAAAATTATTATCAACCATTGAAGAGATGGACAAGATAATGGTTGAGCAGTTTAAAGAGATGTTTGATAAGATCAATGAACAGTTCCAGATTACTTTTACCCAATTGTTTGGTGGTGGAACGGCAAAATTAGTGTTAGAAGATCCTGATGATCTATTGAATACAGGAATTGAAATACAAGCTAATCCTCCTGGCAAACTGATTCGTAACAATCGTTCTTTATCAGGTGGTGAAAAAACATTGATCGCTTTCTGTGTATTGTTTGCGATCTTAAGAACAAGACCAGTACCTTTATGTTTGTTTGATGAAGTTGATACGGCGTTAGATCCAGCTAATAATGATCGCTTTGCGAATTATCTAAAGCAATTTAGTCATGAAAGTCAGTTCTTAGTCTTAACTCATCGAACAGCGACGATGTCAAAGTGCGATGTGTTATATGGGGTAACAATGCCTAAACAAGGAGTGTCCCAATTATTAAGAGTGCAGCTAAATGAGGCTGAAAGATTAACTAAAACAAAGGATGTGAGTTAATGGGTTTTTTTAGTAAGATCAAAGATCGATTTTCCTCCAATAAAGATAAACAGCATTATCTAAGTGGTTTTAAAGAAACAGCGAGATCATTTAATGAAAAAATGCGCTTTTTAGCTGAAGGCTACACTGAGTGTAATAATACCTTTTATGAAGCATTGATGATCGTCTTGATTCAAAGCGATATTGGTGTTAAAACAGCTGATAAGATCATCATTAATCTAAAAAAGAACATCAAGAATAAAAAGATTAGTTTTGAAGAAGTGAATGAAAAATTATATCAAGCAATGGCTGATATTTATGGAGAGAGTGATAACATAATTGCTTATGATCAACCATTAACCGTTATCTTTATGGTTGGTGTTAATGGTAGTGGTAAGACAACTAGTGTCGCTAAATTGGCTCATTTTTTTAAACAACAAAATAAAAAAGTAGCGGTTGTAGCGGCTGATACTTTTAGAGCAGGTGCTATTGAACAATTGGCTAAATGGGCTGAAAGATTAGATATCGCTTGCATTAAAGGTAAAGAAAAAAGTGATCCAGCAGCGGTAATAGTTGATGGGTGTCGCTATGCTTTAGCTAATGAGGTTGATGTGCTCATATGCGATACAGCAGGGCGTCTACAGAACAAAGTAAATCTCATGAATGAACTAGCGAAGATGAGTAAAGTAGCTGGTAGAGAGATTGAAAATGCACCACATCATGTATGGTTGACGATAGATGCATCTACTGGTCAAAATGGCTTAAATCAGGCTAAGATATTTACGGAAGCCACTAGTGTTACTGGAATTATTCTAACCAAGATGGATGGAACAGCTAAAGGTGGTATTATCCTTAGCATCAAGAATGAACTGAATATTCCCGTCTGTTTTATCGGTGTTGGTGAAAAATTAGATGATCTGAAAGAATTTGATCTTGATACTTATCTTTACAGTATCGCTTCAGGTATAAAAGATGTTGGATAAAAACGAATATATAAACCAATTATTGGATTGGTATGATAAACTGTTAACTGATAGACAGCTAGATGTTATGAAACTGTACTATCGCGAAGATTTATCATTGACGGAAATCGCAGAAAATCTTAAAATATCACGTAGTGCTGTTTATGATTTGATCAAAAGAACTAGCGCTTTAATGGAAGATTATGAAAGCAAGTTAAAACTTGTAAGTAACTATCATCAGAGAATGGCATTATATGATGATTTGATCAATAGTGAAACTAAAGATGTAAAAAGTGTTGTGAACAAGTTAATTGAGCTTGAATAGGGGGAAAACATGAAAAAAGTAATATCAGTAAATGCAGGTAGTTCATCATTGAAATTTCAATTGTTTGATATGCCATCAGAGAAAGTCTTAACATCCGGTATCGCCGAGCGAGTCGGAATGGAAATGGGAATCTTTACGATCAAAGTAAATGATGAAAAGATTACTAAAGAATTACCTATTAAAAACCATAAAATAGCAGTAGAGCTATTATTAGAGGCTTTAGTTAAATATAAGATTGTTGACAATCTGAATGAAATTGTTGGTGCAGGTCATCGCATCGTTCAAGGTGGATCATATTATTCTGAAAGTGTTGTAGTTGATGAGGAAGCGGTTCGATTAGTTGATGAACTAGCAGAATTAGCTCCTTTACATAATCATGCGCATTTAACTGGATATTTTGCATTTAAAGAAGCATTACCAAACATTGAACATGTCTTTGTTTTTGACACAGCCTTTCATCAAACGATGAAACCAGAAGTCTATACTTATCCTGTACCATACAAGTGGCAAAAAGATTATCGTGTTAGAAGATATGGTGCTCATGGTACAAGTCATCAATACGTTGCCAATCGTTGTGCAGAGCTTATGAATAAAGATGTTAAGGATCTTAAGATAATCACATGTCATTTAGGCAATGGAGCTTCAATAAGTGCTGTAGAAGGTGGCCAATGCGTTAATACATCAATGGGGTTTACTCCACTTGCTGGTATCATGATGGGGACAAGATGTGGTGATATCGATCCAGCTATCTTATTATACATGATGAATAAAACTGGAATGTCGACAGCTGAAATGGATACTACATTGAACAAACAGTCTGGTATGTTAGGTGTTAGTGGTATCTCTAGTGATGCTCGTGATGTTGATGCTGCAGCTAAAGAAGGTAACGAAAGAGCAATCCTAACTCAAAAGATCTATGTTAACAGAATCGTTAATGTCGTCGGCGGTTATTATATGCAGATGGGTGGTTGTGATGCCATCGTCTTTACTGCTGGCCTTGGTGAAAATGATTCTAATATTCGTCAAATGGTATGTGAGGGTTTAGCATCAGGTATGAAACTAGCGATAGATTCTGTTAAAAATGCGGCAACTCGCTCTCAAGAGGTTATGTTTAGCTTACCAGAATCAAAAGTTCAAGCTTGGATCATTCCAACAAATGAAGAACTAGTCATTGCCCGGGATACCTATCATTTGCTAGGCTTGGCCAATGATTAATGGCATATTAGATCAAATTATTGAATATGATACAATCACTATCTTTCGTCATGAAAGAGCAGATGGTGACGCTTTTGGCAGTCAATGTGGTTTAGCTTTGTGGCTTAGAAAATACTTCCCAGAAAAGAATATTTATTGTTTAGGCCAAGATGGCGAAGATAATCTAAAGCAGTTTCTACCTATGGATAATGTCGATGATCAGACGATAGAATCCTCTTTAGCAATCATTTTAGATACAGCTAATACGGCTAGGATCGATGATCAAAGATATAAATTGGCTAAGAATACAATTAAGATCGATCATCATGTGATCATTGAACATTTTGGTAATATTGAACTAGTGGATACCAATAAAGCCAGCACTTGTGAGTTGGTTTTTGATGTAATCCAGGCTTATCAACCGTTGACGATCGATGATAGTAAAATAGCTGAGTTTTTATATAAAGGTTTATTAACTGATACAATTCGTTTTTCAACTTCAAATACAAAGGCAGCCACTGTATTAACTGCTAGTATGTTACTAGCTTGCGGACTGAATGCGGCTGATATAAGTTTTGAAATGTTTAAAAGATCTAAGAATTATTTTAAACTAACAGCTCAAGTAAGAAATATTGCTGAATTTGAACTTAATGATGCTCTAGTTTATGTTTATCTTGATCAAGCGATTATCAAAAATCATAGTGTTGATCAAAACGAAGCTAAAGATGTTGTTAATGAGTTTAACACTTTAAGTGATGTTAAGGTGTGGGTATTATTTATCGAAGATGACGAAAAGCTTGGGTTATATAATGCGAGTATCAGAGCAAGAGGCTTAAGAATTGATGATATAGCTAATAAATTTGGTGGCGGAGGACATCATCAAGCCGCTGGCATAAAACATTTATCACAAAGTGAAACCAAACGCTTACTTGATATGATCAAAGAACGTATTAGTGAAAAGACAATTTAAAATTCTTATTAAAAGATAGACTTACTGATACAAAGGTCTATTTTTTTAAGCAAATGATAATACCCCATATATTGATATATTTAATACTATATCAATAACTTGTTATGTTAAAATAAGACTAGAGGTAATCATGACGACACATTTAGCGATTAGAAGTTGTTATTCACTACTTGAGGGAACATTAAAAATACCAGATATCGTTAATCTGAGTCTTAATAATGGTTTTAAAAATGTAGCACTATGTGATCATAATGTCATGTTTGGAGCTGTCTCATTCTTTAAAGCGTGTCAAAAAAATAATATAAAACCGATCATTGGTCTTGAAGTCGATATTAAACACGATGAACAGCGCTCTTCAGTTTTTTTATTGGCTAAAAATAATGAAGGCTATCGTAATTTATTAAGATGCTCAAGCTTTTTAAATAGCGAAACTGACAGTTTAACAATCGAGGAATTGTTTGCCTTTAGTCATGATTGTATAATGATCATTCCTAGCGAGAAAAGTTTGATTGAAGCTGATGTCATAAAAGAAGATCAAAATAAATTGATCAATACCTTAACTTTTTTTAAAGAACATCATCAAGATCTATATGTTGGATTAGCATCATCGATCAATTCATTATGGCGCAATAAGAATGTTTTTTTGAAGAAATTATGTCAAAATTTGCAGATAAATACTACTGCCTTTAGTTTTGTTTATTATAAAGAAGTTAGTGATTATCAAACATTAAGAACTTTGAAAGCGATAAAAAGAAATACTAACTTAAATGATGATAGTTTACTCAATGAACATAATTATCATTTTCTAACACAAGAAGAATTACTTCAAGTCTATAGTAATGACGATCTATTACAATCCGATCTGATAGCTGAGCAATGTAATGTAGATATCTATCAAATTAAATCAGCATTACCAGTTTTTAAAAACCAGTTAGAAGCTGATAGTAAAGAATATTTATATCAATTATGTAATGCAGGACTTAAAAAACGATTTTTAGGTAAAAAAGTTACCCCTGAATACTTAAACAGACTTAAATATGAACTTAAAGTTATCTTTGATATGAACTATGAAGATTATTTTTTGATCGTTTGGGATTTTATCAAATATGCTAGATCAAAAGGCATATATGTTGGGCCTGGAAGAGGAAGTGCTGCTGGATCAGTGGTGTCTTGGTCACTGGGCATAACTCATGTTGATCCGATCCATTATGGATTATTGTTTGAGCGGTTTTTAAATCCCGATCGAATCTCTTTACCTGATATTGATGTTGACTTTCCTGATGATCGGCGTGATGAAGTCATTGATTATGTGGCTAAACTTTATGGAAAACAACATATTGCTCACATATCTACCTTTGGGACTTTTGGTGCTAAACAAGCAATTAGAGATATTGGACGGGTTAATGAACTTAATCCTAGAGAATTAGATCTATTAGCTAAAAGCATCCCTAATGGGATCAATATTAGTTTAGATATGGCTTTTCAAAATAGTAAAAGGTTTCAACAGATCATTGAAAGTGATGAACGATATAGTCGCGTTTTCTATTTCGCAAAGAAAATAGAAGGTTTGCCAAGACATGTATCAACACATGCGGCTGGAATTGTTATGAGTTCATTGGCTTTAACGGATATCGTTGCTTTGATCAAGGTTGAGCAAGATATGTTATCAACTCAAGTCACAATGGAGTATCTAGAAGAACTGGGATTGATCAAAATGGATTTCTTAGGTTTGAGAAATTTAACGATCATTGATAAGACTCTATCATATATAAAACCGAAGATTGATATTTTTAGAATACCACTTGATGATCAAAAAACTTATGAAATGATCAGTAGAGGTAATACTGTAGGGATATTCCAATTAGAATCTGAAGGGATGAAAAATCTAATTGTCAAAATGAAACCTCATCAGTTCACGGATATATCGACCTGTATTGCTTTATATCGACCAGGTCCTATGGAAAATATACCTCTATACCTTAAGAATAGATTACAGAATCATCATATTGAATACTTACATCCTGATCTTATTCCGATTATTAGTGAGACATATGGCGTTATCATCTATCAAGAACAGATAATGCAGATAGCTCAAGTGATGGCTGGCTTTGCCTTAAGTAAAGCTGATATCTTACGTAAAGCAATGAGTAAGAAAAACGCGGCTGAATTGATTAAGTTAAAGGAAGAATTTATTCAAGGATGTATAGAAAAAGGACATCAAAAATCAATTGGAGAACAATTGTATGAGTTAATCTTGAAATTCGCCAATTATGGTTTCAATAAGTCACACAGCGTTGCTTATGGAATGATCTCTTATCAAATGGCTTATTTAAAAGCTAACTATCCTCAATATTTTATGTTGAGCTTACTTGATAGCGTTATTGGTGGAGAAGCAAAAACATCTGAATATTTAAATGAATGTAAGAAGTGTGGTGTCTCTCTAGCTTTTTTATCGATCAATCATAGTTATGGTAATTTTGTTTATGAAAACGACAAGATTCGCTTGCCTTTAGTATGTATCAAGGGGATTGGTTCAAACGCCGTTAATCAAATTTTGATTGAAAGAGAGAATGGCATGTTTAATGATTATTTTGAATTTGTAGCGCGTATCAATATGCGCAAATTGAGTCGTACAAATATTGAATCATTGATCAAAGCTGGTGCATTAGATGAATTTGGATTAAGTCGTAATTCAATGCTCAGATCACTTGATGATGCTTTTAATTATGCTAATCTTGTTAAGATTGACAATCCTGATCAAAATTACATTGATCTTGGATTAGTTTATAAACCAAAGATTACTATTAAAGAAGATACAATGATTGAAAGATTACAATACGAAAAGGAAGTTTTAGGATTTTATCTTTCTGAACATCCATTGATTGCTTTAAAGAAACAGATTAACTTTCAAGGAAGTACGATTGATGAATTAAATATTTCTTTAAACAGGGTGAAATTATTGGTAAACATCATTAAGATCAAACATTATCAAGCAAAAACGGGAGAAATGGCTTTTGTAAGCGCTGATGATGAAAGTGGCTCTATTGATCTGGTTGTTTTACCTAATCAATACAAGAAATATCGATCTTTACTTGAAAAAGGTAAAGTAGTTTTGATTGAAGGAAGAATGGACAAGCCTCAATCTTTGGTAGTGGACGCAATTAGTGAGATAAAAGAATGAATTCACATAATTAACACAAATAAACATTATTATTGAGGCAGGTGATAACATGAGTAAAATACTACTTGTTGATGATGAGATTAGAATAAGAGAAGTTATAAAGGAATACGCAATTCTTTATGGTCACAATGTCACGGAAGCAAGTGATGGACTTGAAGCAATTGAGTTAGTTAAAAATGAAGATTTTGATGTGGTGATATTGGATATAATGATGCCAAATCTCGATGGTTTTATGGCGTGTAAACGGATAAAAGCCATAAAGAAAGTACCCATAATCATGTTATCGGCAAGACAAGAAGAATATGATAAATTAATGGGCTTTGAGTTAGGCATTGATGATTATGTGACTAAACCGTTCTCTCCAAAAGAGTTGATGGCTCGTATTAAAGCCGTTACAGAACGATTCTCGGGTAACACTAATACAAAGATCCAGTTTGAAGGATTAGTCGTTGATACGGAAGGAGTCAATGTTTTCATTGATGAAGAAAAAATTCATATCACACCAAAAGAGTATGAATTGTTGGTTTATTTGATTAAAAATAAGAACATGGCTATATCGCGCGATAAGTTATTAGAAGAAGTTTGGAATTATGATTATTTTGGTGATGATCGGACCGTAGATACTCATGTCAAGATGCTAAGGAAAAACTTAGGTAAATATCGTAAATTTATCGTCACTGTTCGTGGTATGGGTTATAAATTTGAAGTTTAATAATCTTCTTTTGGCACATAGATAATTTGTGTTACAATTGTCTTAACAAAAAGAGGGTATTATTTTGAAGAGTAAAGAGCCTTTCGTAAAGTTTGATTTTAAAGGTGTCAGATTTAAAACATGGATACTTTTTTTGTCATTTTCAGGTGGGGTTCTTTTTTTATTGTGGATCCTTCAAGTTTCATCTCTAAAACCCTATTACCGCAGTGTCAAGGTTAATAATGTTCAAAGCATTTCTGCATATGTCATAGAAGCTCTTAATGGTGATGATCAAATGCAAGACATCATCGATATGACATATGATAATAATATCTGTTTAGCAATCTATAGTTATGATGATTATGAACTATTGAATGTTAATGCTTTAGGTGTTGGCTGTTATCTTACTAATACAGGCTATGATGAGCGATTAGACACAGATCATTATATTGGATTGATCAATGATAAAAGCGATCATGAAGTCTATGAATATGTTACTAGTGAACGTTTTCAGGATGAGATGTTGATATATGGAAAAAAGATAGACACTCATTTAGGTACTTATTATTTATTTCTAAATGCAATGGTTGAGCCGGTAGATTCAACGGTTTTTATCATGCAAAATCAGTTTTTGATCATTTTGGTTTGTGTTTTATTAGTTTCAGGATGGATCGCTTATATATTGGCCCGTGCTTATGCTAATCCGATAACCAAAATGACGGATTCAGCTATCTTATTAGCCGAGGGTAATTATGATGTTTTATTTACTGGTGAATCATATACTGAGATAAATGAGCTAGCGAACACCTTAAATTACGCAACAGCAGAGCTTTCCAAAACGGAAGAATTAAGACGCGATTTGATCGCCAATGTATCTCATGATATCAAAACACCATTAACCACAATTAAAGCTTATGCAGAGATGATCAATGATATCTCTGGTAATGATCCTGTAAAGAGAAAAGCCCATGTTGATGTAATTATCAATGAGGCTAATCATATGAATAAATTAGTAGATGATATGTTAGTTTTAACAAAAATTCAATCTGGTAACATGATCTTAAATGAAACAACTTTTGATTTAGTCAAAAAGAGTCAAGAAATTATCAATGTTTTACATGGTATTGGTAATAAAAGTGGGATAAATGTAGAGTTGATAACGCCGGATGAAGCTTTGATTACAGCGGATGAGACACTTATTGGTCAAGTTATCTATAATTTTTTAAATAACGCAATTAAGCATGTAGGTAAAGATAAACAAATTAGGATCACAATAGAAAAAATCGATAACCACTTTAAAGTATCGATCATCGATCATGGTTGTGGTATTCCTAGTGAAAATCTACCTTATATTTGGGATAGATACTATAAAATTGATAAAAACTACCAAAGAAATCAAGAAGGCTCTGGATTGGGTCTTGCCATATCCAAAGCCTATCTAGATCTTCATAATTGTCCTTACGGTGTTGATAGTGTAATAGATGAAGGAACAACTTTCTGGTTTATTATATAGCGATCACTTCAAGGTAACGTCCATATTTATCAGGCAGTAATGCCTTGATCGTTAATTTTGATACTAAATCACGATCACAATTCATTACAACATTGGACTTTGCTTGACGATCATTATCAATAACTGTTTGTCCACGATGCATTTGATCGGTTTTAACATCAATATAGACATCTTTGATAACATCAACAGCAATTTGTGGTTCAATCATATATAAATAAGCGATCACATCATGAATAACAGCTCCAAGATAACCATAATTTTTGTAGTAAAGTTTTCCATAAACTTGTGTTATATCATGGATCAATTTGCCAATATGGTCATCTTCATACATCATAAAGGCTAGATCATTATGATCAACTCGAGTTCCGTGTGTAGCGTCTAGACCAATCATATAAATATTGACGAATTCTTGAAGTTTTTTAAAGACTAAAGATGTTGCTAATTCATCATAATAATAGTTGAATTCCGCATATGGGGTTATATTTCCACGATTTATCCCACCACCCATTGAATAAATAGCTTTAGTTTTCTTCATTATTTCTTCATTTTCTTCGATACATAAAGCTAAATTAGTTAATGGCCCTAATGCTAATATTTCAATCTCATTGGGATATTTAGCTATAGTTTCGATAATGAAATCAATTGCTGATTGCGTACTTAGATTATGTTTGTCATAGGGAAGATTAGTATTACCTAAACCATCACTACCATGAACTTTATCGGCATCAATTGGGTCTATTTTATTGGATCTAAGACTACAAAGATTAGTAACAGCGCCTTCATAGACTAAGATTTCCTTTTTTAATAGCTGAGTTAATCTCAAGGCGTTAGTTACAGTTGTGTCTAATCCCTTATTACCACAAACACAAGTGATTCCTAATACTTCTAAATCTGGATTTTGTAAGGCGGCAATGATCGCATAAGCATCATCAATACCAGGATCTGTATCAATAATTATCTTTCTTTTCATAAATTCTCCTTCTGTTCTTTATTATCATAACTTACAGATCATTGTTTAACAATAATCTATGCCTATGATATACTTTATTTGGTGATTAAATGGACCAAAATGAACTTGATTACTTACCCAACACATCATTACGCTTATTTCAAAGTGATGATATGTTCAAATTTAATACTGACACGATGTTGTTAGGTGATTTTATAACAATGAAATCAGGCTTACGTATTTTAGACATTGGTTGTAATAATGGTGCACTATTGCTATATTGTTCCCAGTTTAAGCCAAGTCAGTTGATTGGAGTTGATATTGTAGAGCAGGCTTGTGAATTAGCTAAACAAAATCTTATACTTAATAATATCGATAACTGGTCGATCGTTAATTGTGATGTTAAAGATTTAATGCAAGACCAATTTGATGTTATTGTATCAAATCCACCATTTGACGATCAAAAAGCAAGCTTAACTCGTAATAGTGACTATCATAACTTGGCTCGATTTACCGATGAATTATCACTTGAAAAACTAATAGATCAAGTTAGGATTAGATTAAAAGATAATGGTCATTTTTTCATGATTCATCGTGCAACAAGAATTAATGATATCATCTTCTTATTACGGAAAAATAAGATGAGTGTTGATAAAATGGAATTTGTTTATCATCGAAAAGAAACATTTGCTCAAAAAGTGCTTATTTCAGTTGTCAAAAGAGCAAATAGTGATTGTAAGGTGTATTATAGAAATATAGGGGATTAGCATGTTAGGAACTATCGTTAATGCTTTAGCTGTTATCATTGGTTGTGTAATTGGGCTGATCTTTAAAAAAATGATCAGCAAAAAAATAAGTGATACAGTATTTACTGGATTAGCTTTATGTACTCTATACATAGGTATAAGTGGGGCAATTAAAGGTCAAAACACCATGATCATTATCATTAGTATGGTTTTTGGTGGAATTGTCGGGGAGATATTAGATATTGATAATTTTATCTTAAAAATTGGTATGCGTTTTGAAGATAAATTCAGCAAAAAGAAAGAAACAGGTAATTTTGTACAAGGATTTGTTAGTGCTAGTCTTTTATTTTGTGTTGGAGCAATGACAATCTTAGGATCACTTCAAAGTGGGTTAAGTAATAATCATGAAATCCTATTTGCGAAATCAGCATTAGACTTTGTGGCAGCTATCATATATAGCTCGACACTTGGCATCGGAGTTGGCTTCTCTGCTATATTTATTCTATTTTATCAAGGTAGTTTAACTTTGATGGCTCAATATATTTCGCCGTTTTTAAGCACCACAGTGATTAATGAAATGAATGCTGTTGGTTCGATCATCTTGATTGGTTTAGCATTAACAATGCTTAAAGTAACAAAGATTAAGGTAGCTAATTTTATTCCAGCTATCTTTATCCCAATACTGATATACATCTTTATTTAGGAGGACAAAATGAAAATAGGTTATGCAGAAACAAATATTACTCCGTCAACACCTGTCAATTTGGCTGGGTATGGAGTAAAAAGAACAAGTATTGATGTCCATGACCCTTTAATGCTTAGGACGTTGGTATTTGACGACGATCATAAGGATACCGTACTTATTCAAACTGATTTAGTAGGGGTTGATGCTTGTTTGATCGATATGTTGGCAGATAGATTAGGTATAAACAAAGAGCAGATAATGATTAGTTGCTCTCATACGCATTCTGGTCCAACAGGAACGATTGATCTTAAAGGTTTAGAAAGTATTTTTGGTGAGTTTGATCTAGATTATGTCGATTATTGGTTAGAGAGCGCTGTTAAGTGTTTCAAGCAAGCTAAAGAAGATTTATCACATACAAAGATAGGATATAAACTAATCAACGTTACGGGTATTGGTACTGATCGACACGATGGAACACAAGGTGATGATCGACTCGGAATGTGGCTTTTTAAAACCAATAACGATAAGAAAATCTTATTATACAATTTTGCATGTCATCCAACTATCATGAATAGTGAGAATCTAATGATTACTGCTGATCTACCATTTGGTGTTATTTCAGAATTAGGTGATGAGTTTGATGGCATTATGTTTTTAAATGGAAGCGCTGGAGATATTAGTACTCGATATACAAGAAATGAAAGTAATTTCGAAGAAGTATATAATAAGGGTAAGTTAATTGCTCAAAAGATCAAATCTGGACTAAACGATATTGATATGACAGAGCTTTCTAATGTTCATATAAACAAAATTGATTTAGATATTAATTTGAAAGATATACCAGATATAAAAAAGATTGAAGCTAAGTTGGCTAAGCAAGAAAAGTTAGTCAATAAAGCAAAAAAGGATGGAAAATCAGTTACTGATATTCGCGTGTTATACTCAGTAGTCGAGGGTTATAATGCACAATTAAAAGGGATTGATGTATTAACACAATTAAAACATTTAAAATTGAATGTTACATATTTACAAATAAATGACAAATTATTGATTGGTATACCAGTCGAGCTATTTTCAAAATTATCAGACCCTTATAAAGAAAGGGATTCAAGATTACATTTTGTTTCATACACTAATGGCTATTATATGTATTTGACAAATAAGACGGCTTTTGAAAAAAATTACTATGAAGCTGGTACAACAATTTTTGCCAAAGGTGAAGGAGAAAGGATAATGCATAACATCTATCAAAATCTACCAAAAATAGAAGATTAAGGAGGAAGTATGCAAGAGCACATTATCCATAATTGGGATGAGTTACAATCGATCATCTTTAAAAATGTTTGGCAAGATGATATCAAACGTTATCGAGCAAATTTCATTTATCGTGGAGTAGGGGATAGAAGTTTTGAACTATTACCCAAATTAAATAGAGTGTGCGCTCATAACTTAGAGTTAGAAGACTCTTTGCTTCGTAATTTTAAGAAGTATGCTTATGCTGATATTGTTGAGTATCAAAGTTTCTGGCAAATATTGACTCTAGCCCAACACCATGGACTACCAACAAGATTACTTGATTGGAGCTACTCTCCCTTGGTAGCAGCTCATTTTGCGACCGAAGAAGTTGAAAATTATGACAAGGATGGTCTTATTTGGTGTATAGACTATGAAGCTATCATTCAACAATTACCTAAAGAGCTTAAAGGCTATCTTGATCGCTCACATTCAAAGTTATTTTCATTAGATATGCTGGAGAAAATCGCACATAATTTTGATGATCTCAAGAAGTATAGTGATGAACCATTTGTTTTCTTTTTTGAACCTTCATCAATTCATAATCGCATAATCAATCAATATGCTTTGTTTTCCGTAATGAATGACACAAGTACACCATTAAATGAAATTCTTGAGCGTTATAAAGAATATAGTTGTAAGATAATCATTCCTAAAGAGATAAAACTAGAAATAAGAGATAAACTGGATTACATCAATATATCAGAAAGAATGATCTATCCAGGTCTTGACGGTATCTGTAAGTGGATTACCCGCAAATTTTCTGATCTTGGTCTAAAATATAATGATTTGAAATAATCCTTTATGAGTTGACTTGTTTTTATGCATTAATTCCAAAGTACCACCAAATGGTGTTACTAATAAAGTTCTTAAGAACAAGGAGGAAAAAGATGAAGAGATTGTTTAAAGTTTTAGCAGTCTTACTTCTATCGATGACAATGTTTGGTTGTAGTAAACCAACAGAAACACCGGTTGAAGAAGTCGAAATCGTTATTTGGCATACTTTTACCGATGCACAGAACGCAGAATTACAGAAAATCGCTGCTGATTTCTCAGCCGCACACGAAAACATAAACGTTGTTGTTGAGCAACAACCTTATGCAGATTTTGATTCTAAAGTAGCTAACTCAGTACGTAGTGATGTTGGTCCTAGTTTAATCATTCATTATTCAACACTAGCTGCCACATACGCAACTGAAGATTTATTAGTCGATTTTTTGCCCTATATTACTGAAGATATTGGAGTTGAAGCTTTCCAAAGTGGAGTTATAGATAGTGCTTTCGCCGACGCTACTCAATTTGAAGGTGGTACGAAAATGTTTGTATATCCTTTAAATGTTACAGCTAATCTTCTTTATTACAATAAAACGCTATTTGATGAGTTAGCTATTGAAGTCCCAACTACTTGGGATGAATTAACACTGGCCAGCCAAAAGATATTTGAAGAAAAAGAAATTCCGGGATTTGGAATGGATTCATTAACCGATAATTTCATTTTATGGTTAAATCAAAATGGTGTTCCATATATTGAACCTGAAACTAAGACTGTTGGTTTTGAGACTGATAAGTCTCTTGAATTAGTTAATTGGTTCGCAACCGGCGTAGCCGAAGGATATTTCAGTATCGCTCCAACAGGTAACTACTATTCCGAAGATATTGGTGCACAGACTGTAGCTGCATATATCGGATCCTGTGCAGGTGCTAGCTATGTAGAAGCAGCTGTCGCTGATAAATTTGATTGGGCTATGGCTTTAGTTCCTCAAACGGAAGGAACGGATAAAGTTACCACTGCTTTTTTAAGAGGAATCATTGGCTTTACTAAAGATGAAGCACATGATGAAGCTTTATATGAGTTTATTAAGTATTGGACATCACCTGAAGTTCACGCTTCATGGTGTGCTGCGTTTAATGCTTTATCTCCATATATGGCAACAACAGAAACTACTACTTATATCGATTATCTAGCAAATAATGAATCAATGGCCATTGCACAAGAAGGTGTTGAATATGGACATTCTTCATCTTCATTACCTGGTTCAGCAACAGTTAGAACTGAAATCGATTCAATGTTAAAGAAAGTAGCTTTAGGTGAATTAACGGCTGAAGAGGCTGTACGCATCGCTGTAGAAAATAGTAATGCAGCTTTAGCTGAGTAATAACGTTTATTAAAGATTAGTGAGGATTCCTCACTAATCTTTATTTCATTTAATCACTTTTATCGTGATAAGATTATAATAAATAAATAGGACGGAATTATGGAAATAAGATTGCAAAATGTCACAAAAAGATTTGATAATGTTATCGCTGTAAATGATTTTTCGCTTGTTATCGAAGAAGGTAAGTTAAGTGCCTTATTAGGACCTTCAGGTTGTGGCAAGAGTACTTTATTGTACGTTTTATCTGGTATTACCGAAGTTACATCAGGTAAGATATATTTCGATGATATCGATGTTACTGATCTTGAACCCGAAAAAAGGGGAATTGGACTAGTTTTTCAAAACTACGCTTTATATCCTCACTTGACTGTTAAGCGAAATATTAGTTTTCCACTAGAAATTCAAAAGATCAGCAAAGATGAAATAGATAAAAGAGTAAATGAAATGGCCAATCTTGTCCATATCAGTGAACTTTTGGATCGTAAACCATCTCAATTATCTGGTGGACAACAACAACGCGTCGCAATTGCACGAGCTATGGTTAAAAAGCCAAAACTTTTACTACTAGATGAACCTTTAAGTAATCTTGATGCGCGTTTACGGTTGGAGATGCGCGAAGAAATAAGAAGAATTCAGCAAGAGACTAAAGTAACAACTATCTTTGTAACACATGATCAAGAAGAAGCAATGAGTATTTCTGATCAAATAATTCTAATGAAAAATGGCTTTAAACAGCAGGTTGCCTTCCCGCAGGTGATGTATGAAAATCCGGAAAATGTTTTCGTAGCCGATTTTTTAGGCAATCCTCCAATCAATAAATTGGTCGGTGTTATCAAGTCCGGAAAGTTTATCCTTGATGATCAAAGCGCTGATGTACAAAATAGTCGCTTTACTAATTTAGCTAATCAAAATGTAACACTCTCAATTAGACCTGAGAGCCTTGATAAAGCACAGGGTAATGATTCTATTGCATTTGTTGGCCATGTTAACGATATCTATCTTATGGGCAAAGAAAGATTGGTTTATCTGACTTTAGGTACTGCAAATCTAAGAGCGTACATCGATATCGATCATGAGGTTAATGTTAATGATAAAATACCAATAAAGTTTAAAGATAAAGGAGTCTTTATCTTTAATACAGAAAGTGGAGAAAGAATCAAGCAATGAGTAAAGCAATCGAAAAAAAGAAAATTAAGAAACGACAGTTTTTTAATGCGATTGAACCGTATTTATACTTGAGTCCTTTTTTCATAGGTATCTTAATATTTACATTATATCCAGTAGGTTATGTCTTTTTAACTTCTTTTAAAGAAGGTTTTAAATATATGAGCGGAGCTTTTGATCAATTTGGATTAGCTAATTATCAATACGTTATTAACGATTCTAATTTTATTAGTTCATTAAAGAATACAACACTTTACGTCTTAACTGTTGTACCAATTTCAACAATACTAGCCATATTGATCGCTAATCTTTTAAATAAGAAAGTACGATTTATTGGATTATTTCAAACAGCCTATTTTTTGCCGTTAGTAACATCCATTACTGCAGTAGGTTTAGCTTGGAAATTTATGTTTAATCAAAACTACGGTGTTATTAATTATTTCTTATCTATATTTGGTGTAGATCCAATCAATTGGCTGTTGATACCTAAAAACAATATTTATGCTTTGATTATTTTTGGAATATGGAATATCTTACCTTTTACGATCATATTACTACTGTCAGGACTTCAAAATATCAATGAAATGTATTATACTGCTGCCAAAGTTGACGGCGCTAGTAATTTTCAAATATTTTATCGTATCACGATTCCTTTGTTAGCTCCAACGATTGGCCTTGTTTTAATAATCAATATGATCTCTACTTTTAAAGTATTTACAGAGCTTTTCCCTTTGTTTAATGGTAGTCCTGGTATTGCTTATAACCTATATACCGTTGTTTATTATATATTTGATCAATTTTATATCAGATGGAAGTTTGGTAGAGCATGTGCTGCTGCATTGATCTTGTTTTTAGTGATCTTTGTTTTAACAAGATTACAATTGTTTATTCAAAGAAAATGGCAACATTACTAGGAGGCAAGATGAAAAAACGCAACTTAGATAAGATATACATTTATATATTATTAATCATTGGAGCAGCAGTTATGATTTTTCCATTTTTTTGGATGTTTAGCTCTGCTTTTAAAACTGCTGCGGAAACTGCCACTTTTCCACCCACATGGCTTCCTAGTAAACCGCAATTCAACAATTTTACCAAAGCGTTGAGCTACGCACCATTTATTCAATATTTTATTAATTCGTTAATTGTCACAATAACTAATGTAACATTAACTGTTTTTTCGACTGTTCTTGCCGCTTTTGCATTTTCACGACTAAAATGGACAGGTAGAGATACCGTCTTTACCTTAATGTTAGCCTTAATGATGGTACCTTTTGAAATGTTGGTCATTACCAATTTCCAAACGATAGCTAATTGGGGATTTAGTGACAAATTGATCGCATTGATCATTCCATTTACTTCCAGTATTTTCTATACCTTTATTTTACGTAACTTCTTTATGTCGATACCTGATGCGTTGTACTATTCTGCCAGAATTGATGGTGCAACCAATTGGCAATATTTATGGAAAGTTATGGTACCGATCGCTAAACCATCGTTGGTAACGATTATTTTATTAAACACGATCGTATCATGGAACTCGTTTATGTGGCCACTACTAGTGATTAACTCTAGAGCTAATCGAACTCTTCCTTTAGGTTTATATGCTTTTATAACTGAAGCAGGTACCCATTTTGAATTATTAATGGCGGCGAGCACCATGATCGTTGTCCCTGTGATCATCTTGTTTTTAGTTACTAGAAAAAGCATTATCAATGGGGTTGCAAGAGGTGGTCTGAAAGGTTAGTTATCTTATATCATTAATAAGTAGTATAAATAGTGATTATATAGCTTATCATTACGATCATAATGACTAATTATGGTATAGTATATATACTAATATTGATCATAAAAGTGATAAAATAAATCTTTTTATCATACCCCTTTTAATGTGATTTGAGTGCGTGATTATTGATTGACGGATATTTGTTAGTATGGTAATATAATGACGTTGCACTGATAAGCGCAACCGCTCTGTCATGGTTAAAGTACGAAAGTCACCAATACAGGCGAGTCTAGTATGAAGAAGGAGGTGCAATATGTACGCAATTATTGAAACCGGTGGAAAACAGTTGAAAGTCGAAGTTGGCCAGTCTATTTATGTAGAAAAGTTGCCAGTTGAAGTTGATGATGAAATAGTTTTCGAACAGGTACTATTAGTAAGCGATCGTACTGCTAAGGTTGGTAGCCCATATGTAAAAGGGGCAACTGTTGTGGCTAAAGTAGAAAAACAAGGCAAGGAAAAGAAGATTACGATCTTCAAGTACAAGTCTAAAAAAGGTTCTACAAGACGTAAACAAGGCCATCGTCAACCTTACACAAAATTGATCATTGAATCAATAAACGTTTAACATGATAAAGGTTAGTATCGATTATGATCATCAAATGGTGCATCACGTAAAGATTACGGGCCATGCTGGTTATGATGAATTGGGTAAAGATTTGGTTTGTGCAGCTGTTAGTAGCATTTCCATTGGTACCTTAAATGCCTTAGACGAACTAGCCAATAATGATTGTAAACTTACATTAGCTGATAATATGATCAAGATTGAAGTATTACAAATCGAAGAAAAATCACAATTGATCATTAAAACAATGATCATTCAATTAAAAACGTTATATGAAGAATACAAAGATTTCATAGAAATCAAACAAACGGAGGTGTTAAAATGAAGTTTGTCCTGAATATTCAATTATTCGCGTCTAAAAAAGGCGTCGGATCGACCAGAAACGGTCGTGATTCACACTCAAAGCGCTTAGGTGCTAAAAAAGCAGACGGAGAGTTCGCTTTAGCCGGTAATATTATTTATCGTCAAAGAGGAACACGTATCTATCCTGGTGTCAATGTAGGCATCGGTGGTGATGACACATTATTTGCTAAAGCAAGTGGTATTGTAAAATACGAACGTGTCGGAAAAGATAAGAAAAAAGTTTCTGTATATCCTCAAGCATAATATCTCCGTTTTACGGAGATTTTTAAATTAGGAGAATTAATTAAAATATGTTTATAGATAAAGTTAAATTGTCGGTCAAAGCCGGCAAAGGTGGAGATGGGATCGTTGCGTATCGACGTGAGAAATATATCCCACTGGGTGGTCCCGCAGGTGGTGATGGTGGTGATGGTGGAAACATCATTTTTCAAGTCGACACTAATAAATCAACCTTGTTGGATCTTCGTTATAATAGATTAATTGTATCGGAAGATGGTGAACGAGGAAAACCTAAGAAAATGCATGGCGCCAATGGTAATGATTTCATTGTTAAGGTACCATTAGGTACGATAGTCAAGGATTTCAACACGGATAGTGTAATAGCTGATCTTACACATGTTGATCAACAAGCTGTTATCGCTAAAGGTGGCAAGGGCGGTAAAGGTAATTATCGCTTTATGACCAGTCGTGATACCGCACCTGATTATTGTGAATCAGGATTATTGGGTGAAGATAAAGAGATCATTGTCGAACTTAAATTACTAGCTGATGCTGGATTGGTTGGTTTTCCATCAGTTGGAAAATCTACTTTTTTATCGGTTGTCAGTGCAGCTCGACCAGAGATAGCTGCTTATCCTTTTACGACCATCGTTCCAAATCTTGGTGTTGTTAAAGTACCTGATGGACGCTCTTTTGTCTTAGCCGATTTACCAGGATTGATTGAAGGTGCACATTTAGGTAAAGGTTTAGGGCATCAGTTTTTGAAACACATCGAAAGATGTCGCGTCATCGTTCATATTGTTGATATGGGCGCTGAAGACGGTAGAGATCCAATCGAAGACTACAATATCATTAATAACGAACTTAAAGAATATCAATTTCGATTATCGGAAAGACCACAGATCGTTATCGCTAATAAGATGGATTTAACACCAGCAGAAAACAACTTAAAACGTTTTAAAGAAACCTTTCCTGATATCCTTGTTTATCCTACTATTGCGCTTATTGATGAAGGAACACAGGCCGTATTATATAAAATAATGGATCTGATCGAAACTACTCCATTTTTCCCGATGGAAGAAAGTAAGGAAGAAAGCGTAATGTATCGCTATGTTAAACCAGAAGATGAGATCAAAGTGTTTAATTTGGGTAATGGTAAATGGCGAGTTAGTGGTGGTAAAGTACAGAGTATCATGATGCGTTCTAAAACAGATACGGAAAGTGATGTCTTTAGGCTTGGCAATAATCTGAGAAAGATTGGCGTAGATCAAGCATTACGTGAAGCAGGGGCTGTAGATGGTGATCAAATCTTCATTCTTGACTTCTCATTTGAATTTGTTGAATAATCTTTTTCTTTAAACCTACTAATAGGTTATAATTGAATAGGTGATAAAATGATAGCTTTTATACAAGGGATAGTACATTCATATGGATTAGATCATGTGATAATCGAAAACAAGGGAATCGGATATCGAATCTATTTTGGTCATCCAGAAGTATTAACAATAAAAAAAGAGATTTTAATCTATACTTATCAACATGTTCGTGAAGATGAGATAAGTCTTTTTGGTTTTGTTAGTGATGATGAGTATTCACTTTTTATGAAATTGATCGCTGTTAAAGGATTAGGTCCAAAGACAGCTTTGAATATCTTAAGCTTTATTGGAGCTGATGCATTGATCAAAGCTATTGAAAAAGAAGATATTGCTCAGTTAAAAAGATTACCTGGCATTGGAACTAAAACTGCTTCACAGATCATCTTGGATCTTAAAGGTAAACTTGTTGATCAAAATAAAGACAATGAAATCATTTCTGATGATATCAATGATACGATGTTAGCTCTTAAAACTCTTGGATATAAAGCTTCTGAATTACAATCATTACCTTCAGAATTGATGAAACATCCAAATTTAAAAACTGAGGAATACATAAAAATGTCTCTTCAGATCTTACATGGCAGAAAGGGTGGTTAAATGTCTGAGTCTTATGAAGTGTTAAATAAATTCGAAGAAGATGAAGTATCCTTAAGGCCTCAAAGTTTAAAAGAATATGTTGGTCAAGAAGACCTAAAAGCGAATCTAAGTGTTTTTATAAAAGCTGCTATTGCTCGTAATGAAGCTTTAGATCATGTTTTGTTATATGGATCTCCTGGCTTAGGTAAGACGACTTTAGCTTTTATCATTGCTAATGAATTACATGGTAATATTCGCTTAACTACAGGACCAAGTATTGAAAGAACAGGTGACCTTGCGGCTATATTATCAACTCTTCAGGCTGGAGATATCTTGTTTATTGATGAAATTCATCGTTTACCAAAATCAGTAGAAGAAGTATTGTATCCAGCAATGGAAGACTATGCAATTGATATTGTCGTTGGTAAAGATGCTTCTGTTAGATCAGTTAGACTTGATCTTCCTCCTTTTACTTTGGTTGGTGCTACAACAAGAGCTGGAGATCTGACGGCTCCTTTAAGAGATCGTTTTGGTATCATCGGCAAATTAAATTATTATTCATTAGATGATCTTAAAAAGATTGTATCTCGTACATCTAGAGTGCTCGATACAGAAATCGAAAAAGAGGCGATTGTTGAAATCGCGAAAAGAAGTAGAGGTACTCCAAGAATTGCTAATCGGCTATTTAGGAGGGTCAGAGATTTTGCTCAAGTATTAAATAAAGGCATTATCAGTTATGATATTGCGGTTAATGCCCTTGATCGCTTAAAAGTTGACCAATTGGGCTTAGATGAAGTAGATATCCGCTATTTAAAAGGGATCATCGAGCGCTTTAAAGGCGGTCCTGTTGGCTTAGAAGCTATTGCTAGTAGCATATCTGAAGAACCTATGACATTAGAAGATGTATATGAACCTTATCTATTACAGATAGGCTTCATTAATCGTACACCACGAGGTCGTACAGTAACGACTAAGGCATATGAACACTTAAAGATAGCTCATAATACAGACTTATTCAATAAAGCCCTCTAGGGCTTTTCTTTAGGTTGTAAAATGGTTTTAGACTGTTTATACTTTAATTATTGATGGAGGGAATATGAAACAATATTATCGAAGTAAAGAGATATATACCGAAAACGGGATAGTTGATGGATACTTAGTCGTTGACAATGGTATTATCACAAATATAAAAGACAAAAGTTTTGTTGTAAATGAATACGTTGATTATCAAAACTACAAGATACTTCCAGGAATTTTTGATACACATAATCACGGAACTTATGGTTGGTCGTTATTAAGTGATTATGCTAGTCAAGATCACAATATTGAGATCAAAGGATATTTGAGGGCTTTATTATCTCAAGGTGTAACATCAGTTTTACCAACCGCCCATACAAGTTTCTTTAGTGAATTAGCTAAGATAAAAGAAGAAAATGACCCTGATGAAGCTAATATCATTGGCATTCATAGTGAGGGTCCGTGGCTTAATCGCGTAGGGGAAAAGGGTAAAAAATCGGAAAATCCTTATCCACCTGTTTTATTAGAAACAGCCAAAAAAATGGTCAATAATGCTAATGGACAATTAGTCATGGTTGGTTTAGCACCAGAAATTGAAGGTATTGATGAGATTATGGATTATTTTTTAGCTAATAATGTCAAATTAGCTGTAGCTCATACTGATGGCAACTATGAAACAACAAAAAAAGCGATCGATCGTGGTATAACCGTCGCTACTCATATGTGTAATGTAATGACGGGTATTCATCATCGCGACTTTGGTTGTTTAGGTGCATGCTTAACTGATAATAGAGTATGGGCTGAACTTATCTGTGATGGACTACATGTTTGTAATGAAATGTTAGATTTTGTCTACAAATCAAAAGGAAGAGACAACATCATGATGATTTCTGATTGCACTGGTTTATCAGGCTTAAAACCAGGACTGTATAATAGCGCTGCTTTAGGTGGTGTAATTAACGTAACAGAAGATGGGTATGTTTTAGATGAAAATGGACGTTTACGTGGTAGTAGTATGCCTGTTATATATGGTATGGCTAACTTAGTTAAGAATTTAGCTATTCCTTTAACCGATGTCGTAAAGATGGCTAGTTATAATCCAGCATTATGTCACGGTTGTTTAAATCATAAGGGGAGTCTTACAAGAGGTAAGGATGCTGATTTTATCATCGTTGACAATGATATCACATTACACAAGACATATCTTAATGGGAAACTAGTTTATGATAAGCAACTTGAACATGATTATTTTAGTCCCTATGCGAAGAAACTTTTATTTTCGGATATGAGTGAAAAATAATGAAGATCATTATCGCAACAGGAGGAACAGGTGGACATATTTATCCTGCTATCTCATTGGCAGAAGCCATTAAAGATTTAAAAGAAAATGCCGAAATTTTATTTATTGGAACAAGTGATCATATGGAAGCATCAATGATACCTAATGCTGGATTCAATTTTAAAAGCATAAAAGCTTCTGGTTTAAAAGGCAACATGTTTATGCAAGTGGCAGCTGCTTTTAAATTGTATACAGCTATCAGCGAATGTACAATGATCATTAAGGAATTCAAACCCGACATCGTAATTGGTTTTGGTGGTTATGTTAGTGTCCCAGTAATTATCGCCGCCTCAAGACTTAAGATACCAACAATGTTACATGAGCAAAATGCTTATGCAGGAAGAGCTAATCTTTTTTTAGAGAAATACGCTACGGCGATTGTCGTTTCATATGAAGAAGCTTATCGTCAGTTTAGTAAAAAACCAGTTTTTTTACTTGGTAATCCTCGTGTTTATCAAGTAAAGAAGCAAAACTCGACTAATGTGTTAACTGAATATGGTTTAGATAAAGATAAACCGATTGTTATGTTTGTTATGGGCTCGCAGGGCTCTACAAGTGTTAATAATATTATGATAAGTGTATTGCATAACTTAAGAGACAAACCATATCAAGTATTATATGTTACAGGTAACAGCTATTACGAGTCCTTTATTGAAAAATTTAAGGCAAAAGATAATATTATTGTGATTCCTTTTGTAAAACAAACTGAAATGCTTGAACATGTCAGTTTGATCGTTACCCGTGGCGGAGCGACGACGGCTACTGAGATTTGTGCCTTTAATGTACCAAGTATTATCATACCAAGCCCATATGTTCCTAATAATCATCAAGAGATCAATGCTCAAGCATTAGTAAATCGTAAAGCTGCCTTAATGATAAGAGAAAGTGAATTAACTAGTGATAAATTGATCGAACAGATTGATAAGATCATGGAACAACCTTCTTTATTAAATAAAATGAGTCAGAATACGAAGGCTTTATGCTTTATTAATGCGGCTGAAGATATGATTGAACTTATGGAAAAGGTGGTAAATAAGGTTGATCTCAGGTAAAAAAGATGGGGTTGAACTGATCTTAGAAAAACAAAAACAACTAAAAAAGATCAAATTACATAAAAAAAGAAGAAGAAGATTGATAATCGTAATTAGCTTTATGACTTTAATTTCACTATTGTATTTATATATCACAACACCAATTTCGCAATTAAAGCACATCAATATCACTGGAATAAATTATTTTACTCGTGCTGAAATCATGAATATAGGTGAGTTAGAGGATACAGACTTTTATCTTTTGACATTTACTTCTTTGATCAAAACAAAACTATTAAGTGATGATATGATCAGTGACGTTGTTGTCACAAAAGATACCAAACGAAATTTATATATCGAAATTAGTGAAAAACGACTATTGGGATATATCTACACAGATAAACCATATTTACTTGTTGAAAAGGGTGAATTGATTGAACTAACAAAAGAAAAGCAAGGTCTTATTACTCAGATCCCCTTAATAGTTGGTTTCACTGAAGAATACTTGTCTGATTTAGCTGGTTCGCTTAATGAATTGACTATCGACATCATCAACAACATCACAGAAATACATCATTATGCAAGTACATATGATGAAAATATGTTGAAAATTATCATGATTGATGGTAATAAGGTGTTTACCTCTCTTGATTCAATAATTGCTGTTAACAATTATTTTTCGATCGTTAAATCATTGAAGATTAGTAATTCATGTATATTTATTGATGAATCTAGTAAAACAGCTTATACAAGTCAATGTCCTGAAAGCGAATAAGCAAAAACGGATTTAATTATTTTACAAAATATGATTATTTGTTTATAATACCGAGAGTAAGGAGGAATATCATGCCTATTGAAAGAAATACTAACCTTGGTAATATCAATATATCAGAAGATGCGATTGCGACGCTTGCTGGAGGCATAGTTGCTGAATGTTATGGTGTTGTCGGAATGGCGAGCCAAAAAATATTGAAAGATGGTTTAGCTGAACTCTTAAAAAGAGAGAATTATAGTAAAGGTATTGTTGTTCGTAAATTAGAAGATAAATATGAATTGGATCTTTTCATTGTTATCAGTTTTGGAGTTAAGATCTCAGAAGTTGTAACAGAAGTACAAAAGAAAGTAAAATACGAATTAGAAAGATCTCTTGACATTTCATTTAACGCCGTAAATGTATATGTACAAGGTATCAAGATAAACGAGTAGCATATTATGGATAGATTAAACAGTAAACTATTTAGAACGATGTTAGAGAATGGTTCTAATAATTTAGCCAACAGACGCTTTGAGGTGGATGCATTGAATGTATTCCCAGTACCGGATGGCGATACGGGTACCAATATGCATCTGACCTTTAGTAGTGGTGTAAAAGAAACACACAATACCTTGGTTGATGATGTATCAAGTATAGCGAAAGTTTTATCTAAAGGATTATTAATGGGAGCTCGAGGAAATTCGGGTGTTATTCTATCTCAAATATTTCGGGGTTTTAGCATGGGAATTGAAAATTGTACTGAAGTTGATACCCTTACTTTAGCTGAAGCCTTCGTCAAAGGCTCACAGATTGCGTACAAAGCAGTTATGAAACCAGTTGAAGGAACAATATTAACCGTTATTAGAGAAGCATCTCACGCGGCTTTAGCTTATGTAAAGAAAAACCCTGATTGTTCAATCAATACGTATTTAGATGTTTTATTGAAAGAGGCTAATATATCTTTAGAACACACACCTGAGTTATTACCAATTCTAAAGGAAGTCGGCGTTATTGATAGTGGTGGATATGGTCTTATCACGATTCTTGAAGGATTTGTAGCTGCTATTGAAAACCGTAAAATAGAACTCTCAAAACAAGAAAATACATCAGAAGCTGTTCAAACCAAGCTAGCTAATGAAGAATTTGGATATTGTACTGAGTTTATCATTCGCTTATCTGATAATGGAAAAATGTTGTTTGAAGAAGATAAACTTAAACGAAACTTATCAAGAATTGGTGATTCATTAGTAGTTGTACAAGATGAAGATCTAGTAAAAGTGCATGTACATACAATGATACCAGGTGACGCTTTAAATATGGCTCAACGTTATGGTGAATTTGTTAAGTTAAAGATTGAAAATATGCAAGAACAACATGAGCATTTAATTGAAATGGCTGCACCATTTAAAAAATACGGCTTAATAAGTGTAGCCGCAGGTGAAGGCTTAGTTAATCTGTTTAAAGATTTACGAGTTGATGTCATCATTAATGGTGGACAGACTATGAATCCTTCAACCGAAGATTTTGTTGAAGCTGTCAAATCATTAAATGTTGAACATGTTATTATTTTACCAAACAATAGTAATATCATCTTAGCTGCTCAACAAGTTAAGGATATTTTTAGGGATCGTCAAATCTCAGTTATCCCAACTTCGACTATTCCACAAGGACTTTCTGCTTGTATGATGTTTAATCCAGAAGTCTCAATAGAAGAAAATGTATCCGAAATGGATGAAGCCATCAAGAAAGTCGTTACTGGTCAAATTACTTATGCGATCAAAGATACTAATTTTGACGGCATTAAGATTAAAAAAGACGATTTTATCGGAATTAAAGACAAAGATATCGTTGTGACTAATAAAGACAAGATGAAAGCTATTAAAGAACTGATCAAACAGATCATGTTTGATGATGCAGAAATTGCAACGATCATTGCTGGTGAAAATGTAACTGAATCTGAAATCGATGAAGTAAGAGATTTTATCACCGCTAATTATGATGTCGAAGCTGATGTTTATTTAGGACAACAACCAGTTTATAGTTTTATTTTTGGAATCGAATAAGGGCAAAGCCCTTTTTCTATAGGTTATGAATCAAGATATATTTACCAAATCAGAAAAAGAACTCTTAAACAAAATGGATATTACGGATATCGAAAAATTGATAACGCATTATCCTTTTCGTTATGAGAATATAAGTAAGACACCATATAGTCTTTGGAGTATTGATGACAAAGTCTATATAGAAGGTAAGGTTATTTCTTCCATAAAAAGTATTAAACGTTCTAAATTGACCATATCACGCTTTGATATCATTAATGATGATGATGTTTTTCATATCACGATATTTAACCGCCCATGGCTAAACAATCTAAAACTCAATACCCGGGTTACTATTTATGGCAAATATGATGGTCAACAAAAAATTACAGCGCTAAAATATAATTTAAAACCGCTAGATGAGCAACTTGGCATTATTCCTGTTTATAATTTAAAAAACAAGATCAATCAAAATAGTTTCATTAAGATAATTAAGAAAGTATTATCTAAATATAACTTCGACAACGTTGTTCCTTTAACCTATCGCCAAAAATATCGACTTATTGATCGTAAATTAGCTCTTTATAAGATTCATTGTCCTAATAATGAACAAGATATTCATCAGGCTCAAAGACATTTAAAGTATGAAGAATTTCTTAAATTTCAAATGATCATATCAGCGCGTAGAAGTGAGTTGTTGATTGATGATCAAAGATATCAGAAGAAATTTAATGTTGATGAAATATTTAGTTTGGCCAATAATCTTGGATTTATCTTAACTAATGATCAGCTCAAAGCGATCAATGATATAGTAGCCGATTTGGCACGTAATAAACCAATGTATCGCTTAATACAAGGTGATGTCGGTTGTGGAAAAACTGTTGTTGCTGCTTTAGGAATGTATGGTTGTTATCTTGCGGGGTATCAATCAGCGTTTATGGCACCAACCGAAGTTTTAGCAAAACAACAATATGATGAGTTTAAAAAGCTATTTAAACATACGAATATGAACATAGAAGTTTTATATTCATCATTACCACAATCAGAAAAAACGAACATCTTAGAGCGTTTAAGGACTAATAAGATCGATCTTATCGTTGGTACACATTCACTAATACAAGATGCTGTCCTCTTTGACAATTTAGGAATGATCGTGACCGATGAACAACACCGCTTTGGGGTTGGTCAACGGCGTAAACTGATTGATAAGGGAAATTTTGTGGATATTTTGATCATGAGTGCAACCCCCATACCAAGAACTTTAACTAATGTCTTATATGGAGATATGGATGTTAGTAATATCTTTACACTACCAAAAGGACGAAAACCTGTAATAACAAAAATGATCAAAGAAAATACAATGATCAGTATTTTGGATGAAGTATTAACTAAAATCGATAATGGTAGTTTATGTTATATCGTTTGTCCTGCAATCGAAGATGATAATGATCTTGGAGTTCGCAATACCACAGCTATCTATAAAGCTTTGAAAAAAGAACTAAATGATAGGTATGATATTGGCATGTTACATGGTAAAATGGATAGTAGTATTAAAGATAAGACGTTAAAGATGTTTAAAGAAAAGAAAATCCAAATATTAGTAACGACCACCGTTGTCGAAGTAGGGGTAAATATTAAAGAAGCCAATATAATGGTCATTTATGATGCTAATCGTTTTGGATTATCGCAATTACATCAATTAAGAGGACGCATCAAAAGATCTGATGCGCAAGGATATTGTTACTTATTAACCGATACAAAAGAAGAATTGAGCATTCAGCGATTACAAGTTTTAGTTAATAGTGATGATGGTTTTAAGATAGCTGAAGAAGATTTACGATTAAGAGGTCCTGGCGATCTATTTGGAACAAGGCAAAGTGGGCTACCAAGTTTAATATTGGGTAACTTGATCACTGATGCAAATATTATCAAAGTGGCTAAAGAAGACGCAGAGGAAATAATGCGAACACCAAATGAAGATAATGAAGTGATTAGAAAATATGCACAAACCTTTTTGCAAAACAATGATTTCATTGATTAGGAGGAAATATGATAATAGCGATTGATGCCATGGGTAACGATAATGGAAGTCAAGTATTTGTTGAAGCGATCAAAGATTTTTTGAGTGATCATGATGATACTGATATTGTTGTGTTCGGCGATTGTAATGAACTCAAAGAACTTAAAGATCAACCTCGAGTAAAAGTAATCCATTGTGAAGATACAATCCACATGGATGATGGACTCTTGGCTATTAGACGCAAAAAAGATGCTAGCATGAATAAGATGTTTGATCAATTGGCTGATGGAAAAGTAGATGGTGGTATAACTGCTGGCTCTACTGCTGGATTATTGACGATATCAATATTGAAGATCAACACCATCGAAGGGATTGAACGTCCATGTTTTATCGCGACGGTTCCGGCTAAAGGAAATAGATTATTTCAATACTTAGACATGGGCGCTAACAGTGATAATACGCCATTTCATTTATATCAATTTGCCTTAATGGGCAAACTATATGCGCAAATTGTATTTAATATTAGCGATCCAAAGATTCAACTACTAAATATTGGAGCTGAAAGAAACAAAGGTGACAAACTCCATAAAGAAGCCTATCAATTGCTAGCAAATAGTAATAATTTATCATTTATTGGTAATGTCGAGGGACGTGATATGTTTAATGGGGACGCCGATGTTATCGTAACTGATGGACTTAGTGGCAATATGACATTAAAAGCGGTTGAGGGAACTGCAAATTTCGCTTTTGGAGAACTTAAAAACATTATTTATGGTTCTTTTATTAATAAACTTGCAGGTATGATCCTGAAAAAATCTTTAAGCAAATTAAAAGATGATCTAGATTATTCCAAATATGGGGGAGCGATCTTGATTGGTCTTGAAAAACCTATAGTTAAAGCTCATGGCTCAAGTAATGCAAGAGCTATAAACAGCGCCTTATTAAGATTACATACGATAATTAAAAATGATACGATTGAAAAAATGAAGAGGGAATTGAAATGACGATATTTGAATGGTTAAGCAAAAGAGATATTAACGTAAAGAATAAAAAACTAGTTGAACAAGCATTTATTCATTCCTCATATGTGAATGAACATCGCAATATCTCCAAAGACAATGAACGATTAGAGTTTATGGGAGATGCAGTATTACAAATTTGGTCAAGTGTTCATTTATTTAGAGTTACTCCACCACTTGATGAGGGAAAGATGACAACTTATCGCGCTACATTAGTTTGTGAAAAAGCATTAGCCGAGTACGCGATGAAGCTTGGTCTGAATAAATACTTGAAACTTGGTTTTGGCGAAGAAAAAACAGGGGGTAGAACTCGTGATTCGATCGTTGCCAACATGTTTGAAGCGTTTATTGGAGCTTTGTATTGTGATGGTGGAATGGATGGGATTGAGCGGATAATGCAAGAAGTTGTTGATTTTGACAACATCGTCGATTTAGATAATTCAATTACTGATTACAAAACTAAATTACAAGAGTATGTTCAATCTGATGTAAGAAAAACAGTTACTTACGATGTTGTTAATGTATCTGGTCCTAGCAATAAACCTTTATTTAAGATCAACGTTGTGTTGGATGATATCATATTAGGCACTGGTGAAGGCAACAGTAAAAAGAAGGCTGAACAAGAAGCCGCAAAGAATGCTTTTGAAAAGATGGTTAAGTAAATCTTATGAATTTGACTAAGGTACTTAATGAACCGAATCTTTTAAAACAGGCCTTAAATAATGTATATATTGACAGCTCTAAACAATATGATCGATATCTAGATAGCCTATATCAATTTAAAGAGATATTTGATCAAAATGAGGTTTTAATATGTTCAACTCCTGGTCGCGTAGAATTATGTGGTAACCATACTGATCATCAATTGGGGAAAATTTTAGCCGCATCAATTGATATTGATTCACTGGCTATTGCATCCAAAGCTGATCAAATTCGTATTTATTCTTCTGGCTTTGGTATGATTGAACTGAATACTGAAGATGATCATTATCTTGAATCAGAAAGGTATACTACGATTGCATTGGTCAAAGGCATTATCAAGCGCTTTAAAGAACTTAATCTTGTTATTGGTGGTTTTAGTGCTTATATCACTTCTAACGTGCTACCAGGCTCAGGAATGTCTAGTAGTGCCAATTTTGAAGTGTTGTTAGCAACTATCATTAATCATCTATATAATGATGGAAGTATTGACGCCGTTACAATAGCCAAGATCGCCCAATTTAGTGAAGTTAATTATTTTGGTAAACCTTGTGGATTAATGGATCAATTGGCGTGTGTCTATGGTGGAATCATTTATGTTGATTTTTCAGATGAAAATTTACCAAAGATAGTGAAAGTTGATGATATCTTTCACAAACATGGTTTTATATTATCTTTAGTAGATACTAGATCTGCTCACGATGATCTAAGTGACGAATATGCTAAGATCGTAGACGAAATGAAAGATATTGCTCATTTTTTCGCAAAATCGACTTTATCTGAGTTAGATGAAAAATCTTTCTATGATAACTTTTCTAAATTAGGTATCATTAATAATGATCGTGCAATTTTAAGAGCCCATCATTTCTTTAGCGAAGTCAAACGAGTAGATAAGATATTTGAAGCCATTAAAAATGATAATATTGATTTAATATTGCAGTTGATCAAACTGTCTGGATATTCTTCTTTTATGTATTTGCAAAACATCTATTTAAACAGTAAGCTCCATGAGCAAAAATTATCCATCACCTTAGCGATGATCGAAAGATATTTATATGATCATGCTGGTGCCTTTAGAATTCATGGTGGGGGATTTGGTGGAACAGTTTTAGTAATAACACATAAAGATAATAAGGATAGTTATAGAAAATTAGTTAAAGATCTTATTGATACTGATGCTTGTAAAACGACAAACATCAGAAACAATGGTAGTATTTGTATATTGAAGTAAGGAGTGAACTAGTGGAATTATTAGATAAATTACCAAAAGAAAAATTCAGTGAAGAAGAACTTTCTTGGTTAACAGATTCATATATTGATCGACCAGTTCACGTTAAAGGAAAACAACTGGTCATTTTAGTGATCTATGTTAATCAGACCCTTCCACGGGATCTATATAAAAGATTATTAGACTATTTTATTGAAAAGATAAAATGTTCGATCGAGCTTAAGATTATCGCCAATGAATGTCAACTTGATCTAAATGAAGTACAAAACTATATTAACTATCTATCTGGCCTATTTGAAGGAGGGCGGATATTTAATTATGTTTTATCAACTCTTGATGATCAAACATTGAATCTGATTTTCGCTAATGATCATCAATTAGCTAAAGCAGAACCTTTATTAGAAGAATTCAAACGAAGACTACAAAACTGCGGAATAACCTACAATGTTGTCTTATCTACCAAAAGTAATTTTGAAAAACCTAAAAAAGTAATATATAAGAAAGACATATACAAAAAGACGAAGATCAATGAGTTAAAAGGGCCAATTAGAGCTGTTGAAATGGATCTTACGATATTCAAGATTGAAGAATATTCGCAATTTCGTCAACGAAATCAATCAATCAACATTATCTACTATCTTAAAGATGAAACAGGTTACATAATGGCACGTCGGTTTATTGAAACTGATCAACGCGAGCAAATCATGAGTACTTTCGTTATTGATGATCAAGTTACGATTCGTGGCGATATTCGTTTGATACGTGTAAATGGTGAACTTGAATTAATGATCACCGAAATGTTTAAGAATCAACATACGCCCACCAGTACTGATGATGCTGAAATAAAAAGAGTTGAGTTACATGCTCATACAAAATTTTCCGAAATGGATGCTGTTTGTGACTTAGAAAAACTGATCAAAAAGGCCTTTGACTGGCATCATGAAGCTATCGCTATTACCGATCATTTAGGTGTTCAGGCTTATCCTAAAGCGCAAGAATACGTTAAAAATCTCTTAAAAAACAATAAAGATCGTCAATTTAAAGTCATTTACGGTATTGAGATGAATATGGTTGATCCAGATCTCAACATCGTTACCAATAGTGATAAACGCAATTTGCAAGGCGATTATGTTGTTTTCGATCTAGAAACCAGTGGCTTATCAGCCCGATATGATCAAATCATCGAATTTGGGGCTGTAAAGATTAAAAATGGTACAATAACGGATCGATTACAGTTCTTTATAAATCCACGCTTACAACTAACCGCTTTTACCAAGAATATGACAGGCATCAGTCAAACAGATGTTGATAATGGTCTTTTATTGATTGAAGCGTTTCCTAAGATATTGGAATTCTTTGGTGATAACACATTGGTTGCCCAAAACGCATCTTTTGATGTGGGCTTTTTGAATGCCAAGCTAATGGAATACAATTTAGGTAAACTTAAGAATCCGATTATCGATACCTTAGATATGGCGCGCGCCTTGAATAAAGAGAAGAAACGGTATCGTTTAGGTAATATCGCTAAGATATACAAAGTAGATTATGATGAAAATGTCGCTCATCGAGCTGACTATGACGCTGAAGTTACAGCTCAAGTATTTATGCAAATGCTGATAGATGCACAAAAACAATTAGCTAATGCAGGCATAAATACCAAAGAACAAACATTGAATCATCTACAAGGATTCAGTGATGAAGACTCATTTAAAAAGGTCATGAAGAAACATGTAAACCTTTTAGCATTAAATCAAAATGGTATTAAAGATATTTTTAATCTCGTATCAGTTTCACATACGGATTATTTAGTATTTTCTGGTAAAGCTAACAATAAAAATGGTAATGATGAATATATGGCAGAACCTAGAATTACTCGAAAAGTAATCAATGATAATCGCCAAAATCTATTGGTAGGTAGTTCTTGTATGAATGGTGAATTATTTGAAATAGCGGCCAATCGTACCCAAGAAGAATTAGAAGAAGCGATCAAATTTTATGATTATATCGAAATCCAGCCTCCAGCTAACTATTATCATCTGATCAATGACAACCGAATTCTTGATGTTGATCGACTTTTAACAATACTAAACAATATTATCGATACTGCCGAAAAAGCTAATATCTTAGTTGTAGCAACAGGTGATGTTCATTATGTTGAACCACAAGATAAAGTGTTAAGAGATATCTATATACAAGCAAAAGGCATTGGAGGTACTGTTCATCCGTTATATATCTATAACAGTGAGAGACGCTTAAAAAGCAAAGCTCCAGATCAACACTTTCGCAATACTAACGAAATGTTGGAGTGTTTTGCCTTTTTAGATAAAGAGAAAGCAGCGAAGATCGTTATCGAAAATACAAGAAAAATCGCTAATATGATTGAAATTTGTTATCCTATCAAAGATCGGCTTTATACACCTAGTATTGAAGGATCTGATGAAAATCTACGTAACTTGTGTTATCAAACTGCTTATGAAACTTATGGAAATCCCTTACCAAAGATCATTGAGGAACGGTTAGAAAAAGAACTAACTTCAATAATTAAAAATGGTTATGGAGTTATTTACTACACTGCTTATCTTTTGGTTAAAAAATCAAATGAAGATGGTTATTTAGTAGGTTCACGAGGTTCAGTTGGTTCAAGTTTTGTGGCAACCATGGCAAAGATTACGGAAGTTAATCCTTTGCCAGCTCATTATTTGTGTCCTCATTGTCAGTTTAGTAATTTTGATGTTCAAGCAGATAGTGGTTATGATCTAGCTGATAAAAAATGTCCGAAGTGTGGAAATATTATGCATGGCGAAGGTCAAGATATTCCTTTTGAAACCTTTTTGGGGTTTGATGGTGATAAAGTACCTGATATTGATCTTAACTTTTCAAGTGAATATCAAGATAAAGCTCATGCTTACACAAAAGAAATCTTTGGTGAGGATAAAGTATTTAGAGCCGGTACGATCTCCACAGTGGCTGAAAAGACAGCTTATGGATATTTAAAGGGTTACATGGAATCAATGCAGCTTGAAACGGAGTTTTCCGCAGCTGAAAGAACTTATATTGCCTTAAGATGTGAAAACGTCAAAAAGACAACAGGTCAACATCCTGGAGGGATCATCGTTATTCCTCATGATATGGATATCCATGATTTTACTCCATATCAATATCCAGCTAACAATCCTTACAGCGAATGGCGTACTACTCATTTTGAATTTAATGATATTCATGAGAATGTATTAAAACTAGATATATTGGGTCATGTCGATCCAACAGCAATGCGTCTTTTAGAAAAAATAACTGGTGTTGATGTAAGATCGATTCCGATGAATGATCCAGCCACTATCTCACTATTTCACACCTCAAAACCATTGAAGTTTATTAATAAAGGGTTTAAAGAAAAAACGGGTGCGATGGGGTTACCCGAATTTGGCACTAAATTTGTTCGCGGCATCTTAGAAGACGCCAAACCTAAGAATTTTTCTGATCTTCTCCGGATTTCAGGATTAAGCCATGGTACTGATGTTTGGTCTAATAATGCAAAAGACTTAATCCATAGTGGTATTTTACTAAATGATGTCATTGGTTGTCGTGATGATATTATGGTGTATTTAATCAGAAAAGGGTTAAAAGCACGTGAAGCTTTTGAAATCATGGAATCGGTAAGAAAAGGAAAAGGTCTTAAAAAGAACTGGATCGCCAATATGAAAGCAAACAATGTACCGAATTGGTATATTGATTCCTGTCAAAAGATCAAATATATGTTTCCTAAAGCCCATGCGGTTGCTTACTGCATCATGGCAGTAAGAGTAGGGTGGTTTAAGCTCAATTATCCATTGCATTATTATATCTCATACTTTACACTTAGATGTAACGCATACGATATAAAAGCAATGTGTGAAGGTTTTGAAAGTGTCAGTTTACGATACAATGATATCTTAAAGAGGTCTTTAGATAAGGAAGCAAAAAATTCAGTTACTAAAAAGGAATATGAAGTATTAAATACACTTGAAGTTGTGCTCGAGATGATGGCTAGAGGTTACCGCTTTTCAAACATTTCGCTTGAATTATCTCTTGCAGATGAGTTTATTATCGATCCAAATGATGATAAAGCATTAATCCCTCCCTTTATTACTGTAGATGGTCTTGGATTAAATGTCGCGAAGTCCATAATCGATGCCAAAACAGAAAGACCATTCATTTCTAAACAAGACTTATTGACCAGAACACAAATAAGTAGTACATTATTGAAGAAACTTGAAGATTTAAATGTACTGGATGGATTACAAAATGAAAATCAATTACAACTATTTTAGGAGGCAACATGAGTAATAATAAATGTCCACGCTGTGGTAAAGTCATCGAATTAACAGCAAAAACTGCTAGAAAAAAAATTAAATGTCCACATTGTAATCTTGTCATGTCCCAAGATAAAAAGACAACTAGATTATTAATGATCGCGAAATTTATCTACATGTTTGTGTTTATTGTTTTAGTCAGTCTAGTATATAGTCTATTTAGTAGCGAATTAGATGATATTATTAGTATCATGATTATTCTATTCGCTGGTCTATTTAGTGCAGGTACCAGTGACTTTGTTGCAGATTGGCTAGTATTTAAGATTTTTGGTAAGACTTACGCCTAATCAACAGTCGATAGTTGCTTTTTCACTAAATTTATATTACAATTAAAGACGACTAAAGGAGTGGGATACCACTCCTTCGTTATTGTTTAAAGGAGCTTTATGGGTGAAATAGAAAAAATTAAGGAATACATAAAACCGGTTATCACAGAACTTGATCTTAAATTATATAATGTTGAATGGATTACTGAAAACAAGAATCGTTTCTTGCGAATTAGTATTAGTCAACACGATAATATGATTGATCTTGAAACTTGTACTTTAGCAAGTGAAAAAATGTCTGAGATTCTTGACCAGTTACCTGAATTAGATTTTGCTTATTTGCTTGAAGTATGTTCCCCAGGTGCTGAAAGACAGCTTAGAGATCTTGATGATATTAAAGCGGCAATAAATGAACATGTTTACGTCAAACTAAAAGAACCAGATAAAGGAATTCATGAAATAACCGGTGATTTGAGTGAGGTAAGCGATGATCAAATAGTCATTAATTATAAAGATAAGACACGTACTAAGACTCTGTTAATCCAAATATCTAATATAAGTTATATACGCTTAGCGATAAAATTCTAAAAGGAGAATAAAATGAATAGCAATGATTTCTTGAAAGCCATGCAATCTATCGAAGTTGATCGAAGCATCGATAAAAACATTGTTTTAGCTGCACTCATCGAAGCCTTGTCAAAGGCTTATCGAAAACATGTTGATATCCCTGATGCCCTTGTAAGGGTTGATATTAATGAAGCTAATGGTGATATCAAGATGTACCAACAGTTTAAAGTTGTTGAAGAGGTTGAAGTTGATGAACTTGAAATCTCATTAGAAGAAGCAAAAAAATTCGATCAAAATCTAAACTTAGATGATCTTTATGAAATGGAAGTATCTGTCGATAATTTAGGTAGAGCTGCCGCTTTATTAGCTAAGAACGTCTTAAAGCAAAAGATTAGAGAAGCAGAAAAACAAGCTGTTCATGATGAATATATTGATAAATTAGATGAAATGGTCTTAGGAAACATAGAATCAGTTGAAGAAAAATTCATTGTCGTAAATTTAGGAAAGACTTTGGCTTTAATGCCAAAAATGGCTCAAATACCTAATGAACGTTACTATGAGGGACAAATCATTAAAGTAGTCATTACTGAAGTTAATAAGGATACAAAAGGTGCTCAAGTATTAGTTTCAAGATCTGATCCTAAGCTAGTAAGAAGACTATTTGAAAGAGAAGTACCGGAAATTTTCCAAGGTCTTGTTGAGATTAAGGCCTTAGCACGCGAACCTGGTGAGCGAACCAAAATGGCCGTCTACTCTAAAAACCCTGATATTGATCCAATTGGTGCTTGTATTGGGCCACGTGGTTCACGAGTTCAATTAGTTATTGAAGAACTTAAAGGTGAGAAGATCGATATCTTTGAGTGGAGTGATAATGTTGAAGAATTAATCAAGAATGCTTTAGCTCCAGCTCAAATATTGGCTGTTATTCCATCTTTAGAAAAGAAAGGGTTGCTTGTTATCGTTGAAGATAACCAATTATCATTAGCTATTGGTAAAAAAGGCAAAAATGCTCGATTAGCTGTTAAGTTGACTAATAGTCGTATTGATATCAAAACTAAAAGCGATCTTGAAGAACAAGGCCTTGATTACAAACAATTGGCATTTGATTACGCAATTGAACTTGAGAAAAAACGTCGCGAGAAAGCAGCAGCTGAATTAGCAAAATTGACTGTTGAAAATGAAGAAATTGAAGTAGTTGAAAAAGCAGCTAATATTGATGAAGTTATCGCTGCCGAAGAGCTTGTATTAACTAAGGATAAATCATCACAAGAAACAAAAGAAGACAAGAAACCTAAAACACCTAAAAAAGTTAAAAAACCGTTACGTGAAAGAGGGGAGTATGTCTCTCGTTTAGAAGTCTTGGCTGAAGGTGGAAGACCTATTGAAAAGCAAGAGAAACCTTTCCCAAAACGTAAAAAAGAAGTAGAAGTAGAAGAACGTAAATACAAATCAATTGATATTCGTAAAGAAAAGGAATATGAGATTAAACCCGAATATAGTCCTGAAGAACTTGCCGAAATAGAAGCAAAACAAAGCGAATTGGAAAATAGTTGGGTTGATGATGAAATTGACTTTGATGAATTTGATGAGTATTACGAAGAATAAAAGGGAGGATTTTAATGCGAAAGATACCAATGCGCAAGTGTTTAGCTACACAAGAACAATTGCCAAAAAAAGAATTGATCAGAATCGTTCGTTCTCCTGAGGGCAAGGTATTAGTTGATATATCTGGTAAAGCAAATGGTCGTGGAGCTTATTTAAAGAAATCCGCAGATGCTATAGCTTTAGCAAAGAAAACTAATGTTTTACGAAAAGCTCTTGAATGTGAGATTCCTGAAACTATATATGAAGAACTTTTAGAGGTCATAAATGAATGATGCTTTAGGACTGTTAGGATTAGCAAAAAGAGCTAATAAGATCGTTTATGGTGATACTTTATGGCAATCGTTGAAATACAAAAAAGTAAAACTGATTATTTTAGCTCAAGATGCTTCGGCCAGGACTAAAAAGCATATCTTATCTAAAAGTGTATATTATGAAGTTCCGTATCTTTCAATTTGCGATAGTATCGAACTCTCTAAAGCGATCGGTAAGACAAATATCAAGGCTATTGGTATTGTTGATATCGGTATTGCTAACAAATTACAAGAAATTAATAGAAATGAGGTGGGTTAATGGCTAGACCAAGAAGAAATAGCAATCGTAAAAAAAGATCAAGTAATGATAACCAAAGCTTTAAACCAAAGAAAAGTTATCCAACAGAAATAACCTATACAGAAGGGATAACTGTTGGTGGATTGGCTGAGAAAACTGGCCGTAATGCTAGTGATATCATTAAGATTCTCTTTATGCTTGGTAAAATGGTAACAATTAACACATCAATGGATGAAGAATCAATACAACTTGTTTGTATGGAGTTAAATGTTGAAGCTACAAAAGAAGAAGAAACTTTAGATGAGAATTCATTAGAAGATATTGATGTTGATGATGAAAGTTTATTAAAAGAAAGAGCTCCAATTGTTACAATTATGGGGCATGTTGATCATGGTAAGACAACATTATTGGATACGATTAGGAAATCACATGTAGTTACCAGCGAATTTGGGGGGATTACTCAACATATTGGCGCCTATCAAGTAACGATCAACAATAAGAAGATTACTTTTTTGGATACTCCTGGTCATGAAGCTTTTACTGCAATGCGAGCTCGTGGAGCTAAGGTAACTGATATGTCGGTTATTGTGGTAGCGGCTGATGATGGTGTAATGCCTCAAACAAAAGAGGCTGTAGACCATGCCAAAGCAGCTCAATGTCCAATCATTGTTGCTGTTAATAAAATAGATAAACCAAATGTTAATTTTGATAAGATCATGAATGGTATGGCCGATTTAGGATTAACACCAGAAGAGTGGGGGGGAGACACTATCTTTGTTAAGCTCTCTGCACTAACTGGCGAAGGTGTTAACAACTTATTAGAAACGATCGCTGTTTTAAGTGAAGTATTAAATTTACGAGCTAATCCAGATCGTAATGCATCAGGAACAGTTATCGAAGCCAAAATAGATAAAGGTCGTGGACCGGTAACGACTTTACTTGTCCAAAATGGAACACTTAAAACAGGAGACACACTTGTTGTTGGAGCTTGTTTTGGCCGAGTTAGAAAAATGACTGATGATCGTGGTAGAGAGATCAAAGAAGCACTTCCATCCTCACCAGTAGAAATTATTGGTTTAAATGATGTGCCTGTTGCTGGTGATAACTTCAAAGTATTTTCAAACGAAAAGAAAGCTCGTGATATCGCTTCTAAACGTTCACAAAATAAAATTGAAATTGAAAGAAGAAGCTCTAGTGCATTAAGCTTAGAAGATCTATCGCGTCAAATCCAAGAAGGTGATATGCAAGAAATCCCGATCATCATCAAAGCCGATGTTCAAGGTTCAGCAGAAGCTGTTAAATCATCTTTTGAAAAGATTGATGTTATGGGTGTAAAAGTAAATGTTATTAGAAGTACCGCAGGAGCTATCAACGAAAGTGATATTATGTTAGCTAGTGCCTCTAATGCTTTAGTTTACGGTTTCAATGTTAGACCTGATGCGAATGTTAGAAGAAAAGCAGTTGAAGAAAATGTTGAAATACATCTTCATAAGATTATTTATAAGGCAATTGAAGAAGTAGAAGCTGCCATGAAAGGCATGTTGGCTCCCGTCTTTGAAGAAGTCATCTTAGGTCAAGCTAGTGTACGTCAATTATTCAAAGTTAGTAAAATTGGTACGATTGCTGGTTGTATGGTAACTGATGGTAAATTTGTTCGTGATTGTTCAGTTCGCTTAATAAGAGATGGTGTAGTTGTTTATGAAGGTAAACTAGGCTCATTAAAACGATTCCAAAACGATGTCAAGGAAGTCGCTGCTGGTTACGATTGCGGTTTGACTATTCAAAACTTTAATGATCTAAAAGAAAATGACATCATTGAAGCTTATGGACAAGAGGAAGTTGAGCAAGTTTAATTATGAAAATAAGAACAGAAAGATTAGCCCAGATTATCAAAAAAGAAGTCTCAGAGATCATTCAATTTTCTTTGAAGGATAAAAGAGTGGGTTTTGTAACGATTACTGATGTTAATCTGACAAACGATTTTTCATATGCTAAAATCTTTATTAATATTTTAGATAAAGATGAAAAGGCGAATGAAAGATTAGAAAACTTAAAAAAAGCGAAAGGATTTATTCGCTCTGAACTAGCTAAAAGATTAACAACATATAAAGTACCAGATCTAATATTTGTCTTGGATGAATCACTTAAACAAGGCAATCGCATCGATGAAATCATTAAGAAACTATAAAAGATAAGCTATTGCTTATCTCAGCCTGATGACAAAGAAGTATAGTAAAAAGAAATATAATTTGATAAAATGAAGAAGGCATGAAGATGATTGTTTACCTTATTTTGCC
>CAYNYC010000004.1:0-35948 GCA_964401415.1 uncultured Erysipelotrichaceae bacterium
ACATGACCATCCCCTGTCCACCACCAAAGGGATAATCATCAACTCGTTTGTGTTTGTCTTTAGTAAAAAAGCGAATATCAACAATATCATACTCAACAATTTCTTTTAAACGCGCTTTTTTGATAATTGATGTATTAATGAACCCATCAAACATTTCTGGAAACAAGGTTAAGATACTGATCTTCATCGCATACCCTCGATCAGTTCAACATCAACTCTTTTTTCATCAAGATTAACTTTCTTAACAAAAGCATCAATAAAAGGAATCAAAACTACTTTGTCTTCATTTTTAACTCTTAAGATCGAATGAGCTGGATAAAATTCAACATTAGCGATCTTACCAATATATTCTCCTTGATCAAAAACATCTAATCCTAATAGGCTATTGCTATAAAAACCATCGTTTAGGGCTTCAACATCATCTTTATTGACAAACAAATCTTTACCTTTTAAAAACTCCACTAAATTAATATCTTCATACTCTTCAAATAAGATCAAAGCGTTATTTTTATGATAACGAACAGCTTTGATCTTGAAATCCTTAATTTCATTATTGATATTAACATAAAGCAGTTTTCCAATTTGAAATCTCTCCATAGGAAAATCAGTCAAAATCTGTACTTTAAGTTCACCTTTAATGCCAAAAGTATTTAAGATATTACCTACTCTGATAAGTTCCATAATTCCTCCAAAAAAGGATGCATAAGCATCCTAGTATGATTCAAATTTGATCGTTATTCGACGATCATTAAGATATGAAGCTACTGACATCATTTTACGTAATGCCGAAGCCATACTTCCTTGTCTGCCAATCAAGCGTGCAATATCATCTGATTTTGCATAAACATAAAGTAATACTTCTTGATCATCAAGAGATGGTAATTCTTTAATTGATACACTTGATGGATCATCAACCATTGGCTCAACCAAATTATATAAAACTTTTGTCAACTCTTCCATTATTGTTTGCGATGTTTTTCATCATGGAATTGTTTTAGAATACCATGACTTGAAAGCAATCCTTTAACTGTATCAGAAGGTTGAGCTCCATTACGTAACCATTTCAAAGCCAATTCTGTATTAATCTTAACATCTACCGGATTAACAGTTGGATTGTAATATCCAATACTTTCGATAAAGCGACCATCACGAGGATAACGTGAATCCGCTGCTACTATCCGATAAAACGGTGCCTTTTTTGCGCCCATTCTTTTTAAACGAATTTTTACTGCCATATAGATCTCCTTTATTTATCTCTTGTATTTTAACATATCCTTTTAACCTGTCAAGTATTTTTACTTGACACTCTACATCTTCCATCCATTACTTTTTCCAAGGCGAGACATCATCTTCATTTGCGACTTCATTTTTTCAAATTGCGATAATAGTTTATTCACTTGAGCAACACTTGTGCCACTTCCATCCGCTATCCGATGTTTTCTTGACATGCGGATCAGATCAGGATTTTCTCTTTCTTCTTTGGTCATACTATCAATGATCGCGACATTTATCTTAATTTCTTTATTAGCTTGTTGTTCATCTATTTGATCACTAAATTGATTCATTCCCGGAATCATACCGATGAGTCCTTTGATTGAACCTAATTTATTCACTTGCTTTAATTGAACTACCATATCATTTAGATCAAATTTGCCTTCCATCATTCGTGTGGCAGCTCTCATCTGAACTTCCATATCTAACTTTTCTTGGGCTTTTTCAACTAAACTGACAATATCACCCATTCCTAGAATGCGATCAGCGACTCTTTCAGGATAAAAGAGTTCAAAATCATCTAATTTCTCACCAGTACCCACAAATTTAACAGGCACACCAGTGACACTTCTAACAGATAGAATTCCGCCACCACGTGCATCACCATCAAATTTAGTCACCACAAGACCTGTGATACTCAGTTTTTTATTAAAACTATCCGCAACATTAATGATGTCTTGACCCGTCATGGCATCAACTGTTAAGAGAATTTCATCAGGTTTGATCTCTTTTTTGATATCGACTAATTCTTGCATAAGTTCATCATCAATATGAAGACGACCGGCAGTATCTACTAAGACTGTATCATAGCCATTTTGGCGAGCATGATCCATACCGGCTTTAACAGTTTTTAAAGCGGAAGTATCGCTACCTAAGGTGAAGACTTCTACATTAATTGCTTTACCTAAAGTAACTAATTGCTCGATCGCAGCTGGACGAACAATATCAGCGGCGATGATCAGTGGTTTACGTTTATTTTTCTCTTTTATCGATTTAGCGATCTTAGCTAAGTTAGTCGTTTTACCAGTTCCTTGAAGACCAACGATCATGATCTTGGTAATAGCGTTTAATTTAAAATCAACTGTCGCTTCTTTTTCGCCTAAAAGATTGACCATGCCATCATGAACGATCTTTACGACCATTTCAGATGGATCAACAGCCTGATAAACCTGCATGCCTATTGCTTTTTCTTTAATATCGTTTAAAAAAGTACTTACTACTTGATAGTTAACATCCGCCTCCAATAAAGCTAAACGGATCTCTTGTAACATATCATCCATATTGCGCTCAGAAAGCTTTCCTTTTCCGATAATATTGCGCATTGCTTGATTTATTTTTGATGTTAGATTTTCAAAAGCCATAATATCATCCTTTCTTTAAAATAGTTCATCTTCTAAGTGATCGATACTTACCTGTTTTGTTTCTGCTGTCGCAACACATTCATTAAGTAAGGATTCAAAATCAAATCTACTCTCTTGAAATTCAGCTTTAAGTAGTTTTGGTTTGATCACCGGTTTATTAGGGGTAAAGATCGTACAACAGTCCTCGTGTGGTTCAATACTGATATCGTATGTATCAATCTTAATAGCGGTATCTATGATCTCTAATTTATCAAAACCAATCAACGGTCTAAGTACTGGTATCTTGATCGGTTCATTGATAACTGCGATACTCTCTAAGGTTTGTGATGCTACCTGGCCAATACTTTCACCACTTATTAAAGCTAAACATTTATTTTTGATCGCAATTTGTTCAGCGATTCGATACATCATTCTCCGCATGATCGTAATCGCATAACTTTCATCACAATGTTCATAGATTGCTAATTGCAGTTTAGTGAAATTAACGATATGAACCTTAACAAAACCCTGATATTCGCTTAATCTTTCAGCTAGTCGAATTACTTTATCAAGGGCACTAGCACTAGTATATGGCTGAGAAGCGTAATGGATACACTCCAGCGCTACTCCCCTTTTCATCGTCATATAACCGGCAACTGGGGAATCAATACCTCCAGATAACATTAATAGTGCTTTGCCACCAATGCCTACCGGATATCCTTTTCCACCCTGAATAGCCTTAGCCATAATATAAGTAAAGTCTTTTCTTATTTCAACCACAAAACGATGATCGGGTTGATGAACATCTACTTTTAATGAGGTGTTTTTTAAGATTGTCCCCGCAAGATAACGATTGACTTCATCACTTCTTTTCGCAAACAGTTTATCATGCCGTTTCGTCTCAATCTTAAATGTTCCATCTAACCCCATCGCTAAGTGTAAACACATCTTGTTGATCTCTTCAATCTCACTATTTACTCTAATTGCCAGTGAAAAAGTACTAATACCGAAACACTTCTGCAATTGAGCACTTACCGCTTCCGCGTCTTCACCATTTAATCTGATGAACATACGATCATAAGTACGATCATAACTTAAAGCCGGAAACCCCTTCAAGGTTTGCTTAACATTAGCAGCTAATTTTCTAATAAATTCATTACGGTTTTTCCCTTTGGTAGATAATTCACCGTATCTAACTAAAATATAATCATATATGATCTTATCCATAATTTTTAATGATTCCCTTCAATTCAAAAATAAAACGATCAATATCTTTTTTACTGACCAAATGTGATAAACCAATCCGAATGGCACTTTCAGCAATATGATCAGGTAACATCAATGCTTTATAAACATGTGATATCTCACTTGCCTTACTATGACAAGTACTTTGAGCACTTACTGCAATCTTTGCTTGATTTAAACCATTCATCATAACTTCACTTTTTAATTTAGGATAGGAGAAGTTTACGATATAAATAGAGCCATTAGCGAAAGAATTGATAATGATCCCCGGTATTTGTCTTAGTTGATCACATAGATACTCATTAATACTTTGGACCATTTTGAAGTGCTTAGCTTGATCAGTCAAAGCTAATCTGATCGATTTAGCCGCCATTATATTAACACAATAATTAGCTGTTCCGCCACGATGAGTACCTTCTTGTTGACCAGCAGTGATCAAACTCAACATTTCTACATGCCTTTTTTTAACTAATATTCCCGATCCTTTTAAGCCATAGATCTTATGCATCGATATACTAAATAGATCAACATTAAATAGATCTATATCATATTTACCAAATGCCTGTACCCCATCAACGTGGAAGTAAGCTTTACTATTGTATTTTAAGTATTCAGCGATCTCATTGATCGGATTAATACTACCAATTTCGTTATTGATCATCATCAATGATACTAAGATCGTATCACTACGCAGTGCTTGTTTAACCATATCAAGTGTAACTTGCCCCTGTTTGTTTACCGCAAGATAAGTTATATCAAAGCCAAATTCTTTCTTTAACTGTAATGTGCTTTCCATTACACTAGAATGCTCAATAGCGGAAGTTATGATGTGTTTGCCTTTATGTTTATTAGCCCAAGCAACTCCTTTGATCGCCATATTATTAGCTTCAGACGCTCCCGAAGTAAAAATAACTTCACTTGGTTGAATATTTAAAGAACTTGCAATTTGAAAACGAGCCTTTTCTTGAAGCTTATTAACTCTTACTCCTAAATCATGTAATGAATCACTATTAGCATAGTATTTATTAAGTAATTCGGTATACATATTAAACACCTCTTGATGCAGAGGTGTTGTGCTAACATAATCCAAATATAAGTAATCACTAACTTGCACTAGTCGCATTCTCCTTAATCTTTTCCTCATATGACTCAAGATTTAGTTTTTCGATCGCATTCATCGCAATCGTCAAAGCTTGAGTATACTCCCCATTTCTAAAATTTAATTCAGCACGGGTCAGTTCTGAGTCAATATCAATAAATGAAGATCTATATTTATTACCAAATACGATCGTATTTTCAACCATGATCGCCATACCTACCAGATTATTAACATTATTATATAAAAGATAGATATAATCAATCGCCTCAGTAAGTGTCGATGATAATAATATTGTATTTAAAGGTGCTTCTTCCAACAATCCTTCAATTGTCTTAATATATTCATAAGCTTTTCTAACATCTCCTTCATATTCATTTGAAATGGTTGGTAGGCGATGTTTTCTGATCTTAACTTGGATCTCATTCATGATCAAATGAAGCTTTAACAACTGTTTTTTAGCTCGCTCTTCATCACTACGAACGACATCCAAACTATTTCTTAACTCTTTAAGTTCTAAAGCTAAAGTATTGATCTCTTGGTCAAATTCCTTAAGTGAGATCAAGATGGTCGAAGCTGGTATTGTGTACTCTTTGATCAGTTTAAGGAGTTTTTCTTTGACTTTATCTAGTTCATTTAATTGTTTATCATAACCATTTAAGCGTTCTTCAATATTATCAAAACCATATCTTGTAGAAACTCTCAAATAGATCTGTCGTATTTGAGTTAAGGAAGCGCGAGTTTCATCAACCAATGAAAAAGCCTGATCCTTCAAGGCACTCATTTCATCATAAGCTCGATCTTCACGATCGATCTGCGTTAACAATTGTGCTAAACGCGTTTGATATTCAGTAAGATTGTTAGCCACTCCATCAACAGCGCCAACACGTAGTTGAGCCATATCTTGTTTAAGCGTTTCTGTGATCACTTCGATATTTTTAGCTACATCTAAGTGTTGTAGATATAATCCTTTTTGTTTACATCTTGAATAAGCCTCTGATACTTTATCGATCGCTTGTGGTATAGCACCACGTGCTATTGTCAATAGTTCAGGTAGCTCATCAAGTAGACTTTGAAGATGATCCAAGCCCTTCGCTATATCACTAACGACTTCATTAGCTTTATGGAATTCACTAGCATACATTAACTCTTCAAAGTTGGTGAACTCGTTTTCAATATTGGTCGCTTCTTCATTTAATTTATCAATACTAAAATCGTATAGATTATACTTTTGATTTAATGTATTCTTTATCTCACGGAATTTTTCTTTGTGTTTATTGATCTCATCACGTTGTCGTGTTTCTTGTTGTAAGATAGTGTCTAGTTCCTGATCAAACTTAGTGACATCATTCAAGCCTCGCTCAAGCATGCCATAAAGATCCATCTCATTTAATTTTACCGCTTTTAAATTACCTGCGATAATGTTATCTTCCATTTCACTTAATAATTCAGTAATCTGTTTTAAATTAACATGAATCGTATCAAATTGATCTTTATAATCGTTAATCCTATCACTCAATTTTTCATCAACACGAGCTAAAGCTACCGCCTTATTAAGTTTAAAGGATAATGGTATACTCTTGATAGAATTATATCTAACTTCTAATTCAGATAATGATTTACGAAACCGGTTAATTCGTCTTTTTCTGAGCACAAGTAATACTACGATCACTAAAAAAAGAACTACTAAACCGATTATGACTTCTTTTTTAGTTAAAAATGTGATAATTTTTTCCCAATCCATAGAGTCACCTCATTGCTTATATTGTAACATAATTAACAAAATATTTATCATAAACATTTAAGTGACGATCGTATTTAAAGAGTAGGTAATATTGACTTTAGTAGTGTGCTTTGTTATACTACTTGAGCATGAATGATGGCAGCATACAAAGTCACCTATCAATGCGTCAATTACATGTATTACATGAAGCAAAGTAACCCTGCTGCACAGGGCGAAATCGTCTAATTGACACACTAGGCTGATGATTTGTACCTGTTGTTGTTTTATAGCCATAAAACACAAAGGAGGCAGTAAATGGCAAGACTAACCGGACCTACCCATAAGGTAGCCAGACGTCTAAGTTTCTCAATCTTAGAAACTGGACAAGAATTAAAGAAAAGACAGTATGCACCAGGTCAACATGGACCTACCAGAAGAATTAAATTATCTAACCATGGTTTACAATTAAGAGAAAAACAAAGAATTAGATTCATGTATCAAGTTAATGAAAGACAATTCTACAACACTTTCCTTAAAGCAACTAAGATGGCAGGTGTTACCGGCCACAACTTCTTGTTTATGTTGGAAAGCCGCTTAGATAACGTTGTTTATCGTTTAGGTTTCGCAAATACGCGTCGTGGAGCTAGACAACTTGTTAATCACGGACACATTACCGTAGATGGTAAGAAAGTTGATATTCCATCATTCCAAGTAAAGCCTGGTTCAACGATTGAAGTAAAGGATTCAGCTAAGAAGATGCCAGCTATCGCTGATGCATTAGAAAAAACATTGAATACTGTTGCTTATGTATCTGTTGATAAAGAAAATCGTAAAGGTATCTATATTCGTTTACCTGAACGTAATGAATTAAATCAAGAGATCAATGAAGCATTGGTCGTTGAGTATTACAATAAATAAACAAAAAAGGAGATTTCTCCTTTTTTTTATGTCTTAGATGTCTTGTGGGTTTTTAAAGAATCTGTTCTTTAAATAAGTAAAGATATTACCCTCTTTTAAATGAAAGATGGTTTGGGGAATATGGAAATATGATGTGGTAATCAAATATACGATCAATCCTACGATACCATATATACCTAATTCCAAAGTAGCGATGATTCGTGGTTGATCAATGACACTAAGTCCAATAAAGCGTAATAAAATAAAACTACCATACATCGCTGCTAAACCGACAATCATAAATAAGATCTTATACAAAGTTGGTCTAAACTTAATATGATACTGTTTATTTATCATTAATATATCTAACAAAATGATCACCAGGCTACACAAAACACTACTAATGATGGCTCCAGGATAGCCAAATATATAGATTAGTGGGAAAAAAGCCGCTATCTTAACAATGAAACCAATGCCCATGATGATAATATTACTCTTACGCAAGCGAATCGCCATCATTAAAGAATTAACTACTGGTGATATAGTACCAGCTAATGCTGTAAGTGAAGCCCAACGTAATACTTCTCCACCTAATTCAAAACTACTATGAGCACCATACATGACATAATATATTTCTGTACCTATCGCAAATAAGTAAAAACAAAGTGGTAATGCCAAATACATTACACTATCAATAGCGTCTAAGACATATGTCCTTAATAGCTTTAGATCGCCTTTTTCATAACATGTCGTGACATAAGGAATGATCGCTACTCCAAATCCTGTGGCTAAAAACTGGGGAATTGATGTAAGCTTACCTGTTGTTAACATGATCATGGAATAAAGTAAGCGAGTACTCTCCGCACTTTGTCCTGCTAGATCCATCGCACTGGAAAAGAAAGTTGTATTGACAATATTTAAACTATTACCTAAAAAAGTCACTAATAAATATGGTATCGCAAAGTTAAATAGTTCTTTAGTCAGTATTTTATGATCGGCAGTTGTCGTATCTTGTTGTGAAGCTAGCATACTAAGTGATTTCAAGCGTTTTCTACGAAATAACAACAAATGAGCAATAGATACAGCCGAAGCCACAAAAGCCCCACCAACAGCCCCATATACGGCCCAGATACCATCTTGTTTAAAGATAGCAACTGCAATAAAACCAAAGGTTAACAAGAAGGTAATCCGTGTAAACTGTTCTAACACCTGAGATAAAGCATAAGTCTTCATATCCTTTAAACCTTGAAAGACACCCCGATAACTACTTAATAAAGGAACTGTAAAAAAAGCCAAAGCAATGACCATGATCACATTTTTGGTCTTAACTAAATCTTCCGGGCTTATTTGATCAGGAGTTATATAACTAGCAATCGGATTAGCAAATATCCATAAGATACCTAAGGCAATGATACCAAAACCTAACATCGTAAAATTAGCCAATTTACGGATATATTCAATCGCTTTGTAATCTTCTTTGATGTAATATCTTGCGACCATTGTCGCGATCGCAAAAGGTAAACCAGCTAATGAGATATTAAGTAAGATTTGATAGATACCATAAGCATAAGAATAAAAGTCCAAATTCATCTCACCAGCTAAAGCGGTAAAGGGGACCATATAAAAAATCCCCAACAGTTTAGTGACAAAAATACCAGCTGAACTCGTTAGAGCCCCAATGATCAAAGTTTGTTTTTTTCGTGTCATAACATAACCCGCTATTCTGTGACTATATCATCTGTATTATTTTTTGTTTCAGAATTTTGTGTGATACTAAAACTAGGTATTGAAGAATTATCATATATAGCATTCTGCGAGAAATAATCGACAGTTAAGTTAAAATAGTTCTTCGTTTCCTCAACTTTCGTATAATCTTTCCATGTTATTCGTATTTTTAGATTGATCACTGGCGCATTGGTTGTTCCACTAATTACCATCCCTTTAACAAAACCAAGATCAGTCTCTACTTGATATGGGACCATATTATATTCTTCATCATCAAAGATACCAATACTTGGCATCATTTTATCAGCTAAGCTATAATCAATATTATTCTCAACAGCCATCATTTTGATATCATACATCGCTACCTGAGGGTTATCGATTATGATATCATACCGATACTCATTATCACCGATCAAACTCATAACTACCTGCATATCAAAATGATCGGCAACGGTATCAAATGTATCATTGTCCGTTATCGTTTGATATATATAAGCATAGTTCTCTAGCTTTAGTTTATCTATAGATTCATTGTTATTGGCGCAACCCGCTAAAAAGACGATCACCATAAACATCAATAATAATTTACGCATGCTAACACCTCGAAGGTATTATAGCATATTTATTTTCCAATGGCGCAATTGGAAATTAGCAACCATGCCAATCAATATTGTGCTAGAATATAGTTTATTAAAAAGGTAACAATATGAAATATTATCTACCACAGATTGAGACTGGACTAATCATCTTCCCTTTTATCGCCATATTGATAACGATTCCCTATATCATAGGACAATATCGTAAATATGGTGCTGTTGTCATGGTCAGAACCTTGATCATCTATTCTTTTATTTTCTATATATTATGTAGCTATTTGCTCATCATTCTTCCCCTACCAGCTTTAAACGAAGTTGAACAAATGGTTAATATAAAACCCCAACTTATTCCTTTTAGTTTTGTTAGTAACTTCATTATTAAATCAGAAATTATCTGGAATGATTCTAGTACTTATCTACCTGCTTTAAGAAGCAGTTCCTTCCTAAATGTCTTATTCAATATTATCCTATTTATGCCTTTTGGTATCTATTTGCGTTACTACTTTAAACGTTCTTGGTCGCAAGTATTACTATGGGCGCTTATCCTATCGCTGTTTTTTGAACTATCACAATTAACTGGATTATATGGTCTTTATCCCAAAGCGTATCGAATATTTGATGTTGATGATCTGATCACTAATACCTTTGGAGCTTATTTCGGATATCTAGTAACACCTATATTTAGTTTATTTATGCCAAGCCGCGATAAGATTGATGATCTATCATACCAAAAAGGATTGATCGTTTCTTACACTAGACGCTTCTTTGCGACAATGATCGATTGGAGTATTATCATATTTCTCGTATTAACTCTTGATATCTTCTTTAATCTTAGTTATCTTTTACCCACAAATAAGTATCTAATCGTTTATGTTTTAGTAGTCTTGATCACATTTATGTTAATACCTATGATAACAAAAGGATATACCATCGGTAAATATATTGTTAAAATACGTTTAAGTGATCTTGAAGGAGCACCATTAAGAACTTTTCAATATTTTGTTCGTTATGGTCTATTGTATTTTGTGATCATTCCTTCTCCCGCATCAATGTTTTATCTATTATCAATATTAGTTGAAGACCATACGCTTATTAACACGCTTTTAGTCTTGATCATCCTAACTCTTTCATTATTTACGATCTATCTGCTTATTGATTCATTCATAAGGTTAATTCGTAAAGAAAAACTGTTGTTATATGAAGTATTAACTAAAACCAAAAATACAAGTGACGCAATGATGCAAGATGAGATATAAAAAACAAGCCGAAGCTTGTCTATGAAGTAAAGATTACAACGTAATAATATTTCTTACCCTTTTTGATAACAGTTAACTCTTGATCGATCGCATCAGCTTTGTTAATGATCATGGTTGGATCATTTACTTTAACACCATTGATCATGATCGAATTATTATTGATCAGTTCCCTGGCTTCTCTTTTGCTTTTAGCAATTCCAGCTAAGATCAAGACATCAGTTAAGTCATTACCACTAGTAATCTCTGTTTTCGGGGCGTCATAGAGCCCTTCTTTTAATTCATTAGCACTTAATTCATTGATATTACCACCAAAAAGCGTCTCGGTTATTTTTAATGCCGTCATTAAGCCTTCTTCATTATGTACTAATAAAGTCATTTCTTGGGCTAAAGCTTTTTGAGCTATACGTAAATGAGGTGCTTCAAGCTGCTTTTGCTCAAGTTCATTAATTTCTTCTGGGGTTTTAAATGATAATCGTTTTAGGTAATCGATCACATCAGAGTCAGGTGTATTCAACCAAAACTGGTAGAATTCATAACTATTTGTGCGTTTAGGATTTAACCAAACACTTTTACCACCTTCACTCTTACCGAATTTACTTCCATCACTTCTAGTGATCAACGGACTAGTGACTCCATAGGCCTTAGCTTCGGTCTTAACTTTTCTGATCAACTCACAACCTGATGTTAGATTACCCCATTGATCACTGCCACCAATCTGTAGTACACAATCATAATTATCATACAAATGTAAGAAGTCGGCCGCTTGTAAGATTGTGTAAGTAAACTCTGTAAATGATATCCCCGTTTCAAGTCTTGAAGAAACGATATCTTTATTGATCATGTAATTAACATTAAAATACTTACCATAATCACGTAGAAAATCCAGTATCCCAATCTTTGATAACCAATCATGATTATTGACCATGATCGCTCCATCAGTCGCAGAAAAATCTAGAAATTTAGCTAATTGTTCTTTAATCGATTCAGCGTTTTCGGCAATCGTTTCAAGGGATTGTAAAGCGCGTTCTGATGTTGGTCTTGGATCACCGATCATCGCGGTAGCGCCACCACATAAAGCAATCGGACGATGTCCATTTAATTGATACCGACGTAATAATAATATTTGTTGTAAGTGTCCCACATGTAAAGAATCACCGGTTGGATCAAAACCACAATAACATGTCAAAGGTCTCTCAAGACGTTCTTTAAGCCCTTCTTCATCTGTAACATCTTTAACTAAACCACGCCATTTTAATTCATCAAAAAATTTCATACTCTAGCTCCTTAAATAAAAAAGCGTCGATAAGGACGCTTAACGTGTTACCACCTTAATTTCATATCATAAGATATGCTCTTAACCATTAACGCTGGGCACGTTTGTACTTTTAATACAAATGCTCAAAGTTGTATTCACCCTGTCAAATCAACTGTTTTCACCAACCACAGTTTCTCTAAAGACTATCTTGGGTTACTATTTCTTCTCATAGCTTTATTATTATAGAAAACAAATAAACGATTGTCAATCAACTACTTAGTTGTTTGTCGTGGTGTAAAGACATAGCTTAATTCAACTGGTTTTTCTTCATTATCATTGTTTAACATTTTGGTAATGATTCTCATCGCTACCGCTCCAAGATCATAACTTGGAATAAAGAAACTAGATAATTGTGGTCTGATCATAGAGTTATATTTAGTATCGATCAAACAAATAATTTCCATTTCATTTGGAATATCAATGCCAATCTCTTTAGCCGCATTAATACAAGCCATAGCCTGTGAATCACGATTTGTTAATACCAAACCATGACGATGATCTTTAAGATAGCGTCTTAAAAATTCATAAGAGCTACGATATTCACTTGGTATTTTCAATAATCCATTGAATTTCTTTCCATGAGCTTCAAATGCTGTAGAAGCTCCCGAAACCATCTTGCGAATCGAATTCGGATTCTTACGATCTTCAACAATAACGATGTCATCAATCCCTTTATCCAAATACGAATCAACGGTTTCCCTGATTGCTTCTTCAATATTCACAAATACCGAACTAATCTTTTCCTCAGCTGCTTTATTACCTATAACAACGATTGGTATTTCATATTTAGTCAAGGTTGAAAGTTCAGCATCTTGTAACTTATCACTATAAATAACGACTCCATCGACCCGCGATTTAATGATGTTCTCCACGACATCTTTAATCTCTGATATTCCTTCGGTGACTGTATGCAACATAATATTGTATTTGTATATCTTAGCCACATCAAGTAATCCATTAATAATTTGGCCAGTATAGGTAAAGCTAGCTTCTGGGATGACAAGCCCGATGATCGTCGTCTTTTTCAAAGCCAATCCTTGAGCTATCGCATTTGGCTTGTAACCCAATTTTTCAATAGCAGCTTGTACTCGATCACGCGTATCAGCTCGTACTATTTCTACACCGTTAATTACGCGGCTGACGGTTGCCAAAGAGACATTAGACTCTTTTGCCACATCATAAATCGTAACTCTTTTCATCTAAACCTCCATTAAACTTCTTTGTTTTCGTCTTCTTCAACTACCGTTTCAACACTTGTTTCAATTAATTCTGTAACGTCTTCTTGCTCATCAGTTAACCAATCTTCTAGTTTATCATAGGCTTTGCCTGCCACATCAAGGGTAGCGGCTTTAGCTTTAACAATTCCTTCTTTTACTTTAGGGTTACCCATGAAATCTTCATAAGCATTCTTGATCAGTTTCGCTGATTTCTTAGCGATATCAACAGTAACACCCTTGACAACATTGATCGTTTCCATCAGTTCTTCATTTTCTTTAATTGAATCAACTACTTTATTGCCAGCATTTACTGCGGATTCTTTTGTCTTGTCCCAATTTTCTTTGATATCTTCATTTGCTTTGATATCTTCTATCTTACGTTTGCTTTCTTGTACTAAACTTGTTGTTAATCCTTTAACAGCATCGCTAAATTCTCTAAATTTTTCACTTTCAGTTATTTCATCATACTTGATCGTTACCTGTTCGATCAATGTTTTGATCGCTTCGATCGTATCATCAATAACTTCTTCTACTGTTCTTTTGGTATTCTCGCTGCTTTCTTTAATTTCTTCTTTGGCAACGATCGCAAATTGTTCAACTTGATCATTTAAATCATTTACTACTTCTTCTAAATTCTTTTTTTCTTCATTCGACATAAGTATCTTCCTCCTTGACATTGATATCGACATTATTTACATCTGTCTTTTCTTTATTTAATACATTAGCTAACCATTCCTTGATTAAGATAACATTCTCAACAATAAAATTGATCATTTCATTGATGGCTTTGGATCCATAAGAGTGAACCGTATCAATCGTATGGCTAATAGTAACAACCGTATTCAATGGTACTTGAAGTTGATCTAAACTCTTATCAACAGTATCTAAGGTTTTATTAACTCTGTTTAAAGCAAGATTTAGCTCATCAACAAATTTCATTGCCTTTCTTAAAAGTAAAAGAATCAAGATAATAACAATACATCCTAGTATTGGTAATAGTATTTTACTATAGCTTGATAATGTGATTAGCAATTCATCCATTTTGTAACACCTCTAATCCCATTATAATGGCGTATGAAAATATTTTCAATCTTTTTGATAGTTCTTGACCAAATCGCTTAACCCATATATATCCTTGCTTGACATAAATAGATAAACAGCTGGTCCCATATCTGCCAACATCTTGGCATCTACTTCATTTTCTTCAACGATATATGAGTTAGGGATTTTATTTTGTAAATATGTAATATCAATATCGATACCTTCTTCTTGATCATCAATTGAGGTAAAGGGACAAAGGCAAACTTCATCAGCTAACATCAAAGCTTTCGCAAATTCATCGCCAAAACGTAATACACGTGATACACGGTGAGGTTTGAAGATCGCAATGATCTTTCGATCTGGGAAGCGTGTTTTAGCCGCCTTGATCGTTACATCTACTTCCGTTGGGTGATGAGCATAATCATCCACAAAAATATTCTCACCAATATGTTCAATGACAAAACGGCGTTTAACACCTTTAAATGATGCCAATCCTTCATTGATCGACTTAGCTGTCATATTTAATAAGATACCAATACTGATCACACTAAGACTATTCCACAATAGATGGCGACCAACAAACGGTAGATCAAAATGACCAAACATCTTATTTTGATACAACACATCAAAAGTCATATTAGTATTAGATTCAACGATATTTATCGCTTGAACATCATTATTGTTATTTTCACCATAATATAGACATTTATCTTTAATATTTAATGCTCTTACTTTTTTATCATCGCCAAATAAGATGATCTTCTTTTTTATTTGAGCAGAAAATTCGACATAAGCTTTACTATAATCTTCTTCATTTAAGAAATAATCAACATGATCAAGATCAACGTTAGTTATAATTGCATAATCAGGATAATATGCTAAGAAATGTCTTTGATATTCATCAGCTTCAATGACCATATTTAATGCCTCTTTAGTAATATGTCCACTACCATCACCAATTAGGTACCCGGTTGGTTGATGATAATCAAGCATCGCCGCTAACATTCCAGTTGTTGTTGTTTTACCATGAGATCCAGCAATCGCAAAGCTTTGATAAGCTTTGATGAATTCACCCAAAAACTCATGATATCGCCAACTTTTAATATCATTTCTTTTTGTTAGTGCCTCAACCTCACAAAAATCATCTTTAAAAGCGTTACCAATGATAACTGACATTCCATCCTTAATATTATCTTCAGAAAAAGGCAAGATTTCAATCTTGCGCTTTTTTAGTTCATCTTCTGTAAAAAAATGTCTTTCAAGATCAGATCCTTTTACTTCATACCCTAGATCATAAAGGATACAAGCTAAAGACGCCATCCCCGATCCTTTAATTCCAATAAAATAATACATTGTGATCACCTCATATAGTCAAACAGATTAGGCTGTTGCTCTTCCATAAACTTTTCTTCTTCACTTACTTCAAGATCAATGTTTGTTGGTTTACTAACGATACCAAGATCTTCATTATCTTCTATTTCTAAAACAACATCATCTTCAGTAACATCAACAGACACATCTTCTAATTCTTCAGTTTCTTCTTCAAGATTATTTTCTGCTATTTCGCTACTTTCTTCATTAATGATCTCATTTTCATCAAAACTAACCTCAATCATCTCATCCAGATCAATATTAACCTTTGGATCCTCATCAGTTAGATTATAAGAAGAAGAAAATGGCGATCTTTGAATTTCTAGTCCATAAATTGGTGAAATGATCGTTCCAATTGCACTGGAACTTTCAACAAAAGGTTTCTTGATTGGCTTTTGGGCTTTTTTGGGTTGATGTTTTTCATCAACACCAAAGATAGGACTAATAATTGGCGTAAACTCATAAGCGTCATTGTTATCTTCTTTAGGTTTTTCAAGTAAAACAGTATCATGCCGTGTAGTCGCAACATCATTAATAAAGATACTCTTCTTATCTTCTTTTTTTATATTATCTTCTTTAGCGATAACTTCAACTTGCTTGGGTGGATTGTCTTCAATCGCTTGAGCTGTTGGTTTTATCGCTACTTCTTTTACCGGTCTTACGACGGGTTTTTCTATCTGTTTTTCTTGATGTTCTTCAATTATTTCTTCTTCAACCTCAAAAAACAGATCAACAAACCATTTAAGCATGTGGTACTCCTATCTTACTACTCTTCAGTGTCATGAGCGTAGTCTTCAACATTAGGCATTTCCTCCTGGCTAAAATCTTGCGAATCTACCGAGAAATCATAATTAGGAAAATAATTTTCGAGCATTTCAGCCAAAGTTCCATTTTCGGGAATCGATTGACTAAATATCGTGGTAGCTTGTTGATAATCGATACTTTCTTTTCGCGAATACTCAGCTAAAATTGCTTTCTCATTAACATCCGCACTACGAGCGATCCTTATTATATCCCGTATAATATTTGGCATATTGCTAAGAGTTGTTGTTGTTAAAAAGGTGAAATTGGTTGTATCAGCTAACATGTAGTATAGACCATCAAATTGAAAGACGCTAACAACCATGCTAATTTTTTTCTCTTCATAATTTGTAAGATCATATGAATTAGATAATAAGGCATTATCATATTCTTTGATACTGTTTAAGACTGTTTTACCATAATACTTATCAATGATAACGGAAGCTGGTTTAACACTCATTAAAACTTCCTGATTATCAATCACAAAAACATTAGAATATGCAGTACTTTTTCTTTTACCAACGTGTTGTGGTAGATAGTAACTATAAAATGACTTATGCATATTCTGATAAAGAGCTATTTCTTCCTTCGTGGTCTCAGTGATAGCTATTTCTAAGGCTTGTTCGATATTTACTTCTGTTATTTCACCACTACATCCCCATAGAGACATGATCATGATAAGACTAACTAGAATAATAGGATATTTTTTCAATTCACACACTCCTACTGATATTATACAGCTTTCATGAAAATTTTACACTAGCGTTTTTGCCAGACGGCGCGATAGATTGGCTTGCCTTCATCCATAAATCTCTTTTCATATTCAGTGATGGCGTCTGGTTGTTCGCTTTGACGGAAATCTAACCATACTTCAGTCAATTGCCACGTGTCTTGCATATTTAATAAACTATATTCAAATAACTTTTGATTATCGGTTTTCATGATTATCTGTCCATCATCTTTTAGTAATAAGCGATATTGATCTAAGAAACTATCATGAGTCAGTCTTTTCTTAGTATTACGCTTCTTTGGCCAAGGATCACTAAAATTTAAATGAATAACATCGATTTCACTTTTCGCAAACCACTCGCTAATCTTATCGGCATCATTTAAGATATATTTGATGTTTTTTAGATTTGTATTTAATGACTTCTTTAAAGCCATAGCTGCCACATTACGCTCTTTTTCAATTCCGATCCAGCCATCACTTGGATATTGCTCGGCCATGGTTAACCAATAATCACCCTTACCAGTACCTATTTCAACATGTAACTTGTCACAAGCTAAGACTTGATGCCAAGACCCTTTATAAGCAATAGGTTCGTTAATCAATACGTTTGTTGAAAAACTAGCTAGAAAGCCTTCAACCCATGGTTTATTACGCATTCTCATAAATAATCGCCAATCTGATCATAGCCTCAGTATAGACACCACTGTCCAATATTAATGATTTGATCTTTATCCTTTCAATTTTGTATTGTTGTGCCTGTTTTAACCAATCCATTATTTCACTTCCTTTGTCATATTCTAACACATAAAAATTATCTCTGTTAGTCCAAAATAAAGGCGGAGACTAGCTCCGCCTACTTATTATTTATACGTTTTTTTACTTCAAAATATACAAAGGAGAACAAAGATATCAATAAAACAACACCAGCAATCCTAATGATCGTATCAGCTAATGGAAATATTATCCAGTTAAAGATCATGATCAAGATCGCAACTAACATAACTAAGACAACTAGTTTAACCATGCCTTGTTTATTCATATTTGATCTTCCTTTCCATATGATTGAAACCTATTCTTTATCTTTTCGATCTTTATTTCGAACAAATGGTTTTCTAGGTCTAGCTACTGGTTCTTCATATCCTTCGGGTTTTTCAAGTAAGGCTTTTCGTGATACATTAACACGACCTTTTTCGTCTACTTCAGTAACGATTACCTTGACAATATCACCAATCTTCAATACGTCGCTTGGTTTTTCAACTCTTTCATACGCAATCTTAGATACGTGTAATAAACCATCAGTACCGGCAAACAACTCTACAAAAGCACCAAAGTTTTCAATACGTACTACCTTAGCATCATATATTTGACCAACTTCAGCCACTTTAACGATATTTTCGATCATTGCTTGAGCTTTATCAATAGATGCTTGATCATGATGATAGATCAATACTCTTCCATCATCTTCAATATCAATCTTAACATCGTTACATTCAGCGATGATCTGGTTGATAATCTTACCACCACTACCAATTACATCACGAATCTTATCGGGACTGATCATCATCTTAACGATCTTAGGAGCGTATTTAGAGACATTAGAACGCGGTTCATTGATCGTTGCCATCATGTTAGCCATGATTGTCTTACGAGCTTGGTGAGCTTGATTTAAAGCCTCTGATAAGATTTCACCATTAATACCCTCAATCTTAATATCCATTTGTAAAGCAGTAATACCTTTATCCGTACCAGCTACTTTGAAATCCATATCGCCATAATGATCTTCCATACCCTGAATATCAGTTAAGATCGTATATTTATCACCCCATGTGATCAAACCCATCGCAATACCAGCTACTGGAGCCTTAATTGGCACACCAGCGGCCATTAATGACATAGTACCAGCACAGATACTAGCTTGAGAACTTGAACCATTAGATTCTAATACTTCCGCAACTGTTCTGATCGCATAGGGGAACTCTTCTTCACTTGGAAGAACTTGTAGTAAGGCTCTTTCACCTAATGCGCCATGACCAATCTCACGTCTTCCAGGGCTACCCATCCGACCTACTTCACCAACTGAAAATGGTGGGAAATTGTATTGGTGCATAAAACGCTTGTATTCAACCTCAGTAAGATCATCAATTATCTGATTATCACCTAATGCCCCTAAAGTAGTGATTGATAATACTTGTGTTTCCCCTCTGGTAAATAATGCACTACCATGAACTCTTGGTAAAAGATCAATCTGCGAATTCAAAGGTCTAACTTCATCAATTGCTCTTCCATCAGGACGAATCTTTTCAACTGTGATCAAACGACGAACTTCGGCAGCGACAATATCATGACATATTCCCTTAACTTGTTTGATCGTTTTATCTTTGATCTTATCTGATTCATATTCTTTAGTTTCAAACAAAGCAACTGTTTCAGCAGTAACCTCGTCTATTGTGTTATAACGAACTAATTTTTCTTTGATACTAACAGCTTCTTCTAAACGTTTCTGAGCGAAATCTTTAACAGCTTGTTCAAGTTCAACTTCAGGCACAAACAGCTTAACGGTTCTTTTTTCTTTACCGCATTCTGCGATGATCTTATCTTGGAAATCACATAATACCTTAATGTTTTCATGAGCAAACATTAGAGCTTCAACCATTAGTTCTTCACTAACTTCTCTAGCTCCAGCTTCAACCATGTTGATGGCCTTTTTAGTTCCAGCCACAACTAAATTCAAATCTGATTTTTCTAGTTGTTCCATTGTAGGATTAATGATCAGTTTGTTATCAACATAACCAACAGTTACACCAGCGATAGGTCCATTAAAAGGAATATCACTGATACCTAATGATAATGAAGCTCCAAACATCGCAGCCATTTCTGGTGAACAATCATAGTCAACAGATACGACAGTATTGACAACCTGTACTTCATTACGGAATCCTTCCGCAAATAGTGGACGTAGTGGTCTATCTATCAAACGTGAAGTTAATGTAGCGTGTTCACTCGGTCTACCTTCTCTTCTTAAAAAACCACCTGGAATCTTACCAACCGAGTAAAGTTTTTCTTCAAAAATCACAGTCAATGGAAAGAAATCCAAATCCTTAGCCTCACTAGATGCCGTAGCAGCGGATAATACCACTGTATCTTCATATCTAACCAGTACACTTCCACTGGCCTGTTTGGCTATCTCCCCTGTTTCTACGGTGATATGACGGCCGCAGAATTCTAATTCATATACTTTTTTAGCCATTCTCTTACCTCTATTTCTTAACTCATTTATCATAACACATTGAGGCTGTAAACTAAATAAGATTGTTTTATTTACTTTACATATATCCAATAATCTACTACAATAAACAGGCATTTACTAAGTTAGGAAAAATAAAATGAATACTGTAATCTTATCTTTTAATATCATATCACCACTGATGATCTTACTAGCTATTGGCTATCTACTTAAGCAAAAAAACTTAATTAGTAGTAAAACAACTAGTGAAATGAATTCATTAGTTTATAGCTTGCTTTTACCAATGAGCATCTTTATCAATATCTATCAAAGTGACTTTAAGACCGACTTTGATGTGAAATTGATCGTTTTTTCAGTAATAGCCCTTATTTTAATAACGATCGCGATAACCATAACTACTCTCTTTATCACTTCTGATCCATCAAAAAGAGCCGCGATCATTCAAGCATCATTTAGAGGCAACTTTGTTATCTTTGGCTTACCCTTAGCGATCAATCTTTATGGTAAAGGGATCAGTGGCATGATGAGCATCGTGATAGCCTTCTTTGGTCCTCTCGCTAATATTCTAGCAGTGATAGTTTTAGAAATCTTTGGTGATAAAAAAATTGAAGTACGTAAGATAATATTCGATGTCATAAAAAATCCAATGATCATTGCCTCAGTTTCAGCAATTGTCTTGGTACTAAGTGGTATCAAACTACCGATTTTTGCTGAGGATACAGCCATCGTGATTAGTGATGCTACTACAACAATCTCATTGATCCTATTAGGTTCATCATTTAAGTTCAAGCAAGAGATAGAAGATATTAAACTAATCTCTTTTGGTGTATTAAACAAACTATTGATCTTCCCCGCTTTGGTTGTTACAGTAGCTGTTTTACTTGGCTTTAGAAACGCTCAGTTAGCGGTAATCATGACCTTGTTTACTGCCCCTTCCGCTATCTCATGTTTTCCCATGGCTGCTCGTTTAGGGGCTCATAAAGAGATTACCAGCGGCATTCTTGTATACAGTTATGCCTTCTGTATTGTTACCATATTTGGTTTTATAATAGCTTTAAAAACCATGAATTTAATCTAAAAGCGAATAAATGATTCAATACAATATTGGAATAAATACCTTATATGTTATACTATAATTACACAAAGAAAGAAGGAAATATAATGAGCATAAAAATAGCAATCTCAAAGAAAAAACTTGATACTCCCCTACCAATCTATCTTTCAGGATATGGAGCAAGAAAAGATTATGCCCATAGCATTCATGATGATCTTTATGCAAACAGCGTTTTTATTACAGATGGCGAAAAGAACTTTGCCATGGTAAGCTGTGACCTTTTAGGCATATATGCCGGCTACTATCAACCAATCATCGATGATATCAAAAAAAGAGTCGGTATCAAAGGACTCGATATTGTCATTACTAATGTCCACTCGCATTCAGCTCCAGCTCTTCGTGATTCGGAATATGATACTAATATCGAAATGATGATCGAAGAAGTAAAACAGAAAATTGCTGAAGGCATCAGAGAAGCCGCTTCGAAAGCTAAAGAAGTTAAGATTGGCTTTAATCAAAAACTTGTTAGAGGCGTTGGCGCCAATCGTCGTGACTCTAAAATTGATGTAAACACTATCTTAAAGATCATGACTTTTAAACAGAACGGAAATCAAGGAGTAGTTGTCAATTTCAATTGCCATCCTACACTTATGAGTCCTAGCAACATGCAAGTATCTAAAGACTACCAAGGTTATACCATGGACAAACTTGTTGATAATGGATTCTTACCACTATATTTACAAGGAGCTTGTGGTGATGTGTCAACTCGCTTTACCAGAACTGCCCAAACATTTGAAGAATGTGATCGTCTTGGTGGTATCTTAGCAGATGAGGTTAAATCATTAGTTGAAGTTACAGAATGTAAAGACATTAGTAATTTCTCATATGTTGAACATATTGTTAAGCTTCCTAAGAAACAATATGAAAATGAAGATTATTATCTACAACAGATCAAAGAATATGAAAAGACATTAGCTGAAAAGAAAGACAAAGTTTCTGCTGGAGAACTAAGAATATATGAAACAGCTCTTCAAGGAATTAATGTTGAATATCGTTATTCTCAATCTCAAGATAAGATCGTAACGGATATTCCCTGTGGTGTCTTAAGACTTGATAACAATGTCGTTGTTTTCACTCCATTTGAAATATTCTCAAAAGTTGCTGATCGTATCTATGCAGGCTCTAAAGCCGATAATACCTTAATCGTAGGTTATTCTTTTGATGGTCAAGGTTATTTACCAGATGCTGAAAGCTTTGATAATGGTGGATATGAAGTATTATCATGTCGCTACGCGCGCGGAGCTGGAGAAGTATTTGCGGATGAAGTCATTAAACTAATAAACGGATAATAGTTAAATAGATAAAGCACATAATTGATCAATTTATAAACGACGCTACAGAAATGTAGCGTCGTTCTTCGTTTATAAGATCAATAATTAGTATAAAAAAGCTAGATTTTATCTAGCGTTTTCTTCATTTGTTTTACTTACGTAAGCCAAGTTTAGCCACAAGTTCGGCATAACGTTTTACATCATTATTACGTAAATACGTCATTAAATTACGACGATGACCAACCATTTTCATTAAGCCTCTCAATGAATGGAAGTCTTTCTTGTGAATTTTTAGGTGTTCCGTTAAGCGATTGATCTTTTCCGTTAAGACGGCTACTTGGATCTCAACACTTCCAGTATCACCTTCAAATCGAGCATTATCTTTGATAATAGCTGTCTTTTCCTGTTTTGATAACATGTTTTCCTCCTGTTATGTGTCCTAATGTACCAGGTAATAGGATGAGGAAATCCATAAAACTTAGTACAAAAGCTTATAAATATTAACATAGTTACTTACTATTTGCAAGAGCTTGTTCATTGCGTAAACAATCAATTCATCGGTATCTGTATTGTGATCATTGTTCCTTCATTGACTTCACTATCAATCGTGATATTACCTTTGTAAAGATCGATTATCTTTTTAACAATCGTCATCCCAATACCATTACCTTCCACGAAATGAGAGTTATCTCCTTGATAAAATTTATCATAAATATATTTCTGTGTTTCACTACTCATACCAATACCCTGATCTTTAATGGTGAATATAACATTATCACTTATATCTTTTAAACTTATACTTATTAGACCATCATTTTGTGAGAATTTGATCGCATTATCAATAAGATTTATCCATACCTGATTTAGTATTTCTTCATTACCATTAAAGAATATTTCATTTATGTCGATATCAAAAGTGATGTTTTTTCTTTGCCACTTATTATCTAATAATAAGATCGCACAACGTATTTGTTCACTTAGATCATATACTTCACTATTAGTGATGATCAACTGATTCTCGATCTTCGATAAACTTAAAACATTTTGTGATAGAGTAGAAAGTCTTTCTGCTTCACTAATGATGATATCAAGATATTCATTTTGATCGCGTTGTGATAACTCTCCTTTTTTAAGGATCTTCGCAAATCCTTTGATCGATACGATCGGTGTTTTAAACTCATGAGAGAAGTTATTGACAAAATCACTTCTTAACATCTCGACACTACCCAATTGTTCAGCCATTAGATTAAAACTAGCGGATAGATCATCAAATTCATATGAGGCGATCCGATTAGAAAGATTCACTCTAACCGAAAAATCGCCGGCGGCTAATTTTTTCATAGCGACATTTAATACTCGAAATGGAGCTAAGATCTTATTACCGATCAAGGTGGTCAAGATCGTTCCCATGATGATACTAATGGTGGCGAGTAGGATAAAACTCTTTAATAAACTTAATTCCGATAGATCTTTTAACATACCCATACTGACTAATAGATAAACGATCGCAACAGCGACGATCATTGTTAAGATCAAGATAAAGAAGACGGATAAGGAAAGAAACACCAATAGATTGATTGGTTTTTTCTGTTTAGTATTACTCATGTCTTACTCCTTTGTAACCTAAACCACGTACAGTAACGATCTCAAATTCTGGAAAGTCTTCAAAGCGATTACGTAGTCTATTAATATGAACATTAACGGTATTATCCAGTGTTTCAGAATCCATACCCCAAATCTCATCCATCAGTTGTAAACGTGTAAATATCTTATCAGGATAAGATAATAATTTATATAAAAGATAAAATTCCTTTTGTGGTAACATTTGTTTCACATCGTCGCGAATGACAGTCAATGAATCATAATCAAGGATTACCTTACCAATGATCAATTGATGTTCATTAGCGATCTTAGCTCTTCTTAGTAAAGCTTTGATCCTTAATAACATCTCTTCTTCATCGACTGGTTTGACCATATAATCATCAGTACCGGCGATAAAACCTTTTTTCTTGTCCTCTAATAATTGTTTAGCAGTGATCATTAGTATTGGTATATCAATCTTATTATTCCTTAATTCCTTAGTTAGCTCATACCCATTCATCTTGGGCATCATAATATCCAAGATAATAAGATCAATCTGGTGATTATCTAAGATTTCAAGAGCTTGGACACCATTGGCAGCTGAAAAATACTCATAACCATTTGCCTTCAAGATAATTTCCATGAGCTTACGTGAATTACGATCATCTTCAACGATCAAGATATTAAACATAACTATCACTCCTTTTTGTATTATACAACAAGGACTTGTTTCTGTCTTATCAATTCAAAAAAGTACGCTTATAAAAATAAACCCCTTGTCTATATATTAGATGAAGGGGTTTATTATTAATTATCTTTTTTTTACTTCTACCTCGGTTTTGGACCTTGATAGAGGTATCGATCTTTGTACTTACTTCTAGCCGCAATACTGGCTGCCTTAGTCTGTTTTTCTTTTTCGGTTTGTGGGTCAAGGTTTCCACTTAAGGCAATAGGTGGTGTTACACCAGCATCAATCATGATGTGACATAGATCAACGATCAAACTTTGGGCAAGATAACACGCTAATGACGTTGATAAAGGACAACAAACGCGATCTTCGATCATAAAGGCCGCATCATTAACTGGCGCACAATTATCAATGATAATATCCGCAAAATCAACTAGTAACTTACCACTTGGATGCATTGATTTAGTCGTTTGTGCTTGGCGTTGATTAGTCAAAGCGACAATTTTTACATTAGCTTCTTTAGCCAATTTAGCAAATTCAACGGTTAAGCGCCCTTTTCCCGAATTAGAAACAATAACTAGTAAATCATTACTCTTTAAACCATATTTCTGCATTAAGATCGAGGCGTATTCAACTGATGTTTCCATTAAGTTAGATTTATCAGCGCTCATATGGACCATGATCTCATCTTCTAAAATTGGTGTGATAAATGGTACTCCACCAGCACGACTATACACTTCTTCAGTGACGATATGTGAATGTCCACCACCGTATACAAAGAATTTACGCTCATTAGCGATGGTTTCATTGATAAGTAGTGCTGCTTGATGAAGATTCTCTTTTTGCATAACCGTTTGGTTGAAACTATTAAAGAAATACTCTTCAAAACGATTCAAGACTTCCATGTTAGATTCTTTACCATTACTTGATAAATTGATCATGATCGCATTCATCATCTGCGCGAGCATCGTTGTTGTCATATTTGATGTAGACCCTGTCATTAAGCCATCACCAAGGTCATGACCAGCATCCCCAAATGGTCCACAATTATCAATGATCGTATCCGCATAATGGATCATATTCTTACCATTACTATGGCGACTTGGAATTACTTTTGCTTGTTCATGATTTACCATCGTGATCAAGTTAGCCTTTTTCTCTTTCGTTCTTAGGGCTAGTTCAACCAATAATCCATTACGTCCCGAATTAGATACCAACATCATCGTATCGCCTTCTTCAATTGGATACATACCTAACACAATATCCGCATACGGGGCTAAACGTTCAATGGCTGATGATTTGCCAGGAAACTGATGCAACATAAACTCTGGTGGAATAATTGGAGTAAAAAAATCAGTACCTTTCAATCTAGCGTATAATTCTTCAGGTACTACATGGGAGTGTCCAGTACCTAATACATAGAATTTCTTACCCTTTAAAACTGAATCGTAACCTAACTGACAAGCATCAATAACATTCTGTTTTTGTGTCGCAAAGATCTTTTTAAAGATCGCTTTTACCTCTTGATGATAAACTTCGTTCATTTTCTTCCTCCTGTTTTTAAGATAAATATCCTACTTTGGTAATAAATCAATCAAAATATCATTTAAGATTGGATAGCCTTTAGTAGTCGCTTTTAGGCGATGATCAACTAGTACTAATAGACCCTTGTGAATCAGATCGGCTAGTTCATCTTTGTATATACATATTATATCGTTTGCTTCATCTTCATTCAACAATATTCCATCCTTTAAGCGCAACCCCATCATCAGTCTTTCAAATAAATACTGTTTATGATCATTCATGATCTTCTCATCAATGTATTGACCAGCCAGATAATGCACGAAATTGGTGGTATTAGTATACCGCACGTGATCAAGCTTACCAGAGGCGTTTAAGCCAATACCATAGAAGTCTTGATATTGCCAATAAACGATATTGTGTTGAGATTGATAACCTGGTTTGGCAAAGTTACTGATCTCATATTGTTTGAACCCCGCTTTTTCTAAAAGAGCGATCGCTGAAAAATACATTTGATCACATAACTCATCATCTGCTTTTTTGATATGATGACGACCAAAATATGAATGTTCTTCAATCGTTAGATCATATAATGAGATGTGTTTGATTGGCCAAGCTATCAAAGTAGTAAGTGTTTCCATCAAATCAGCCAAACTTTGCGTTGGTAAGCCAAACATGACATCAACAGAAATATTATCTATACCACAAGCTAAAAGATCATCAATCGCCTTAAATACTTGTTGAGTTGTATGTTGGCGTTTGATGATTGCTAGTAACCGATCATCTAATGTTTGGACACCAAGACTTACTCTATTAATACCATAAGTACTAAGTAAAGCCAGTTTAGTCTTTGTTAATGTTTCTGGATTTATCTCAACTGTATATTCTTTGACATCTTTTGTGTACGGTTGTAATATCAGCAACAGTCTTTGAAATTGCTCATCACTTAAAGCCGTGGGCGTTCCTCCACCAATGTAGATCGTTTGCAGGTTTTGCTGATCAACTCTTTGACTTAATTCTTGTTGAAGAGCTACTAAATACTGATCAACTAAGTTTTGATCATAACCAACACGACAAAAATCACAATAGGCACAGATACTTCGACAAAAGGGAATGTGGACATATAAAGAACTGATCATTTTACGCTTGGATAACGACTTTTAATATCGTCAAACTTACTTAAGACTACTTCCTTGTAATCCCAACCATAATGAATACAAAGAGAGATCGTATACATCAAGACATCGGCGATCTCACTTTTGATCGCTTCTTTGTCGATATTTTGCTCATCCCATTGATAACACTCTAAGAGTTCAGCTGCTTCAATAATGATCGATTTAGCTAAGATAGCGTCAGTATCTGTTTCTAACCAACCCCTACTCTTACGTAATTCTTGTATCTTTAAACATAACTCATCCATCTTTATTACCTCCTATATCAATAAAAGATTGTCAAAATGACAATCTTTAACTATCGTCACGAGCTAAGACCGCCATGAAAGCTTCTTGCGGTATCTCAACACTGCCGACTGACTTCATCCGTTTCTTACCTTCTTTTTGTTTTTCAAGTAACTTCTTTTTACGGCTGATATCCCCACCATAACACTTAGATAAAACATCTTTACGCAAAGATTTGATATTAGTACGGGCTACGATCTTACTGCCAATCGCGGCTTGTACTGGTATTTCAAACTGTTGTTTTGGTAAAAGATCTTTAAGTTTACGAGTAATGATACTACCACGGCTATAAGCTTGTTCACGATGAACGATCACCGAAAGAGCATCAACCAATTCACTATTTAATAATATATCTAATTTGATCAGATCATCTTTTTTATATTCGATCAATTCATAATCAAGTGAGGCATAACCTTTAGTCGATGATTTTAGTTTATCAAAATAATCAAAGATGATCTCCGCTAAGGGTAAATGATAGGTTAAAGCAATGCGATTATCATCGATATAAGTCATGTCTTTATAGATACCACGCTTATTATTACTAAGCTCCATGACGGCGCCAACATAGTTATTTGGTACCATGATGGTCGCTTTAACCATTGGTTCTTCAATATGATCGATCCGTGTTGCCGGTGGCATCAAGGCGGGATTATCTACATTGATCATTGTTCCATCGGTTAAGTAAGCATGATAAATAACACTAGGCGCTGTAGCGATTAGATTAAGATCATATTCTCGTTCTAAACGCTCCTGAATAACATCCATATGTAATAGTCCTAAGAAGCCACAACGGAAACCAAAACCTAATGCTTGGGATGATTCAGCCTCAAAATGCAAAGAAGCATCATTAAGCTGTAGTCGCTCTAGGGCATCTCTTAGATCATTATATCTTTTAGCATCAACAGGATACAGTCCACAATAAACCATCGAGGTGATCGTTCGATAGCCCTGTAGTGCTTCTTTAGCTGGATTGATCACGGTTGTGATCGTATCACCAACATGGACATCTTGAATAGATTTAATACTAGCAGCTAACCAACCAACTTCACCACAAACTAAGCGGTCTTTCTTTATCTCACTAACACTACGTACTCCTAATTCCGTTACCAAATATGTTTTACCAGTAGCCATTAAGCGAATCTCATCACCAACCGCCACTGTTCCCTCTTTTATCCTAATAAAGGCGATAACTCCGCGATATGAATCATAATATGAATCAAACACTAAGGCTTTTAAAGGATTAGCGATATCTCCCTTTGGTGGTGGTACGCGTCTAACGATCGCTTCCAGTATTTGATCGATATTAATCCCGTTTTTAGCTGATATCTGTGGGGCATCTTGAGCTGATAAGCCAATAACATCTTCAATCTCTTTGATCACTCTATCGGGTTCCGCACTCGGTAGATCAATCTTATTAATAACCGGAATGATCTCAAGATCATTATCCAGTGCTAAATAAGCATTAGCTAGGGTTTGCGCTTCAATGCCCTGCGCCGCATCCACAACTAAGATTGCTCCCTCACATGCCGCTAAAGAGCGTGATACTTCATAGGTAAAATCAACGTGCCCTGGTGTATCGATCAGGTGTAATGTATACTCTAAACCATCTTGAGCTTGATACTTAAGTTGCACAGCATTAAGCTTGATCGTAATACCTCTTTCTCTTTCCAAATCAAGGGTATCTAATATTTGCGCCATCATATCACGTTTCGCTACGGTTTTGGTCATTTCCAAAATACGATCAGCTAAAGTTGATTTACCATGATCGATATGCGCAATGATTGAGAAATTTCTTATTAATTTTTGATCCACAAACATCCTCCTAAAGCATAGTAATTATAACAAAGACCACTATAACATAAAAGATAATCTTTTATTTATCAATACGACGATAAAGGATCGAGGGGCGATGACCCCCACTGACAATAAGTTGATCAGTCTTGATCACTTTATCCTTTACTAAACGACGAAAAGCTTGATCGTGTAGTTTTTTGTCCAAGATGGCCTCATATACTTTCTGTACTTGTTTTAAAGTAAAAGTATCAGGCATCATATTAAAGACAATATCTGTGTAATTAAGCTTATTACGTAAACGATTGATCCCAATCGCCAATACCAATGCATTATCAAAGGCTAGATCATCATTGATCACTACCTCAACATCTTTCGGCGTAATGATCTTATCAGTAAGCTTGTTAAGTTTGATCACAAATTGATCATGTTCATTACTTAATGTAATACTGATCATCTTATCATTCTCAATTTGTTTGATATTAAACCAAGCCGCATCAGCTAATAATTCATCATACAAACGATCCTTATCCACTAAAGCAAGATAAGCAGTATTGATAACCCGTAACCGGGGATCTCGATCAACAGCCCCAAAAGTATATAACTGTTCTAAATAAACAGAAGAAAGATTAGTTTCCTTGATCAAGATCCTTTTAGGTCCATCTTCCAGATCTTCATCGATCCGTAAAAACCCTCCTGGTAAACACCAGCGATCTTTGAAAGGATAACTCTTTCTTTTAACAAGTAAAACACTAAATAACTTATCAGGTAATTTTCGATAGTTAGTGATTAATCCATCAGCGATACTAAAAACCAAGATATCGGTCGTCAGTGATAAAAGATCATATTGACTAGCATCATAATCTTCTAAGAATTCTCTTTCATTTTGGTATTGTTTCATTTCTTAATCCTGATAAAGTTTCATCTTCAAGATATAATCAATGATCCCATGATCTAAATAGTTGTTTAAACCCTCTATTTGATCATTTGCGATCAACTGACGGACTTGACTTGATGATATATCATACTTGATCAGATCGTTGACTTTGATGATCTTTTTAGGATCAGGTAATTTATGAATGTATTGATCGATATCAATCCCGGTCCGATTTAAAACAATGATCTTAAATTTTAATAGTTCATCAAGATTTTGCCAGCGATCAAGACTGATGATCAGATCATCACCAATGATCAAATATAGATCCCAATCAGGATTATCTTGAGCAACTGCTTGTAATACTTGATATGTATAAACAAGATGATTGTGTTTTTCATCAATGATTATCCGTTTAGATTGATAAAGCTTTAACATCGCTAAGCGATCATTTAAAGAGGCATCTAATGATTTAGACCAATAGCTTTCCGTAGCGACCATCATCACCTTCTCAACGACTCGTCGATTCAATAACTGTTTGACCATATTGATATGTCCTTTATGGACAGGATCAAAACTACCTACATAAACTCCGACTTTCATATAACCCCCTTTATTATAACTGTTGAGTACTCTTATAGATTAGATCACGCTTTAAATCTAAAAGAGCTTGCGATAGATCTACGTAATAATTATGAGCTTTATTGATCCTTAATACTTCTGGATAGAGCGTATCAATCTGACTTTGACAATAAGCTCTTCTTTGATCAAGAGTTGGCACTTTATAGATAGTCTCACCATTTTTTATGATTGGTACTTGTAGTTCTTTTACGACATAATTGCTGATCTTTGTCTGTTTCCAGTTTTCATTTTCATCAAACAAAACATACTCATCAAGTGGGATCACCTCATCAGCTAAAGCGATCAGATCACCAAGTGCGTAACCTGTATTTTTATCATAGAAACGATATAGTCTCTTATGCCCAGGATTAGTTAGTTTCGCTTTGGTTTCACTTACCTTGATCTTAGGAATGATTATTCCATCTTTTTCAAGCGCTGCTAGTTTATAAACACCATCAAATACGGGATCATCTTTAGAAGTGATCAGTTTTTCACCAACCCCAAAGGCATCAATTTGTGCCCCCTCTTCTAACAAGTCTTTGATTGAGCGCTCATCTAGTGAATTAGAAACCGATATCTTACAATCCTGCATATTCGCCTCATCCAACATAATACGGGTTTGTTTAGATAAATAAGCAAGATCACCACTATCAAGTCGGATCCCTTTTAAACGATATCCGTTAGGTATTAGATAGTCATGAGCAACCTTGATCGCATTAGGGACCCCACTACGTAGGGTATCAATGGTATCAACTAAAAAGATTGAATTATTAGGAAAGATCTTAGCATAAGCTAAAAACGCATCATATTCACTGCCATACTTCATGATATGACTATGCCCCATCGTTCCCAAGATTGGTATACCATAGTTTTTACCAGCTTGATAACAAGACGTTCCTACTACACCCGCTATATAGGCAAACTTAGCCCCAAAGACCGCTGCATCGCGCCCTTGAGCTCGACGAGCACCAAATTCCATAACCGCCTTGTCCTTTGTTTCATTAATGATTCGTCTAGCCTTAGTAGCGATCAAACAACCATGATTAAACCGATTCAATAGATCAGTTTCAATGAGTTGTGTTTCAATCGCATTACCAATGACCGTGATAATCGGTTCTTGGGGAAAGATAGGTGTTCCATCTTCCACAGCATAAATATCACCTCGAAAGCGAAAATTACGTAAGTATTCTAAAAATTCCTCATCAAAAGTCTTTAGTGAACGAAGATAATTGATATCTTTATCATTAAAACCAAAGTTTTCAATCATCTCTATGATATCATCAAGACCACAAGCAATATTAAAGCCACCCTCACTTAAATTCTTACGAAAGAAAACATCAAAATAACATTTTTCATGCATCTTATCATTTTTAAAATCAGTATAAGCCATCGTTAATTCATAAAAATCAATTAGTTTATCCATCAGTTATCCTCTATAACTTTCTAACATCTTGATATCTCTTGTTAATAATCTCTTTTTAACAAATTGTTATTAACAGGATTATAGCACTTCTTTGATCATAAAAAAAGACACAACATAACTTGTTGTGTCAGTAGTGACTTGCTCAATCAGTATCTCCGCTACCCCAACAGGCTACTAAAGATACTGACATTAAAACTATAAGTACTAATGCTGTTATTTTTTCATATCATTACTACTTTCTTTTATTAATTCATACTATTGTTAATCCACTGATTTCTTCATTTTTGCATAAGCAATAAATTGTAGTATCATTGAAGGTATTCCAACAAACCCCCACAATGGCATCAATACAAGTCCTAAAACATAAAATATTGCTGATATCAATGTTAAAACCCTATTAATTGTAAAATACCCTATGATGTTTAGTAGTGTTGCAATAACCGTACATATTGCTGATGGTGCTACAATTGCTTTTCCTATTGACTCTCCAAGTTGTGTAGCACTGTCACTAGATCCAGAAGAAGAGAATAATGTACTCAATAAAATAAATGAAGCAATAATTCCTAAAATCATTGCAAATAAGCTTAATTTGCTTTTTTTCATAATATCTCCTTTAGTTTTGTACCACAATTTTGTTGTAATTATTATACCACATGGACTTATTTTTTTAAACTATTAATTTTAGTTGGGTAAATTATGTAAATCAACTAATTATAAAGTACTTTGTTCATCATCATACCTTGATATCAGTTTGTTTAATCTATCTCTTTTTAACAAATTTTATTAACAGGATTATAGCACTTCTTTGATCATAAAAAAAGACACAACATAACTTGTTGTGTCAACAATGTATTGATCAATCAGTATCTCTAATTGCTAAGTTTGAATCAAAAGTATATTCAAACATGTCTGAGCGATAATAAGTCTCTGTATACTCGTAAGCAACATTATCCTTAGTAAAACGCGTATGAGCACTTCTAAGCAGTGCCTCATGATCAATATTCAATAATTCCTTTTGTTCTTTAGTCGGTAAATGAGCTGACATCTTTTGTTTAGTACCATTATCCACAATACCCATGTCTTCAAAATACTTATTCAATGATTCATTAAGAACAGTTAGATCAAATTCCTTAATGATCTTCGTTGGAACATAGGTATAACTGATAGCTACTGGTTCGCCATCTCCGGTTCTTAATCGAGCAAAATAATGCATGTAATCATCCATCCGTAAATCTAAATGACGGGCAATCTTCGGCGCTTCTCTTCCCATTAATAACTTATATTCCATTAGTAATGAGCCGGCTTTAAGTCCAATACTTTCCATATCTTGGGTAAAACTTCTTCTAACAAAGAGGTCACGCGTAACTGTTTGTGAGATCACAAAAGAACCTTTACCAGCAATTCGTTTGATATAACCCTCTTTAGCCAGATTAATAATCGCTTTATTAACTGTTAAGCGCCCAATACCAAACTTATCACTCAATTGATATTCAGTCATGATCTGATCACCTATATCTAGGTTACCCCGTTCAATCTCTTCTTTGATGTAATTCTCGATTATCTTATACTTCGCTGTTTTTTTCATATCATATCCATTTCCTGTAATTAATTTAGTATCATTTATAGCCTTATTATAGCTTATTTACGACTATTTTGGTAATTAAGTATCTAAAGTGTCTTAACTAAACTGTTGGTGATTTAAACATTGATAGTACTCTAACTATGTTTTTAAGTTATTAGTATTCACATTTCAATCAAATCACTCTACTAATTAAAAGATCAAGCCTACCTCAACGAATAACTACATCGCTTTTAATTAAGTAAATAAAATCACTAAAAAAAAATAAGTCATTATAATAGATTTTCTAATAATATAGCGTTATGATGAGTTTATTAATAATAATGATCATAATTTACCGCAAATAATGCATTATCATCTTGATAATACATACCTTGAAAGGACTGATAACATGTTAGGTTGGTTCAACGCATTTTTACTATTTGTACTATTATCTTTTCCCTTGGCAATTGAAATAAACAAACGTTGGCTAAAGGGGAAAAACAAAAACTACAATTTATTCTTGAAAAACGGTCGTAAGATACACCCCTATATTGGTGGTCTATTAGTTTTAACCGGACTGATCCATGGTTATCTAAAACTGGGTCGGATAGCTTTTCATACCGGAACCTTATTACTGATCGTTCTTGCTTTAAATGGTCTTTTAGGTCTAGTTTTCAAACGTACAAGAAATAGAACCTATGCGAAAGTACATCGATACATGGGTATTTTGCTCGTTTTACTATTCTTACTTCATTATCTTCGTCCTTGGTATTTTATTTAATTTATTATTAACAAAGAAAGTGGTGATCATATGAAATGGTTCTTAATAATTATTGTTGCCTTAACGCTGTCTTTGACTGGCTGTCAGTCAAACGATACTGTCAATCCGCCAACTGGAGGTGATAACACACCCTCTACTGGTGAACCAACTGATGAAACAGAAGAAATCAAACTAACCCTAGAGGAATTAGCTGCCTATAATGGCAAAGATGGTATGCCAGCCTATGTAGCACATGACAACATCATTTATGATGTATCTGATATTCCCGAATGGGAAAACGGTACTCATAACGGTCAATTCGCTGGTACAGACCTAACCGGTGTAATTGAAAAAGCCCCTCATGGTGTAAAAAACCTTGAACTAGCCACCATTGTTGGTGTAATTGTCGAGTAGACT
>CAYNYC010000005.1:0-34481 GCA_964401415.1 uncultured Erysipelotrichaceae bacterium
AAACACAAACGAGTTGATGATTATCCCTTTGGTGGTGGACAGGGGATGGTCATGTTTCCCCAACCAGTTATCGACGCTTTACGTTTTGTCAAAACTGATAAAAGCCATACCATTTTAATGAGTCCAGCGGCACCTACATTTAATCAAAACAAGGCTCGTACTTTGGTTAAATTTGAACATTTAATCATCATTTGTGCTCATTATGAGGGCTATGATGAGCGTATCTTAAATTATGTGGATGAAGTTATTTCTATTGGTGATTATATATTAACAGGTGGCGAATTGGCGGCTATGGTCGTAGCTGATGCAATCACAAGACTTGTTGATGGAGTCATTAGTGAAGATAGCCATTTATTTGAGTCATTTGAAGATGGATTGCTAGAACATCCTCAATATACACGACCACTTGACTATGAAGGTTTTGTTGTACCTGAAATCTTATTATCAGGCCATCATGAAAATATCAGAAAGTATCGTTTAAAAGAATCGCTGAGAAAGACTTATATCTATCGTAAAGATCTTTTGGCTAATAAAGAATTTGATAAAGAAACAAACAAGTTATTAGATGAAGTAATAAGTGAAGAGAATAAAACTAATTAATGTATAACGATAATTTATTATTGCTTAATCTTTAATCGCTCTTTATAATAAAAGTGTTGGAGGAAGTATCATGAATCAAAAATCTTTGGCAAATTGGATCAAAGCTATTGTTATTGGAGTTGGTCTTGGTGGTATCATGGTGTATTTTTGGCTTGATATGATCCTTGATCCAACTGTTATCTCAGACATAGCTGGTTATGATGTTTCTACATTACCATGGAATATCTTAATCTTGATCACATTAATACCATGTTATGGTGTTTTAGTTTTTGTTTGGAAAATAGCTCATCAAGTTGAACTTGATAATTCATTTTCATTTCAAAATGTTGGTTATCTAAAATGGATAATGTTGTTATGTTTGAGCATCGCTGTTATCTTCTTTTGTGGCAATATCATTTTGTTGATCACAAACTTAAATCATCCCTCTATTTTTATCTTGTCGATCTTCTTTTGTTTTGTGGCGATAGCGATTGGAATTATCGCCGCTGTTTTAGCTCATTTAGTTGAGAAAGCGGCAATCATCAAAGAAGAAAACGATGCGTTTGTTTAGGAGGTTGACATGATAATCATTAATCTAGATGTAATGATGGCTAAAAGAAAGATGTCTTTAAAAGAATTATCAGAGAGGGTAGGAATCACTAATGTTAATCTATCAATACTTAAAACTGGTAAAGCTAGAGGTATTAAGCTAAGTACACTTAATGAGATATGCAAGGTGTTAGATTGTCAGCCTGGCGATATTCTTGAATATCGAAATGATAAAGACTCATAAGTGTAGCTTATGTTCATAACTAAAAAGTGATTTACTTTTAATTAAGGAGGTTGTTCAATTGAAAAGAAAATGTCCTAGATGTCAAGAATTGATGAAAGAAGGTTATGGCCTTAATATTTCCAGTGTTTTTGCTGGTGTAGCAAGTGTTAGGCTAGCTGATTCTGATAATGCCTTTATGTCTAATGATGTTGGAAAAGTAAAGGCCGCTGTGTGTTTAAACTGTGGTGAAATATCTTTATATATAGATGACGTTGATAAAATTAGTGAATAAACTTGTTTGACAATAAAGCTTAATAACAAATAGCTTTGATCACTGTTTAAACTTGCAATATAGTTAGATATATGTTATTTTATTATGGCTGAAAAGCATTGCAGTTCCGCTGATCGATAAATGATATATGAGCTGACAATTAGATAAAGGAGCACGGAAAATGAAATTAAGTTTAGTTGATGAGATAACAAAATCTCAGATACGTACTGACATCCCTGAGTTTCGTCCTGGTTGTACAGTTCGTGTTGATGTAAAGATCAAAGAAGGCGAAAAATCACGGATACAGGCATTCGAAGGTGTTGTGATAAGTCGTCGTGGAAAAGGCGTTGCGGAAACATTTACCGTTCGTAAGATGTCCTCACAAATTGGTGTTGAAAGAACATTTCCTATCAATTCACCATTGATCGATAGTATCACTGTTATCAAACGTGGTAAAGTTAGAAGAGCTAAATTATTCTATCTACGTGGATTGTCTGGTAAGGCTTCACGTATAGCAGAAATCAGAAAGTAAAGCCGGTACCCCGGTTTTTCTTTTGATAGTAAGTCTAAAAATGATATAATGAATAGAAGGTAACAAACATGGGAAAAAACAAGATCAAGAAAAAATCAGAATTTATGGAATTGGTACAGACAGCGATCATCTCTTTTATCTTTGTGTTGATCTTGACCACCTTTTTTATCAAACCAGTTCGCGTTTATGGTAATAGTATGTATCCGACATTACATGATAAAGATACGGGCTTTTCAAGTATTATTAGTATTACAATTGGTGGTATCGATCGTTTTGATATCGTTGTGGCCGAAATCCCTGGTACTAGTGAATATCTTGTTAAAAGGGTAATTGCTTTACCAAATGAAGAGCTCTGTTACGAAAATGATAAATTATTTATCGATGGACAATTTATCACTGAAGATTTCTTTGACAGTGATTATCTTAATAGTTATGAGGTTAGAAAAGCCTTTACCTCTAATGTTAGTTGTATGATCTTAGGTGATGATGAATATTTCCTGATGGGAGATAATCGCCCATATTCTACAGATTCTCGTTATTATGGAACCTTTAGCCGTAAACAGATTGTCAGTAAAGGAGTCTTTGTTTTGTGGCCTTTTTCTGAATTTGGGGATAAATAATGGTTATTCAATGGTTTCCAGGACACATGGCAAAAGCTCAAAGAGAGATGAGCGAAAAACTAAAAGCAGTTGATATGATCATTGAATTACGTGATGCTCGAATACCCGAGGCTAGTCGTAATCCTGTTTTAGATCAGATGGATAAGAGTAAACCACGTTTGATTATTTTAACTAAAAAAGACAAAGCTGATCAAAATGAAACAACATTGTGGTTAGAACAGTTGAATCTTACTCAAAAAGCATTGGCGTTTGATCTTAATGCTGATCGTCTTATTAATCCGATAACTAACGCTTGTTTGGCTTTAATGAGTGAAAAACATGAGCGTTTAAAAAGAAGAGGGATAAATCCCCGAGCGATTAGAGCCATGGTTGTTGGCATACCTAATGTTGGCAAATCAACTCTTATTAATCGCTTAACGAAGAAAAAAGTTGTTCAAACGGCTAATAGACCTGGAGTTACTCGCTCATTAAAGCTGATCATCGTTAATGATGAGCTACAACTGATCGATACCCCAGGTGTTCTTTGGCCTAAATTTGATGATAAAATGATCGGTCTTTACTTAGGGTTAACAGGTGCGATCAGTGATGAGGTTATACCAACAGATGAGATAGCTGTATTTGGCTTGACTAGGCTTTTAGAAGCCTATCCTGAGCGTTTAATCAAGCGCTATGATATAGAACTGGATGCTGATCCTTATGTTGTCTTACAACGGATAGCATACAAAAGAGGTTATTTATTGAATAATAATCCTGATCAAAAAAGAACGATCGATATGCTCATCAAAGAAATAAGGGATGATCAATTTGGTCCGATCACTTGGCAAACCTTTCATGAGTGATCTATTAAAATTTGAAAGAGTATTTTGGGATAATGATGAATTAGTAATTGGTATAGATGAAGCCGGTAGAGGACCTTTAGCCGGTCCTTTAGTAGTAGCTGGAGTCATCTTACCGATCGGTTATTATCATCCTGATATCAATGATTCGAAGAAACTAAGTATTAAAAAAAGAGATTATCTTTATGATGTTTTAATCCATGAAGCATTGGCTTTTGTTGTTGAAGTTGTTGATCGTCAAGTGATTGATGATACTAATATTTATCAAGCTACCAAAGAAGCGATGAGCTTTATTGCAAGTACATTACCAGCAAAGCAGGTTTTAACAGATGCAATGCCTTTATATATCGATAAGCATGTGCAATCAATCATCAAAGGCGATAGTAAAAGTATATCGATTGCGGCAGCTAGTATATTAGCTAAAGTCACAAGAGATAAGATTATGGATGAATATGATATGCTTTACCCTGAGTATCAATTTATTAAAAATAAAGGTTATCCAACAAGAGCTCATATTCAAGCTTTAGCCGATTTTGGTTATACGCCAATCCATCGTCTTAGTTATAGACCAGTCGCTATTAGTAAAAGAATAAAATACTAATAGGAATTATCACCTGTGATCAGTAATGATAGTTTGGTGATGATATGGAAGATTGGCAATTAGTAGCATTAGCTGTAAAGTATGGTGGTAATTATCACAAGATTTATCAAGCAATTAAAGATGAAGAAGATATAAATCCACTATCGTATAAAGTAGATTATATTACGATTAACGATTTACTTTATCCTGAAGAGTTTAAAAGCCTTCGTTTTCCCCCGTTTGTCTTGTTTTATCAGGGCAACATCAACTTATTAACCAAAAGGAAAATAGCCATCATTGGCTCGCGCAATTATAGTGAATATGGAGCGATGATCACTAAAAAGATCGTTAATAAACTTAGCGGTTCTTGGGTGATCGTAAGTGGAATGGCGAAGGGAATTGATAAGATTGCTCATCAGCAAGCTAATCAATTAGGTAATTCAATTGGTGTTTTAGGTTGTGGCATTGATCGAATTTATCCAAAAGAAAATAGCGAACTATATAAAGACATGCGCAACAATCAATTATTGATAAGTGAATACCCTCAGGATATATTACCAATGCGTTATCATTTTCCTTTTCGTAATCGTTTGATAGCGGCATTGGGAGAATCTCTGATCGTTACTGAAGCCGGAATGCAAAGTGGTACGATGTTAACTGTTAATGAAGCAATTGAATTAAATAAAGAAGTCTATGTTGTTCCACATCCCTTAACTGATCAAGAAAGTGGGTGTAATTACTTGATCAAACAAGGAGCTAATGTGCTAACATGTATAGAAGATATTGAACAATTAGGTGATATGTTTGACAAATCAAAGAAAATTAACTATTAATAGATAGGATAGAGGTAATTAAATGCGAAAATTAGTAATTGTTGAATCACCGTCTAAATCAAAGACGATCGAGAAGTATTTAGGTGAGGGATATGAAGTTGTTTCTAGTAAAGGTCATATCCGTGATCTAGCGAAAAAAGGCAAGGGCGCTTTAGGTGTTGATGTCGAGGATAGATTTAAAGCAACTTATGTCATAAGTCCTGATAAAAAAGATGTTGTTAAACAACTTAAACTAAAAGCTAAAAAAGCTGATCAAGTCTTTCTAGCTACTGACCCTGACCGTGAAGGAGAGGCTATCTCTTGGCATTTAGCGGAAGAGTTAGATCTTGATATCAATGAAAAAAATAGAGTTATCTTTAATGAAATAACCAAGGATGCCGTCATTAAAGCTTTTGATGATCCAAGAACTGTTGATATGGATCTTGTTAGATCACAAGAAACACGGAGGATCCTTGATCGTATAATTGGATTTAAGCTTTCTTCTTTATTAAAATCAAAGATTCAAAGTAAATCGGCTGGTCGAGTTCAATCGGTAGCTTTAAAACTAATCTGTGAAAAAGAGCGTGAGATCAATGCTTTCGTAAGTGAAGAATACTGGACCGTTCACGCTGATTTTGATAAAGATGATATGAAGGTTACAGCTGATCTATCTAAGATTGATGGTAAAAAACCAGAACTGAGTAATGGGGATGATGTCCAAAAGATAATTGACGCGTGTAATGGCGAGTTTACAGTTAGTTCGGTAAAGACCAAGACAAATCAAAGACAACCCAAAATGCCGTTTATCACATCAACCTTACAACAAGAAGCATCAACGAAGCTTAACTTCTCAGCTAAAAAGACAATGATGACTGCCCAAAGATTATATGAGGGTGTTGAGATCAATGGTGAATTACAAGGTTTGATCACCTACATGCGTACTGATTCAACACGTTTCAGTGAAACATTCATTAAAGCCACTCAAGCGAAGATCGTCGCTGATTTTGGTAAAGAGTATTTAGGTTATTATAAGACGAAAAATGATGAAAAAGCACAAGATGCCCATGAGGCGATTAGACCAACAAGTATCAACAATGATCCCGAGAAGATCAAAGACTATTTAAGTGCTGATCAGTATAAATTATATAAATTGATTTATATTCGGGCTATGTCTTCATTAATGTCCGCAGCTAAGTTTGAAACATTGAGTGTTATCTTTAACCAATTACAATATGATTTTACCGCTAGTGGTAGCGTTATGATCTTTGATGGTTATTTGAAGATCTATAAAGAATATGAAAGTAGTAAAAATGAGATAATCCCGACCTTTGTTGAACAAGAAAAGTTACTACCAAGTAGTCCAGTATATGGTAAGCAACATTTTACTGAACCACCATTGAGATATAGTGAGGCTCGTTTGATCAAGGTATTAGAAGAGTTAGGAATTGGAAGACCAAGTACATATGCCTTTATCATTGATACGATCATTAATCGTAAGTATGTCGATTATGCTCGTAGTAGTGAAGGATCTAAGACTAAAGTGTTTATCCCAACAGAACAGGGGATATTAACTGATGAGAAACTAAGTGAGTTTTTCAGTAGTATTATAAATGTGAAATACACGGCGGATATGGAAAATGATCTAGATCAGATCGCTGAAGGAAAATTAAGTAACTATGAAACGCTAAAAGATTTTTATGACTGTTTTATTCCACTTGTTGATAACGCTTATCAAAAAATGGAGAAAAAAGAAGTAGAGAAAGTCGGTGAAGCTTGTCCTGAGTGTGGAGGAGAGCTAGTTATTAGATTAGGTCGTTTTGGTAAGTTTATATCTTGTAGTACATATCCAAAATGCAAATACACAAGACCCTTGGTTAATAAAGTTAAAGAAGAGCCTATCAAATTGGGGATTATGTGTCCTGAATGTGGCAGTGAATTGATCAAAAGAAAGAGCCGTTACAACACCTATTTTGTTGGTTGCAGCGCTTTTCCTAAATGTCGCTACATTCAGCCTGATGAAAACGCTAAGAAGAAAAAACAAAAAAAGGTAGAAGATACGCCAACTACTGATACAACTGCTAAAAAACCGGCAGTAACTAAAAAGAAGAAAACGACGACAACGAAAAAGAAGACAACTAAAGGGAAAACCACAAAATGAAAAGAGTTACCGTTGTTGGGGCTGGATTAGCTGGTTGCGAAGCAACTTGGCAACTGGTAAACAAAGGAATTGGTGTCAATCTGATCGAAATGAGGCCACATACCTTAACGCCTGCACATAAAACAGGTGATTTTGCGGAACTTGTTTGTTCTAATTCACTGCGTAGTAACGCTTTAGTGAACGGTGTAGGTCTTTTAAAAGAAGAAATGCGCAGTTTTAATTCATTGATCATGAAAGTAGCGGATGAATATGCCTTACCATCTGGCAGTGCTTTAGCTGTTGATCGCGATGGTTTTAGCCAGAAAATCACTAAAATGATCACTGAACATCCCTTAGTTAATGTCTATCATAAAGAGCTAACCGCTATTCCCGACGGTCCAACGATCATTGCTAGTGGACCATTAACTAGTCCTGCTTTATCAGCGGCAATCGCTGAATTTGTTGATAAAGACTTTTTATATTTTTATGATGCTGTAGCGCCGATCATTATCAAAGACAGTATTGATTTTTCGATAGCTTATTATAAATCACGATATGACAAAGGTGGAGATGACTATATTAACCTGCCAATGGATCAGATTACATTTTTGAATTTCTACAATGAACTTATCAACGCTAATACGATAAAACTCCATGATTTTGAAGATGAAGTTTTTTTTGAAGGATGTATGCCTATCGAAGAGATGGCTAAAAGAGGGATGAAGACGCTATTGTTTGGACCCTTAAAACCAGTTGGTTTGAGCACTGATGAGCATCATAAGCCTTACGCAGTTGTTCAATTAAGACAAGACAATGCGATTGCTTCACTATATAATATGGTCGGATTTCAAACACATTTGACATATGGTGAACAGCAGCGAGTATTTAAGATGATTCCTGGTTTAGCTAATGCTGAATTTGCTCGATTAGGAGTTATGCATCGTAATACTTATTTAAACTCTCCTACCTGTCTTGAAAATACTTATCAAGCTAAAAAACGAAAAGATCTTTACTTTGCTGGTCAATTAACAGGAGTAGAAGGTTATGTTGAAAGTGCAGCGAGTGGTTTATTGGCGGGTATAAATATGGCTATGTTGGTTCTTGATCAAGAACCAATGAGTCTACCAAATACGACCATGATCGGAGCAATGGCCAATTATATAACCAATGCCAATCCGGTTAACTTTCAACCAATGAATGCTAATTTTGGCATTATGCGCCTAATGGTTGATACTGATAAAAAGTCACGAAAGGAAGCGTATGGTCAACAATCCCTCACTGTTTTAAAACCATATGTGAAACGATGGAAAGACATAGCCTAGATTTTATAAAATTTCTTAAAACCCAAAATACTGGCTCGGAAAATACGATCAATAGCTATCGCCATGATATTGATAGTTTTATCAACTTTCTGCGTAGTGAAGGGATAAATGAGCTAAAGGATGTTGACCGTTTGATCGTTGGTAATTATCTGAGATCTTTGCGAAATGATCCCAAACGTACAAAAAGCTTAAGTAATCATACTATATCTCGTCATATATCGGCTCTCAGATCATTTTATCGATATCTGATCGAGTTTTATGATCTAGACAACAATCCTTTTGAACACATAAAGACTGTAAAGACATACCGTAGATTACCTGAATTTCTTTTTTATGAGGAAATGGAACAGTTATTAACCTCAATTGATGTTAATGAGAAATTTGGTCTTCGCAATCGGGCGATGTTAGAATTAATGTATGCCTGTGGTTTACGGGTTAGTGAAGTAGTAAATTTAAGTTTACGTGACATTGATTTTTATGAAATGATCGTTAGGATCGTCGGTAAAGGGAGTAAGGAGCGTTTAATTCCTTTTTATCCATTAGTTTCTGATTATCTACATGCCTATATCGATCAAGAAAGATCATTATTAATAGGTGATAAAAAACATGACATTGTATTTGTGAATAAAGATGGTAATAACTTAACTTCTAGAGGTATTCAATATCTTATAAATAAACAAGTTGAAAAAGCTGGCTTAAAAATGAAGGTGCATCCACATATGTTTAGACATTCGTTTGCGACTCATTTATTGGATAATGGAGCTGACCTTAGAATGGTTCAGGAATTATTAGGACATGAATTTTTAACGACTACCCAAATTTATACCCATGTAAGCGCTGATCGCTTAAAGAATACATATAACCAAGCTCATCCGCGAGCCCAGAAAGATCAAGAAGATGAATAGACAAAGATGTCATTGGGTGGAAAATGCAAGTGAATTATATCAAAGATATCATGATGAAGAATGGGGTGTTCCGCTTAATGATGATCCGCGTCTAATTGAAACACTAATCTTGGAATCATTTCATACAGGATTATCTTGGTTGATCATTCTTAAGAAAAGACCAGCATTTCGCTTAGCTTTTGATAACTTTGATCTTGATAAGATAGTTAATTATAAAGATGATAAGATAATGGAACTATTAAATAATAAGGATATCGTTCGTCATCAAGGAAAAATTTTAGCAACGATCGAAAACGCTAAAGTATTACAAGCTATCCAAAAAGAGTTTCATAGTTTCTCAGCATATCTTTGGGGATTTACTGATAATCAGATAATCGTTAAAAGAGATGATCAGATGATAAAAGATGAGTTATCGGATAAGATAGCTAAGGATATGAAAAAAAGGGGAATAAAGTATATGGGATCAGTAACGGTCTATTCATATCTTCAAGCTGTTGGAATTATTGATGCTCATCAAACAAAATGCTTTAAAGCTCATCAGTAATATTGACAGGTTTGTCTTTTAGTGATATTATAACAAAGCGACAGTTTAAATAGTAGAAAGCAGAAGCACTCTTCTCACCCGATGGCTAATGGTCATGGGTCAAAGCTATAACATATTTGTGTTATTTATGCGAGTGTTCTGTACTCGCTTTTTATATGTCAAATGGAGGTGGAGAATATTAGTAATAAAAGAAACGTAACTGAAGAGTTGGTCAATGAGAACATCCGGTTTAAAGAAGTATTGGTAATCGGTCCAGAGGGAGAGCAATTAGGTATTTTAATGCGGCGCGAAGCGCTCGCTAAAGCTTATGAATATGAGTTAGATCTATTCTGTGTCGCTCCAAATGGAACACCGCCGGTATGTAAGATCCTTGATTATGGTCGTTACCGTTTTGAACTACAAAAAAAATCCAAAGAAGCTAAACGTAATCAACAAGTTACTGAAGTCAAACCTTTGCGATTATCACCAGTCATTGATGTACACGATTTCGAGACAAAACTAAAACAGGCTTATGGTTGGTTAGAATCTGGAATGAAAGTCAAAGTTGACATGCGTTTTAGAGGAAGATTGATCACTCGTTTAGAAGTAGGCCGAAAAGTAATGAATAATTTCATTGAAAGATTAAGTGAGATATCAAGTGTTGAGAAAGCACCTAAACTTGAAGGAAATACAATGTCAGTAGTCATATCACCAAAGAAGAAATAAATAGGAGGAATAGTATATGCCAAAGATGAAGACCAAAAGAGCTATGGCAAAGCGAGTTAAAGTGACAGGTAGTGGTAAACTACTTCGACACCACGCTTATACATCGCATCGTGCTCCCTATAAGACACATAAACAAAAAAGAAATTTGAGAAAGGCAACATTGATTAGTAAGAGTGATTTCAAGCGTATCAAACTGTTGATCCAACGATAGGGAGGGATGTCAAATGCCAAGAGTTAAAAATAGTGTAGTTTCACGTGCCAGAAGGAAAAAAGTATTAAAGCTGGCTAAAGGATATTTCGGAAGTAAGCATACCATTTATAGAACAGCTAATGAACAAGTAATGCGTTCTTTACGTTACTCATATATTGATCGTAAAAAATTAAAAAGAGAAATGCGCAAATTATGGATCGCAAGAATCAATGCGGCTGCGAGAATGAATGAATTAAGTTATTCACAATTGATGTTTGGTCTAAAACTTAGTGGTATTGAAATGAATCGTAAGATGTTATCAGAGATTGCGATCCATGATCCTAAAGGTTTTACCGCCATCTGTAAAAACGCCAAGAAAGCACTAAAGAAATAGTGCTTTTTTATTGACTTTGAGGTGTGGTAGAATGAAATCATGAACATCTTATTAACTACCTTAAATGCGAAATATATCCATAAGAATTTAGCGCTACGATGGCTTTATGTGACTAAACCCGAGCATTTTCAGGTGGATATAAAAGAATATACGATCAATGATGATCTTGATAAGATCATTATTGATATGGATGTCATAAATTATGATGTTTTAGGGATTAGCGTTTATATTTGGAACGCTGAATTGACGAAAATCTTGATCGATAAGATTAAACAGGTGAATCCTGTGATCCGAATTATCTTAGGAGGACCAGAAGTTACCTATGAAAATGATGAATGGTTTGATCATCCTATCGAAGCCATCGTTGTTGGTGAGGGTGAGAAGGCCTTTTGGGAGTATCTTAAAGGTGAAGACTGTCAAGGTGTGAAGTTAACTAGATCGCAAACAATAACGCCTGTAAAGGTTGATATTGCATGGCTTGAGTGTTTTGATAATCCGTACTTTTTAGATATTGATCAAGATACGATCAATAATCGTTATCTATATTTAGAATGTAGTCGAGGTTGTCCTTATAAGTGTCAATATTGCTTGAGTAGTGTAGATGATCAAGTACGATTTTTCTCTTTATCGTATTTATATAAGATCTTTGATCAGTTAACTCAGTACGATATAAGACAAGTTAAATTCCTTGATCGGACATTTAATGTATATAATCAAAGAGCTCTTACGTTGATCAAATATCTTAATGAATTACCAGTTAAAAGTAATTTCCATATGGAACTAGTCGCTGAATCACTTAGTGATGAATTGTTAGATTATCTTTTAAAACAAGCAGACCCCACACGATTTAGGTTTGAGATCGGGGTACAGTCATTTAACATTAAAACTTTAAAGAGCATTAGTCGATATACTAATATTGAGCGACTTAATACTGTAGTCAAAAGCTTAGTAGCTCGTCAAATAATCGTTCATACAGATCTTATTGCTGGATTACCATATGAAGATCTTAATTCATTTGCCCAATCATATGATCAACTATTTGCCTTAAATTCCCATGAGATTCAAGTAGGGATCCTTAAAATGTTAAAAGGAACACCCTTAAGATACAGAGCCAAAGAATTAGGCATCAATTATCAAGAAAAAGCTCCATATGATATTATTGATAATCAGTGGCTATCAAATGATGAACTTTCAATTATTCATCTTGTTGATCTAGCAACAGATAAAACGCATAATAGTCAAAGATTAAACCATACGATTCATGAGTTAATCACATATCATAAAGCTTCACCATTTTGGTTAATGAGTATCATGGGTAAAGCAATTAAGAAACTAGGACGTCCATATCAAAACAGCGATTTATTTATGGCCATTTATTATGAATTGATCGATCATTATGAAACAGAGCTAATTCAAAGATTATTATTGATCGATTATTATTATCATAGTCGGCAACGCCCTAAAAGCTTGTTTGATCTACCATATGATAAACATAAGATAGATCAGTTTATTAAAGATCATCATTTTATAAATGACCATATTAAAGATAACTATACGATCATCACTCCAGTTGTCTATGGTGATGAGTGGGTTTATCAGCTGGTTTTATACAATAATAAACAATTACCAGCAACGACTTATATACTTGATCTAAATAAAGAAACGATAAAGGAGTTAGTATGAAAGAAATATTGATAGCGACGGCTAATCAACACAAGGTTGATGAGTATCGCCTGATGTTAGAACCCCATGGGTATAAAGTAAAAAGTTTATTAGATTTTCCACCAATGAAAATTGAAGAAAATGGTAGTACCTTCGCTGAAAATGCCCTGATAAAAGCCAGAGCTTTATATGATCTTTTACATATACAAGTATTAGCTGATGATTCAGGGTTACAAATCAAAGCGTTGAATGATGAACCTGGAATCTTTTCAGCTCGATATCTTGGTGAGAATACTCCATACCACATCAAAAATCAGATTATTATCGATACCTTAAAAGACCATAGTGATCGTCGAGCTCGTTTTGTGTGTGCAATAGCTTTAATTGATGATCAGCAAGAAAAAGTATTTATGGGTGAGTTTGATGGTCAGATCGCTTATGAACCAAAAGGTAATAATGGCTTCGGTTATGATCCAATCTTTTATCTTGAAGAATACAAAATGACAGCTGGTGAACTTGAGCCAGCTCTTAAAAATAAGATTAGTCATCGAGGTAAAGCATTAGCTCTTGTATTACCATATCTATTACACAAGGATCAAGATAATGTCTAAATTATTACGCTTATCGATCAGTATTAGTTTTATCATGTTGATCCTATTATCAAGTATTGATCTCTTTAGTTTTGATCGCTCGTTTTATCAAAAAGAGTATCAAAAATTAGGTGTACCTGAAGTCATTAAGATTGATGTAAACGAACTAATGCTAGTGACTGATGCCTTACTTGATTATACTGCAGGACAGCGAAATGATCTTACGATCGAAGCTATAATTGATGGGGCTAGTCGTCAAGTTTTCAATGATAAAGAGATAACCCATATGAAAGACGTAGCTGTATTGTATCAGAATGCCATGTTTGTGCGTAATAGTGCACTATTAGTTTTATTAGTTAGTATTATTATTGCTTATAAATCTAAGCTCAAGGATTTTCGTTTACTACTTGCTCATACTTATAATCAAGTATCGCTTGTCTTTACGTTGTTTGTTGGCACTATATTGATGGTCGCTGTAATTGATTTTACTTGGTTTTGGACCAACTTTCATCATGTGTTCTTTAGTAATGATCTTTGGTTATTAAATCCCAAAACGGATATCTTGATCATGATGGTACCTGAACAGTTTTTCTTTGATCTAACATTTAGGATCATCATCGGCTTTTTAAGTGTATTTATTTTAAGCAATATCTTTGCGTATTACCAATATCGTAAATTATTAAAGGATGAAAGATCATGATCCATATTGTCTTATACCAACCAGAAATACCACAAAACACTGGAAATATCATGCGGACGTGTGTTGCGACTGGCTCTGTTTTACATCTGATCAAACCTTACGGGTTCTTTTTAGATGAAAAACACTTAAAGCGTAGTGGGATGGATTATCGGAATGATCTGATCATGCATGAACATCAAGATTGGCAATCATTTGTGGATGCATTTCCAAGCTCACATTATTATTACATCACAAGGTATGGTCAAAAGACTTATTCTGATGTTAATTATCATGATGTGCAAGATGTTTTCTTAGTGTTTGGGAAAGAAAGCACGGGTATCCCGAAAGAGATCTTACAAAAAGATCTTGAGCACTGTCTTAGGATACCAATGGTCGCTGATGCTAGAAGTTTAAATCTATCAAATTGTGTAGCTTTAGTTTTATATGAAGTATTAAGACAACAGGAATTTGCTGGATTGAGTAAATATGAAGTACTAAAAGGAAAGGATTTCATTAAGCAATGAAGTGGCTAGATCGCTTTTTTGATACATATTCAAAAAGAATAGGGATAGTGATATCCCTGATCATGATTGTATTGATCACAAATGAGACTAATAACTTTCTTTTGGGTAATTTCTTAAGTAAGATTAGATCAATTGATGATCTTTATTCTTTAATTGAATATCCAATCGTCTATAAAACCTACATTGGTAGCTTATTGATCAACTATCTAGACACCTATGAAAGTATCATTTTTGTTTTTATTAAAAGTATGGGGATTTGGCGCTTTGTTTTAATCTTGATCAGTGGATTAATCCTGTTTACTGATCATCAAGACCATTTTCTGAACCAGATCAAAAAGACTTATGGCTTATTAATGATTATTTTGATCGTTCGGTATTTAATGATCATGTTTATGGGAATAAAGGTATTAAATGCTCAAGATACACTAATGGGCATATCTAATATCTTAATTGTTGGAGACATCCTAAAGTATAGTTCTTTGATCCTTATTATTGGATCAGTATCATCATTAATTTACTTTATTTACTACTATGTTATTAGAAAATAAGAAGAACACTTCTTGTTTTTTTATTTGAGATCGATCATAACAACAAGGATATGACTAAACTATCTAAAGATGGATGTTTCTTGTATTGTTAGCTAAAAGTGTCATTATTTGACTTATAAATAATGAAAAAGATGAAATGATATGACTAAAAAACTTCCTTATAATAAACAGGTGTAGAAAAGATGTTTATTGAAGGAGATTTTATGAAGTCAGATACGTTTATTAGAAAATATCGATCATTTATCATGATCTTCTTGATCGCTTTTTTTGTTTACTGTTCAAACATGATGATCAATACGACAATCGCTAAATACGCTGATCATCTTGGTGCGACAAGTGCGATTGTTGGAACCGTATCTGGAAGTTTTGCGATGATGGCTTTGTTGATGAGACCTTTTTCTGGACAAGCTGTTGATAATTTGAATAAAAAACACTTACTGTCATTATCTATGGGGATTATTCTTTTATCAACTATCGGTTTAAGCTATGCCAATCAGGTATATCAATTGATTGTATTTAGAGGCTTAAATGGCTTTGGTTGGGGTATCGGGTCTACTTTATGTATGACGATCGCGACTAATTCTGTACCACGTGAAAAGATGACCACGGGTATTGGCATTTATTCAATGGGACAAACCATTGCGCAAGCTACAGCGCCAAGTATTGCTTTAGCTATCGTAGCAGCTAGTACTTATAATTACTTATATCGAATTAATGTTATCTTGATGGTTGTTGCTTTAATCTTGTCTTTTTTTATTAAGATTGACAACAATATTCCAAATAAACAGTTTAAGTTTTCGTTTAATCTTAAAAAAATGATCGCTATTCCTGCGATCATGCCCGCTACGCTTACCTTGTGTAATAATTTAGCTCGCTCAGCAATAACGGCATTTTTAGTTTTATATGCTGAATCGTTAGGGGTTGTTAATGTTGGTTTTTATTTCACAATTCAGGCTTTAACACTATTAATCAGTAGACCCATTATCTCAGTATTAGCTGATAAATATGGTATAAATAAAGTTTTGATACCCTGTGAGATATTACAAATGAGTGCGTTATTTATCTTGTTTATCGCTAATGGTCCAATTCATTTCATTTTAGCTGCTTTTTTGATGGGCCTTGCAACAGCTGGTATTCAGCCAACATTAATGGGGCTGTGTGTTAATAGCGTTACACCTGATCAAAGAGGTATTGCAAGTAATACAAGTTATGTTGGTACGGATATTGGTGGGTTTTTAGGAGCTAATATAGCTGGAATTGTTGTAGGTGTCTTAGGATATCGAAAAATGTTTCTAGTGGCTATTGTGCCTGTATTGTTAAGTCTGATAACTTATTTGTTCTATATTAGAAAACATCCAAAATTAGTCGGATAACAGAGATAATTAGTAAAGAAAAGTTGATCTAGGGGTACTAGGATCAACTTTTGTTTATTTATTCATCATCATCTGCTATTTGTTCATCTAGTTCTAATATCTTATCAGTATCCAAAGAGTTAATCTTATCAATGTTTTTTAATCGTCTTTGGATGGCTCTTGTTCTAACACCAACGAGTTTATCTAATTCTTTATTGGCTTGGTCGATCTTTTGTTGAGTACTGGCTAGGATCATACCAAACTTCTCAAACTCGGATTTAACAGCTCCTAATACTTGCCATACTTCACTACTACGTTTTTCAATCGCTAAGGTTCTAAAGCCCATCTGGAGGCTGTTAAGTAGGGCAGCCATCGTACTAGGTCCTGCAATATTGACGTGGTATTCACGCTGTAATACCTCAACTAGCCCACGATTAACGATCTCAGCGTATAATCCTTCAAAAGGTAGGAAGATGATCGCAAAATCGGTGGTATAGGGTGGTTCGATATATTTATCATGAATATCTTTCGCTTCTTTTTTAATACGCGTAGCTAAGATATTGTAAGTGGCTTGAATAGCTTCAGGATTACCTTCATCATACGCATTTTGAAGGTTCATGTATGTATCAGCTGGGAATTTAGCGTCTATTGGTAAGTAGACAGGATATTCATCATTACCAGGTAACTTAATGGCGTATTCAACGACATTTTTACTACCCGGGACAGTGGCGATATTAGTTTCATATTGCTCAGGTGTTAAGATCTCTTCGAGGATGGCTCCTAGTTGGATCTCACCAACAATTCCGCGAGCTTTAACATTTGATAGTACTTTTTTAAGATCACCAACACCAGCAGCTAAGGACTGCATCTCACCTAGTCCTTTATAAACGGCTTCTAAACGATCATTAACAAGTCGGAATGATTGCGTCATCTTTTCTTCTAGTGTTTTTTGAAGTTTCTCATCAACTACCTCACGCATAGCGTCTAGTTTTTTATTGTTATCTTCTTGAATGTAAGATAATCTTTTTTCCATAGTAGTACGGATATTATCTAGTTTCTGTTCATTATTGCTCTCTAATGTCTTAAGCCGATTTTCCAGTTGAGTGAGTTGGGTAAATAATTGGGTGTTTTGATAGGCTTGTCTTTCCGCTAATTGGCGATTGATATCATCAAACTTATTTGCTTGCATGTCGGTATTTTCGCGTTGGGTAGCTAGCATCATCTCACTTAAAAACTTAAATGAAGTTTGTGTTGAATTACTAAGTTCTTCACGCATTAAGCGTTGCTGTTCATTGTTGTTTTGCTGAAAATCAGCTAATTCTTCGTTAATATCATGCACATTAAATCTATTTGTAGCTATCATTGTTCGCCAAACCATAAATAATAAGATACAGATCATGACAATGATCGCTATTAAGATATACAGTTCGTAATTCATATAGTCACCTCTTTTTACATTATAAGCTAAATTGTTCTTTTCGACTATGATAACCGTTATAAATTGCAATTGACTTAATAACCGTAGTTGATTTATAGTATAATATCGTTATGAAGATATTAGTAGGACTTTCAGGAGGCGTTGATAGCGCTGTAGCCGCATATTTATTGAAGTCACAAGGACATGATGTAGCTTGTGCTTTTATGCGCAACTGGGATGCTTCATTGAATAATGATATCTTAGGCAATCCGACGATCTCTGATGATATCTGTCCACAAGAGGCGGATTATAATGATGCTTTGGAAGTAGCTAATGCCCTAGGATTAACATTACATCGTGTAGATTTCATCAAAGAGTATTGGGATGATGTGTTTACAACTTTTTTAAGTGAATATGAAGCTGGTAGAACGCCCAATCCCGATATTTTATGTAACAAATATATCAAATTTAATAGTTTTATTAAATTCGCTGATAAACTTGGTTATCCCTATGTCGCAACGGGTCACTATGCAAAGATCATTGAACGTGATGGCAACCATTTTTTAGCTAAAGCAAGTGATCTAAATAAAGATCAAAGTTATTTTTTATGTCAAATACCCAAAGATGTATTAAATAGGGTAGTCTTTCCTTTAGCCGATATTGATAAACATCGGGTTAGAGAGATTGCTTTAAACTTGAAACTAAACATCGCTAAAAAGAAAGATTCAACGGGCATCTGTTTTATTGGTGAACGCAATTTTCGTCAATTCTTAATGAATTATCTACCAGCAAAAAAAGGTAAGATCATAAATATTGATAATAATAAAATATTGAAGGAACACGAAGGGGTTTTGTACTATACGATTGGTCAACGTAAAGGTTTAGATATTGGTGGACCAGGTGGACCGTGGTTTGTGATCGGTAAAGATGTTAAGAAAAATATTCTTTATGTGGCTGAAAAAGAAGATAATTCTTGGCTTTTATCTGATAGTTGTAAAGTGGTAAAGATGAATTGGTTATGTGATCAACGTCCATCTGCTTGTCAAGCTAAGTTTCGTTATCGACAAAAGGATCATCCAGTTTCTATAGAATATATATCAGAAGATGAAATATTGGTTAAATATCCACAAATGATACCAGGAGTTACACCTGGGCAAGAAGCGGTATTATATTTAGATGATATTTGTTTAGGTGGTGGGATCATCATGGATGTTTACCATCAATCAAAATCATTGAGTGATAGAATAAAAGGAGCGCAGAATGTATCAATTTGAACATAACAGATCACCTTTAAATATCAATCGTATGATCATGATCTTTGTGACATATTTCGTTGGTTATTTTATCATCTTTCCGTTTATTATTGTTTTTTTGAGCGAAGAAGTGTTTAAAACATACGATTATGTGATGCAAATGCAACTTGGATCGTATGTAATCGTTGTTTTAATTGTTTTTTTATTAGCTAAGCCACTTTTTGTTGAAGCTAATCAAAATCGTTTTGAAAATCGTCGAGATAATTTTGCTCATGCAGTTAAAAGCATTGTTATTATGTATGGGTTGATGTTTGTGATCAACATTACTTTAAATCTATTAACTAAACAAAGTAGTAGTATAAATCAAATGGATATCATTGATATGAGTAATGACTATCCTTTGATCACTTTTATGATGGCAGTCGTATTGGCTCCTATTATTGAAGAAATTGTCTTTAGAGGGGTGATCTTTCGCTCACTACGTAATATAAATTATCCATTGGCGATCATCGTTAGCTCATTATTGTTTGGTTTATTACATGTTATCCAATCATTATTTACGGGTAATTATATTGATTTGCTTTATGGATCAGTCTATGCAATGTTAGGATATTATTTAGGACTCAATTATGAAAGATCAGGTAACATCTTAGTACCCATTGGGATGCATGTTACTTTGAACTTTGTATCAATGTTACTATTGTTTTTAGCGAGATTGGCAGGTTAGTGATGAGTGAGCTAGAAAAGATCAAAGGTAAATTTTTTCATGTTATTTATCAACAACCGCTGAATCATTTTACGGTTGCTCGCTTTAAGTTATACGATATTCAAGAGAAAAACATCATCGTTACTGGTTATATTAACGATGTTATTTTTGATACCTTGTATAATTTAAATGGCTATTATACCGAACATCCTAAATATGGGATGCAGTTTGTCATGGAATCAATGGAAAAGATTCTACCTACTGATGTTGAAAGTGTCCTTAATTATCTTTCATCACCGTTATTTCCAGGTATTGGTAAACGATACGCTGAAACGATCGTTGATACCTTGGGAAGTGATGCTTTACTTAAGATCAAAGATGAGCCTACATTGATCGATACCTTACCAAAGATCAATCATAAGCGCAAACAAAGCTTGATCAATGGTATTTGTAATCAAGATGATCTTCAAGAAGCGATCCAGTTTTTCTCAACTCATGGTTTAGGCATTAGAAATATCATGCGCTTAGATCGCATCTATGGTAAGGATGCCCTGACCATGATCAAAGAGAATCCTTATCGTTTAGTTGAAGAAGTAGATGGGATTGGTTTTAAAACAGCTGATAAACTGGCATTATCAATGGGATTTCCTTATGATCACCCCCAAAGAATTCAAGCAGCGATATTGGCAATTCTGTTGGAGAAATGCGTGGCAAAAGGTGATAGTTATTTAGATATCAATGATTTTCAAAATAGTGCTAATGAACGTTTATCTGAAATAGATTATGATTTTGACCAAAGTATCAATGAGTTAGCTATCAGAAGACAGTTGATCATTGAAGATGGTCGCGTCTATCATCATACTCAATATGATGCTGAAGAATATATTAGTGAGTTTCTAGCTAGTGCTTTAGAAACAACTGGTGATCTGATCACTGAAGGTGATCTTAGTGATCATATTGAACAATTTCAAAAAGAAATTGGTATTGAATACGATGATATGCAAATTAAAGCGATCAAAATGTTTTTCAAAGAAAAAGCGATGATCTTAACAGGTGGTCCTGGTACTGGTAAAACGACAGTTGTTCGAGCAATGGTGGAACTGTTTAAAAGGATCTATCCTTATTTATCGATCGCCGTCTGTGCGCCAACTGGCAGAGCTGCAAAGCGGTTAAGTGAATTAACTAATACGCAAGCCACGACAATCCATCGCTTACTACAATGGGATTTAGAGACTAACACTTTTGGGACAAATGAAAGTAATCCATTAACTAAGGATCTATTGATCATTGATGAGTTTTCGATGGTTGATCAATGGTTGTTTTATAATCTATTAAAAGCTGGTACTAACATCAAAAAGATCTTGATCATCGGGGATGAAGATCAATTGCCATCAGTTGGTATTGGTCGAGTATTAAAGGATATCGTAGAAGCTGATATCTTCCCGTTGATCAGACTTAATAAGATCTTTCGTCAAGCTGAAGGAAGTGATGTCATAAAGTTGGCTCATCAAGTTAAAAACGGTGAATGTGATATCCTAGATGGTGGCAAAGATGTTAAGTTTTATCCAGTTGATCAATATGAAGCTAAGAATTTGATCGCCCAATTAGTCACTGAAGCACTTCGTAGAGGTTATAGTATCAATGAAATTCAATTATTATCTCCCAAATATAGTGGAGTTTGTGGTATTGATGCCTTAAATGTGATCCTTCAAAAAGTATGTAATCCGCCAGATGATCGCAAAAGAGAACTTAAGGTAGGATATCGAACATATCGCGAGTACGATAAGATCTTACAACTTAAAAATCAACCAGATGATGATGTCTATAATGGCGATATCGGTACTTTAGTTGAGATTATTTACGCACATGAATCCGATGTCAAGATGAATACGATGATCGTTGATTTTGATGGGATATTTGTGGAATATACAACTGATAGTTTTATCAATATTACCCATGCTTATTGTGTTAGTATCCATAAAGCACAAGGCAGTGAGTATCCAATCGTGATCATGCCAATCTTAAAACAAGATACCAGAATGTTAAATAGACGGCTTATCTATACTGGTATAACGCGCGCTAGCCGATCTTTGATCTTGCTTGGTAGTGAAGATGTTTTTATCAAAGGGATCAATACGCTAGATCATTATGATCGAAATACGACGTTGACTTCGCGGATTAAAGATAAGACAAGAATGGTTAATACTTTAAAACATAATGCTGATATGCTATAATGCATACGAAAAACGATGATAAAGAAGAGTAAATAGCATTAGTGAACTAGAGATAAAGTGGTTGGTGCAAACTTTACATTAAACTATTGAAGCTACTTTGGAGTGAAACTAAAAGTTTCCGTTAGCTGCGTTAAAGCATTGAGGTGCACCTTTTGGTGAACTAGGATGGTACCGCGTAATAACGTTCCTATGGGACGTTTTTTATTGTTTAAAAAGGAGTTATATATGAAAAAGTTAACAAGCTCAGAGATCAGACAAATGTTTTTAGATTATTTTCGTGATAAAGATCATATGATCGAACCAAGTGCTTCACTTGTCCCTATCAATGATCCAACTTTGTTATGGATCAATGCGGGAGTAGCGGCACTAAAGAAATACTTTGATGGTTCAATTAAACCTGAAAATCCCAGAATCGCCAATGCGCAAAAGTCGATTAGAACAAATGATATTGAAAATGTTGGTAAAACAGCACGTCATCATACTTTTTTTGAAATGTTAGGAAATTTCTCGATAGGCGATTATTTTAAAAAAGAAGCTATCTTATATGCTTGGGAGTTTTTAACAGATGATCGTTATATCGGCTTTGATAAAAATCGACTATATGTGACAGTGCATCCAGATGATACAGAAGCATATGAGATATGGACGACCATGACTGATCTTAATCCAGCCCACATATTGAAAACTAAAGAGAATTTTTGGGAAATAGGGTCGGGACCTTGTGGTCCTGATACCGAGATCTTCTATGATCGTGGTAATGCTTATGATCCTGATAATCTTGGTGAGAGAGCCTTTTTTGAAGAACTAGAAAATGATCGTTTTATTGAGATATGGAATGTTGTTTTTTCGCAATATGAAGCCGTTGAAGGTGTACAGCGAAATGCATACAAAGAATTACCGCAAAAAAACATCGATACAGGGATGGGTTTAGAAAGACTTGTTTGTATTATTCAACAAGGAGATACTAACTACGATACTGATCTTTTCTTACCAATTATCAAAGCAACTGAGCAATTAGCTAAGTATCCTTATGATGGCGAATATAAGATGGCTTATCGGGTAGTGGCTGATCATATTCGTACCGTAACGTTTGCCTTAAGTGATGGGGCTTTGTTTGCCAACGAAGGGCGTGGTTATGTATTAAGAAGAGTACTACGAAGAGCCGTGCGTTTTGGTATAAAACTGGGAATTGCTGAATCATTCATGTATAAGTTAGTTCAAGTTGTAGCGGATAATATGCAAACTTTTTATCCTTATCTTCAAGAAAAGGTCAGTTATGTGAGTAAGCTAGTAAAAGCGGAAGAAGAACGTTTTCATCAAACATTGGCAGCTGGTGAGAAACTACTGATGGATGTTATTGAAGCCAATCAAGGTCAACAATTAGCAGGAGATGTTGTCTTTAAGTTATATGACACTTTTGGCTTTCCATTTGAATTAACGAAAGAGATCGCTCTTGAAAAAGGTTTAATAATTGATGAATTAGGTTTTAAACAAGCAATGCAACAACAAAAAGATCGTGCTCGTAATGCCCGCTCTGAAATGGAATCAATGTCATCACAATCAGAAGATTTGATGAATTTTAAAACCACAAGCACATTTACCGGTTATGATACTTTAACTAATGAAGCACAGGTTATTGGTTTATTTAAGTTTGGGAAAAAGGTTGATGAAATAATAGATGAGGGAGAAGTTGTTTTTGATGTAACTCCGTTTTATGCTGAAAGTGGTGGACAGATCGCTGATAGTGGTCTAATAAGCTCTGAGTATGTTAAAGCGGTCGTTATTGATGTTAAAAAAGCGCCTAATAAGCAACATCTACATCATGTACAAATTGATGAGGGAACATTGAGTGTTGGTGATCGTGTCATGCTTAATGTTGATCAAAGTCGAAGGAAAGATATTCGAAATAACCACTCAAGTGCTCACTTATTACAAGCTGCATTAAAAAGTATAATAGGAAAGCACATAACACAGGCTGGTTCTTATGTAAGTGATACCTATTTGCGTTTTGACTTCACCCACTTTGAAAAAGTAGATCAGACTGAGTTACGTAAAATTGAAAAGCTTGTCAATAAATTTATTACTGATCATCACAATGTCAAAACAGATATTATGAGTTTAGATCAAGCTAAAGAAAGTGGCGCTAACGCTTTGTTTGATGAAAAATATGAAAGCAAAGTAAGAGTAGTTAGTATGGGTGATGTTTCAAAAGAATTGTGTGGTGGAACTCATGTTGGAAATACTAAAGATATTGGTTTGTTTAAGATCATTAGCGAAGAAAGTATTGGTAGTGGTATTAGAAGAATAACCTCAATTAGTGGTTATCAAGCTTATCTTGAGTTTTTAGTAGAACAAGATCGTTTGTATGCGATAAGTCATATATTAAAAACAGGTAATATCACAGGTGTTGTTGAAAAAGTTGAACAATTGATTCAAGAAAATCGTAGTTTAAATGAAGTTATCAGTGAGCAAAATAATCGTTTAATGAGTTTAGAGGCTGATAATTTAAAAAATAAGGTACTTGAAGTTAATGATCTAAAGATATTGATAGCTGAGGTTAAAAGAGCAGATAGCAACAATCTTAAGACAATTATCGATAATTTGAAAAACAATCTTAAAGATTCCGTGATATTCTTGTATAATATTAGTAGCGACAAAGTCGTATATGTAGTTTATTGTTCTGATAAAGCGATAGCTAAAGGTTATAAAGCTGGAGACCTTGCCAAAGAAGCCGCTATTAAAAGTGGTGGAAACGGTGGTGGTAGAGCTGACATGGCTCAATCTGGTGGAAAAGATGTTACTAATGTTGATCAAGTGATCAAACATATTAGTAATAAACTTGGGATAACGCTTTAAATTAATGAAGTATTAGACTACAATAAAACCAGGAGGGATGACAATGGCAAAAAAAGTTACTGAAACAATGTCCTTTAAATCTGATGAACTAAGAAAAGATTCTATCAAACGCGTTTTAGCTTTGACCAAAGATGCTTTAGAGGAAAAAGGATATAACGCAGTCAATCAATTATCAGGCTATTTGATTTCCAATGATCCAGCTTATATTTCAAGTCATAAAAATGCTCGTAGTATCATTCAATCAGTTGAAAGATATGAAATCATTGAAGAACTTGTTCGATCTTATTTGGAAGATAAATAGATGCGGTCGATTGGCCTTGATTTAGGTAGTAAGACTGTTGGTGTCGCTGTTAGCGATGCTTTAGGTATGCTCGCACGTCCAGTAAAAACAATCCGTTTTCCAGAAGATGATTATGAAACAGCATTAAAGATGGTAATAGATGAGATCAAAGAAAACGAAGCCGATAGGGTGATTCTTGGATTACCAAAACACATGAACGGTGATATTGGTATTCGTGGGGAGATATCTTTGATGTTTAAAGATATGTTGATGGAAAAGATTGACAATGAGATTATATTATGGGATGAAAGATTGACCACTAGGTCAGCTGAGAGAATGTTGATCAATGCTAATATGCGTCGTGACAAACGAAAAAAGGTCATCGATCAGGCAGCGGCCGTCGGAATTTTACAGGGCTATTTAGATAGCCAGAGAAACAAATGAGGTAAAAAAATGGACGATAATAAAATGTTTATCATCGATGAAGAAGGCAATGAAAAAGAAGTTGATATCTTATTTACTTTTGATAGCGATTTATATGGTAAAAAATATGTTTTATATCAAAATCCCAATGGCGATCTAGAAGAAGTTTTTGTATCATCATATGATGATGAAGGCAACTTAAATTCAGTAGAAGATGAAGAAGAGTTAGCCATGGTTGAAGAAGTATTGGGAGCGTTTGTTGATGAAGAAGAAAAAACAGCCTAAGCTTATTTGGTATGTGTTTGGTGGTACATTCATCTTAATGGCATCACTATTTCTCTTTGTGATGATCTCTTTGACTCCTGTTCAATCAACATCAGAAGAATATGTTTTGATCGTTGAAAGCGGAGATACTGCTAAATCAATAACAGAATACTTAAATAATGAAGATGTAATAAGAAACGATACGATCGCTTATTTTTATGTTAGATACGCTGATCTTACTAACATTAAAACCGGAACATATCGCTTAGATAAAAGTTGGGACATCAAGACGATCTTTACGTTATTAAATGATCCCAAAGGTTCGATTAACACTGATATTAAAGTGACTCTACCAGAAGGGTTATGGGCGAAGGAGATCGCCGCTCGAATTGAAGAAGCGACCAATGTATCAGCTGATGAATTGCTGAGACTTTGGAATGATAAGGATTATATCAAGGGTTTGATGGAAAAATATCCATTTATTACTGAGGAAGTATTAGATGATCGTTTGAAGGTTAAACTTGAAGGATATCTATTCCCTGAAACCTATTACTTTTATGAAAAATCAACGGCATCAGGGATAACCGAAAAATTGTTAGATCAAACAAGCATAGTGTTTAATAAGTATATAGATAAATTTAATGAATCAGAGTATTCTATCCATCAATTATTTACACTAGCTTCCATAACACAATTTGAATCTGGTAAAGAAAGCGATAATCCAATCATTTCGAGTGTGTGGTTTAATCGCTTAGATAGTGGAATGATGTTACAATCATCGGTAACGGTTTGCTATGCCCTATATGATTATGATCATTGGCGTGCTTGTGAGGTTAATCCCAACTTGGATTCACCGTATAATACATATCGCTATAGTGGTATTCCAATTGGTCCGATAAATAATCCTGGTGAATCAGCGATCGCTTCGGTATTAGATCCTGCTGACACTGATTACTATTATTTCATTGCGGACGTTTATGGTGATGGAGCCGTCTATTATGCTCAAACTTATGCGCAACACTTAGCAAATATCGATAAATATCTTAAACAATAGGGGGGTCTATATGGAAAAATCAGTGATAATTGGCATAGCCGGAGGCAGTGCGAGCGGAAAGACAACAGTTGCGCAGCGATTAAAGAAAAAATTTGAAGAAATGAACTCGGTTATCATTATCAGACAAGATGATTACTATAAAGATCAAAGTCATATGTCGATGGAAGAGCGAATAAAAACTAATTATGATCACCCTTTAGCTTTTGATAACGATCTATTAGTAAAGCATTTAGATCAATTAGCCAGTGGACTTCCGGTTGAAAAACCAGTTTATGATTTTGTTAATCATACTAGAGGGACGACTAAAGAATTTGTGGAGCCAGCTGATGTTATTGTTTTAGAAGGCTTATTTGTCTTGGAGAGTGAATTTATTAGAAATCGTTTAGATATAAAATTGTTTGTCGATACTGAAGCTGATATTCGCTTCATCAGACGGTTAGTCAGAGATGTAAATGAGCGTGGTAGAACTCTGGAACATGTAATTGATCAATATACGACAACAGTTAAGATCATGCATTCTTTATTTATTGAACCATCAAAACGCTATGCTGATCTTATTATCCCCGAGGGTGGAAGAAATGAAGTAGCGATTGATTTGTTGACAACTAAAATAAGTAGTATAATAAGGCATAATATGGTATAGTACATAAATGTTAGGAGTGTAAAAATGGCCAAAGAAAAAATATTAGTTACCCAAGAAGGATTAAATGAACTGATCAGAGAACGTGATCATCTTATACATGTTATTAGACCAGAGGTCAAAGAAGATCTTGTTGCGGCACGGGCTCAAGGAGATCTATCAGAAAATGCTGATTATGATGCGGCTAGAGAAAGACAAGGAAAAATCGAAGCTCGAATAATTGAGCTTGATAATATGTTGAGCAATTATGAGTTGATATCTGAAAACAATGGTAGTAAACACCTTGTTAAACTAGGTTCTACCGTCACAATTCTTGATATGCAAGACAATACCGAAGAAACCTATACGATTGTCGGATCGGTTGAAGCTGACCCCTTAAATGGTAAGTTATCAAACGTAACGCCACTAGCTTCATCAATCTTAGAACATAAAGAAGGTGAAACAGTAACAATTGAAGTTAAGGAACCTTATAAAGTAAAAATATTAAAGATCAGCTAACGCTGATTTTTTTTAGGATTATCATTACTTGCTTTATATATTTTAGTGGTGATCACATTGCTAAAAATGATAAGTCTTATAGTCTTATTTTTTATATTACTATTTTCAGATATTAGTTTAAAACCAATACCGATAGAATCATTAAAGGATACAGAGATTACCGTCTTTGTTAGAGGTGCAGTAACTAATACCAAATCATATTCATTACCTGCTTTTAGTAATGTTGAAGATATTTTGAGCATGATCGAATTAGATGAAGACGCTGATATTTCAGTTTTAAATCCTAATATTATCTTAAAAGATAATGATGTCATTGATATTCCAAAAAAGACAGAAGTAGCGTTAGTATCAATTAACACTGGAAATTATGATCAACTGATCACACTCAAAGGAGTGGGTGATAAAACAGCACAAGCGATTATTGATTACCGTAAGGATCATGGATTATTTCAAACACTAGATGAACTTATGAATGTTAAAGGTATTGGTCCTAAAAAATATGCGGATATCCTACCTTTCATTAAACTGTGAAAGATAAATTATTGTATTTAGCGATAGGTATGATCTTGGTAATGATCATACCTCATCATTTTCGTTTTATCGCTATGATCGCATTTATCGTATATTGGATTAACAGGTTTCATGATCGCTCATTTTTATATGTAATTTTGATCTTTTTTATTTTGCTTATTCCACGTGGTGTTGATCTACCATTAGAAACAGGGCATGCGAAAGTTGTCAGTATTAGAAAAAACTATACAGTCTTAATGATAAATCATCAAAGATATATTTGTTATGATCTTCAAGATATTGAATATGATGATGTCATAGCTTATACTGCAAAGTTTTTCGACTTAAGTAGTGATCTAAGTAATTATGGATTTGATTATCAAAAATGGGCTATGGGTAAAGATATCAAGGCTGAAATAAAGATAAGTGACTATTCAATAATTAAAGAAGGACATAGTATTCGAACAAACCTCTTTAAAAAAGCAAATTTGATCGAAAATGAAGAACTTAAAGCTTTTGTCTTAAAATTGTTATTTCAGTATACAACAGATGATAGTTTGATTGATAATGATATAGTTGGCTTTTTATCTAGTACCCAAACCCATCTTTCCTCATCACTTTTTATCTTTGAAAAAATAGTGAGTTTATTTTTATATCCGCTCTTCACATCAATATGTAGTTGTTTTTTGCTAATAGGATTAGCTTTTTATTTTGAATTTAGTTTTGTTATTTATCAACTACTCTTTCAAAGAATACTATTGGTCATTAAAAATAAATATGATCGTTTGGGTTTATTGATCATTATCTTACTACTGATTAATCCTTACTATATCTATAACATCCGTTTTCAATTAGTTATGTTAATACGTTTTATAGGACTATTTAAAAAAGATCAGCGTTTCTATGATCATCCTTTGATCGTGATGTTTGTGCAACTTTTAAACTTTTATCGGGCAAATATTGTCTCGACTTTTTTGTTTGGTTATTTACGTTATTACATTCTAATGATGTATTGGTTAGCTATCATAAATACATATATCAATGAGTATCAATTGATTAATATGTTATATTTACTTTTAAAGAGATACATCATAAGTATTGATTTTTATATTAGTGGTAGACCATCAATTTTGATCATAATAGTATATCTAATCTATCTGGTAAGATATTTTAAAAAACGACGTTTTCAAACCTTTATGTTGTTAATGATGATCTTGATCATCAATCAAAATCAATTACTATTTTACCCATATGGTGAAGTTACTTATATCAATGTGGGGCAAGGTGATAGTAGCTTGATACGATTACCGTTTTCAAAAGATATTGTGTTGATTGATACTGGATCTGTATATAACCAACGTAAACTTCAGAGTTATTTAGACGCTTTAGGAATTAATAAGATCGAGGCCATCTTGATCACCCATGATGATAGTGATCATAGTGGTAACCTTACTTGGTTAGTTAATAATTATCACGTAAAACATATTTATGATCAAAAGCTATCCGAATTAAGAATAAAAGGATTATCATTTACCGGACTTCTAAGTGAGAATACTTATGATGATAAAAATGATAACAGTCAGATATGGTTGACCTCTATAAATGAACTAACTTATCTATTCTTAGGTGATATATCAGCTGAGATCGAAAGAGAACTGATCGATCAATACCCCAATTTACAGGCGGATCTATTGAAGATTGCCCATCATGGTAGTAAAAGTAGTACATCAGACTATCTACTACGATCACTAAATCCATATCTTAGTATCATAAGTGTTGGCAAAGATAACATCTATCATCATCCAAGTTATGAAGTGTTGGAAAGACTTAAGGCTTACCGAATACCGTATCTTCAAACAGCGACATCTGGTGATATTAGTATTTACTTTGGACATTTCTTCAATTTAGTACATACGAGCAACCATGAATTTGTTATAATAAATAAGGTGATCAAATGAATTATTTTATTTATGGCAGTGAAGGTTATCTGCTTAAAAAAGAATTGAATAAGGTTATTAAAAGCGATGACTTAAATGATCATCTTAATGCGGTCTATTATGATGGAATGGCATCAGATTTTAATATCGAGCAAATCATTGAAGATGCCAATACCATCTCAATGTTTGCGGAAAAGAAAGTAATTATCGTTAATAATCCATCTTTTTTGTTTAATCAATCATTAAGTGATGAACAGTTGGCTGCATTTGAACAGTATTTACATGATTCATCAGTGTTTACAACTTTAATCTTTTATGTTGAAACCAACGAACAAAACAGTATTGATCAAAGAAAAAAGATCTTCAAGATGCTTGTCAAAGAATGCCGAACGCTTCATATTGGCTCATTAAATACTGATGAGTTTCGTAAGATTGTGATAAATGATCTTAATAAAAATAAAGTTGCTATCGATAAAGATGCTGTCGAGGAACTGATTGCTAGGTTGCCGATTGATATAGCTAATTGGAAAACAGAATTAAGCAAAATACAACTTTATGGAAAAAGTATTAATAAAGATGATATCAGGTTTTTGATCGCACGATCTTTAGATGATAATGTTTTTATAATGGTAAATGCCGTAATGCGTCACAATCTTAAATTAGCGATCGAAGCGTGGCGTGATTTGGCAATCATGAAACATGACCCAATTGAACTAATAGCTATTCTAGCTTCACAATTTCGCTTTATGTATCAATGTGGTATCTTAGCTCATAAATATGATAATAAGCAAATTGCGGATATCTTAAATGCTAAAGTAGCACGGGTTAATATCACAATGAATAACAGTCGCAATGTTTCCACGACTCAGATCATGGCATTACTTGCGAAATTAGCTGATCTTGATCAAAAGATCAAAATGGGAATCATTGATAAGCAGTTAGGATTTGAGTTGTTTTTGATCGAGGCCACAAGATGATGGAGTCACTTAAAGAACTTTATCGTATTGGTCAAGGTCCAAGTAGCTCTCATACTTTAGCTCCTCAGACGGCTTGTTTGACTTATATGCAACATTATCCTGATGCTGTTTTTTTTGAAGTAGTCTTGTTTGGTTCTTTAGCCCTGACCGGTAAAGGTCATTCTACTAATGAGATTATTCGTAAGACATTTGCGCCTAAAACTTGTGCGATATTTTTTAAAGCTAATTATCCAGCGCGTTTACCCAATGGACTGGTCATAAGTGGATTTGATCCATTAGGGAATGAGATTAAGACATGGACGGTATATTCACTAGGTGGTGGTAGTATTGATATTGAAGAAGAAGATCTTCATTTACATGATTCTATCTATCCCCATCAAACTATGACTGAAATAATGACGTATTGTGAAAACAAAAATATTAATTTAGCTGAATATTCTTTCTGTTTTGAAAAAGACATAGATAAACACCTAAATAAAGTACTTAATCAAATGTTAAAGACAGTTCAAAATGGTTTGAATACAGTAGGTATTTTGCCAGGTGCCTTAAAACTGCCACGCGTTGCTAAAGCGTTGCACTTACAAGCATCATTATGTGATGATAGATCCGAAAAGCAAAAACTACTTTTATCATCCTATGCTTATGCGGCATGTGAGGAAAACGCTGATGGTAAGTATTGTGTTGCGGCACCAACAATGGGGGCTAGTGGCATACTAGCGGCTTTGGTCTATCATTTCTATCATGATGTGGGCATAACGCGCCAAAAATTGATCAAAGGACTAGCACTAGCTGGTATCTTTGGAAATGTTGTTAAACACAATGCGACAATATCTGGTGCCGTAGGTGGATGTCAGGCTGAAGTTGGAACAGCTTGTGCTATGGGAAGCGCCATGGTAGCGTATTTTAATCAACAAAACGATAGGATCATCAACTACGCAGCCGAGATTGGAATGGAACACCATTTAGGTTTAACTTGTGATCCAATCGGTGGTTACGTAATGATCCCTTGTATTGAAAGAAATGTTGTTGGTACATTAAGAGCGATGGACAATGCCTTGCTTGCTCAACATGTAGGTATTATTAAATTGAATCGTGTAAGTTTTGATGATGTTGTTAAGACCATGCAATATACCGGCACAAAGATTGCGATTGAGCTTAAAGAAACATCTCTTGGTGGATTGGCTAAGGAAGTGATGTTTGTGGATGATGAAGAGACAGAGGATATTCAACCATCAAAGCCAAAGATAGATATCTTAGATCAGTATCGTAATCTGGCGGATATAATTGATAAAGATGATGATCTTGATCTTTAAAAGGAGGTTAATATGAAATCGGAAGCACTAAAGAAACATTACCAATGGCGTGGAAAGATTGGCATTCAATCACTCATACCACTCAAGACCAAAGAAGATCTTGCGTTAGCTTATACACCAGGGGTAGCTGATGCTTGTTTAGAGATCAAAGATGACATCGATAAATCATATGAACTTACTCGTCGATGGAACACAGTCGTAGTCATTACTGACGGGACAGCTGTCTTAGGGCTTGGCGATATCGGACCAGAAGCTTCAATGCCGGTTATGGAAGGAAAATGTCTACTATTTAAGGAATTTGCGGATATTGATGCTATTCCAATCAGTTTAAAGACGAAAGAGACAGAAGAACTAATCAAAACGATTTATTATATGTCTTCTAGTTTTGGTGGAATCAATCTTGAAGACATCGCTTCACCAAGATGTTTTGAGATTGAGAGAAGATTGATCGAAATGTGTGATATTCCTGTTTTTCATGATGATCAACATGGAACAGCGATTGTTGTCTGTGCTGCCTTAAAGAATGCTTTAAAGCTCGCTAATAAAAATCTACAAGAAGTACGGATCGTTATTAATGGTGCCGGGGCGGCTGGTATGGCGATTGGTAAGATGTTATTAAGCCTTGAAGCACGTAATCTTACTTTTGTGGATAAACAGGGGATATTAAGTACTGATTCATTAATAATTAATAGTGAACAACTTGCATTAGTCAATAAAACAGTTAATCCCAAGCAACAAGGACAACTTAGTGATGCTATAAAACAGGCGGATGTCTTTATTGGTGTCAGTACTGGTAATATATTGAATACCGAATTGATTCAAAAGATGAATGAGAAAGCCATCATTTTTGCGATGGCTAATCCTATACCTGAGGTGATGCCTGACATCGCAAAAAAAGCTGGTGTCTTTATCATGGGTACCGGTAGAAGTGATCATCCTAATCAAATAAACAATCTATTAGCGTTTCCTGGCGTGTTTAAAGGGGCTTTGATGAGTAGAGCATCTTGTATTAATGAAGAAATGAAAGTCGCTGCCATCAATGCATTAGCAGCGCTGATCAGTGATGATGAATTAAGTAATGAAAATATCATACCATCAGTATTTGACAAGCGGGTTGTACCACAGATAAGTCAAGCAGTATGTGATGCTGCTTATGCCAGTAAAGTAGCTAGAAAATAAAAAAAAGGTCAATGACCTTTATTTTATACTGTTTACAGCTTTACTCAAACGAGCTTTCTGACGGCTCACATAGTTTTTATGATGAATGTTGCTAGTGATGGATTTATCCAATTTGCTAGAAACTTCATTATATGTTGCCACAGCTTTTTCATTATCATTCGCTTCTACTGCTAGCAAGACATTTTTGATCAAAGATTTAAGCTCTGATTTCTGGGCCTTAACAGCAGCATTGCGCTTTATATTGGTAATGGAACGTTTCTTTTGAGATTTAATGTTAGGCATTCTTTACCTCCTGCGATTGCTACCAATGAATTATAACAAACGACTTCATAAAATGCAATAAAACAGAAATAAATAATATTAATTAATTTTGTAGCGATCATTTG
>CAYNYC010000006.1:0-33137 GCA_964401415.1 uncultured Erysipelotrichaceae bacterium
GATCATCAATATTCTTGATAAACCAATCATCATCTTTTTGATTACGATAAACTAAGGTCTTAGCTTTAAAATATTCATCAATGTTTTCAAAATAATCAAGATGATCACTAGTCAAATTGGTAATTACGGAAACTAATGGTCTAAAAGTCGGACATCCTAATAATTGAAATGCGGATATTTCAAGAGCGATATCTGCTTTTCCATCATCATGTTTCATCAATGTCTCACTTAATGGTATACCGATATTACCGCTAGCATATGCTTTCCCTTTCGTTTTTAATAATTCATATAATAACGTAGTGATCGTTGTTTTCCCATTTGTGCCTGTTATCGCACCATAACTAAAGTCTGATGCGTACCAAGAAGCTACTTCGATCTCTGCATATATGGGTATATCTTTTTCAACAAAAGTTGATACAAACGCATTATGATAAGCAATTCCTGGATTTTTAACAATAAAATCCCACTTTATTGTTTTTAACGCGTCTGGATGTCCTTCATCATAAACACTGATGCCTTTATTAATGAGTTCTTCTTTTTCATTTATCTTATCTTTATCGGTAATAGTAACATCATATCCTTTATCATTTAATAAAAGACTTACCCAATAGCCACTACGAGCACAACCGATAACTAGTACTTTTTTCATATGTTTACTCCTATGATCAAACCGACTATCATACAAATAAAACCTAAAAACCAAAATAGATAGACAACTTTCTTTTCATTCATGCCATTGATCACAAAGCTATAATGGATTGGCGTATATTTAAAGACCCGTTTCTTTCTAATCTTAACTGAAGCTATCTGAATAATGACGCACAATGTTTCAAAGACGAAGACTCCACCCACAAATATCAAGGCAATCTCTTGTTTCAAAACTAACGCTAAGGAGGCTAACAAGCCACCTAACGCTAATGAACCAACATCACCCATAAATATCTTAGCTGGATGGATATTAAAGCGTAGATAGCCGAAAAGCGCCGCAATGACGCCTATTACTAACACAGCTATGTATGGTTGTTCAGCTTTATAAGCAAACAGGACAAAAGGAATTAATGCCAATATACCTGTTCCCGCAGCTAGTCCATCCATACCATCTGTGATATTGACCGCATTAGAGCTGCCAGTAAACATCACAAACACTAATAGAGCATAAAGCCAACCAATATCGATCATCCACGCAGTAAAGGGTATACTGATCGTTGTAACACTTTCTTCACGATAAATTAAATAAAAGATAACTGATAATGCCAGTTGCATCACAAATTTAACCCCAGCTTTAAGTCCGGCATTATCACGCTTGATCACAATAATATAATCATCAAGAAAACCAATTGATCCATATCCAACAAAAGCCATGATGATCATCATCATCTTTGTGTCCAAATAAAACTTTGGATAGATCATAAAGATAAAAATGATCGGAATAATAATAAATGCTATACCACCCATAGTTGGTGTACCGGCTTTTTGTTTATAATCATCAAGCGAGTATTGACTGATCGATTGACCATATTTGATCTTACGTAAAAAAGGGATCAAAACTGGATAGACTAATAAACTTGATAGAAGGCATCCACCAAAGATGATCATACTCTCAACACTCATAAATACCTCCTGCGCAACATTCAAATAGCGATTAATATTATAACATTAATCATCACCAATGAGAAAACGAAAACACAAAAAATAGATAACCATTACACTTGTATTATCTCATTATTACTAAGCAATGTAAAAACTAATATCAAATGTATTCTTATATCAGTCTTGTAATACAACTGTTAATTGTGAATTAGGATATAAAAGACTACCTTCCACAATATCTTGTGATACAACTAAGCCGTAACCATCAATCTTTACTGCAATATTACTCATTTGCCAAAAAGCAGCTATCTCTTTACGTGAATAACCAATCACATTAGGCATTGTTATTTGATCATCGTCTGTCAAAAGTAGTATTTTTTGATTGGTAATAACTGTTTGCCCACTTAATGGATATTGGTCTATTATCTGTGTTCCATTACCTAAATAAACAATATCCAATTTCATATCGATCAGTTTATCATCGACATAGGTCTTTGAATGATTGATCAAATTGGGCATTGTATAAGTTTCAACTGTTTCTTGTTCTATTGGATTGTTATCGATATTAACAGAGCTTTTATCACTTAAACCGTAAGCCACAGCTGTCTTTTTAACTAAATTAGTGATAGGCTGAGTTTCAAAATGTAAATTCTCATGATAATCACTAATAAAAGCATAATAGACCATGATCTCAGGATCATCAGCTGGAAAAGCTAATACGACCGATGTTAGTACTTTTGAATCACTATAAGCCCCATTCACAAACATTTGAGCTGTACCTGTTTTACCAATAACCGTTACTTCATTTACCCGATAGTGTTTACCCGATCCATCATCTTGATTAACAACATCATACATTAGATCTTGAATTTTTTTAGCAGTCATAGAGCTAATTGGATTACCAACAACTGTTTTAGATGCCAAATAAATGGTCTCTTTAGTTGTTGGATTTTTAACTTGTTGAACAACATAAGGTTTAACCATTTCGCCATCATTAAAGATAGCTGAGTATGCTTGTAATAATTGAATCATCGTGACTGATGATCCTTGACCATATCCCAAAGCTAATTTCTCGATTGGATATGAAAAATTTTTCTTACCTTCAACCTCATCAAAACCATCAAACCCAACTTTGGTAAAAAACCCAAAGCGATCAAGATATTCTTCATAAACTGCTGGGTTTAAGTAACTAGTTAATAAAGAGGCAATCCCTACATTACTTGAATAGCGAAAGCCAAGATCGTATGTGATATTACCCCATGATTTTTTTCGAGCATTACTAATCTGTTCGATCGCTTTAGCACTGTTTTTAACACGAACGGCTTCACCATTAACAATTCCCATATAAAATGTAGAAGAATCAAAAATGGCATCACCATCATAAACACCACTATCAATCGCTGAGGCATACGTAAATGTTTTCATCGTTGATCCTGGTTCATAAGCAAATTGCGTCCCAAGGTTCATATAGTCTTCAATATTGAGTTTTGTGGGATCAAAAGTCGGATAATTACCCCAAGCTAATACTTTGCCACTACTAACCTCCATGACTGCCCCAAATGCTTTCTCAGCGTTTTGAGCTTTCATTGTTTCAGCCAAGGACATTTCTAATTGTTCTTGAATATTCTTATCTAAAGTAAGATAGATATCATTACCATTGATGGCTTCCGTTTTCTCAATAACCCCCTCAGGTAAAGAATAATCATTAACTGTGTCATAATATTGTGATTTGATCTCACCATTAATGCCAGTTAGATCTAAGTCATATATCCTTTCAATCCCCATCTTACCTACTAAACTCTTTTCCTGTTCATCATATTGAGCAAAACCGATCAGATGAGAAGCAAATATCCCTGTTGGATAACTTCTTGATACCGTCTTTGTGAATTCAATACCGGGAAGATCATACATTTCGATCGCTTCCTTGATTGATAATACTAAGTTACGACCTTTAATACCAAATTCAACTTGGTATCGATCCTTTGCAAGATAATTTAATACTTCATCGATATCAATGCCTAATATTTCAGATAAGACTGTTGCTGTATGTTGTTTATCAACCACAAAAGCGGGATTACCAGCAGAATCATAACGTGAATCACTTAAGACAGCGTAAACAGTATAAGTTTCATTATCAGCAGCGATCGTATTGCCATTAACATCAAAAATTGATCCTCTTATGGCTTGGATCGTGGTTGTTTTTATATTGAGATTATCACTGTAACTTTTTAGTGAAGTATTTGATCGAAAATGAATTCCTAAAATAGATAAACTATAAACATTAAAGATGATCACGACAAAAATGATCAGTATAAAGATACCGATCATCATGATATTTAAATTAGCTGATCTTCTTTTCATCTTCTTTAATCACCCACAGATACAATGTTATCTTGATTCAGAGCTAAATTATCAGCTGTGGCAATTGCCATTACCCGATCATACGCGCTTAATTGTTGAATCTCTAATGCTAAGGCTTCATTTTGTGATTTTTTGATCTCGATCTCTTGATTGATGATCGCCGTTTTCTTCACTAGTGAGATATTATAACTGCGAATATAGATCGAAGACACCAAGTAAAAACCAAAGGCGACCACAAAAATCATCAATGCGAGCGCTGTTGGTTTTAATCTTTTGATCCTTCTTTTTCTAACCGCCATTATAAGGCCTCCTATAATCTTTTCAATACTCTAAGTTTCGCGGAATGCGACCTGTTATTTTCACGATTTTCTTCATCACTTGCTAGTATTGGTTTATTAGTAATTAACTCATACTCTGGTTTCTTAATATCCTTTGGTAAGATAGGAATTCTTCTGTCCATCTTATCGACCACGGTGTATTCCTTGAATAGCTTTTTAACGATACGATCCTCTAATGAATGAAATGAGATAACACAAATCCTTCCATCTTTCGCTAATAATTCAATCGCTTCCTTTAATCCTTGTTTTAAAGCTTCAAGTTCACTATTTACTTCAATCCTAAGGGCTTGAAATGTCTGTTTAGCGGGATGTCCTTTTTTAGATAGTTCTTTATAAGGTAAAGCAGATTTGATCACGTCAACTAACTCAAAGGTCGTCATGATCGGTTTTAGTGATCGCGCTTTTAATATCTTTCTGGCTATCTGTTTGGCAAATCTTTCCTCACCGTATTGGAAGAAAATGTCAGTAAGTTGCTTTTCACTATAAGTATTAACAACCTCATATGCACTTAATGTTTGACTTTGATCCATCCTCATATCTAAATAGGCATCAAATCGATAACTAAATCCTCTTTCAGGATCATCAAATTGAGGAGATGAAACACCAAGATCTAATAAAACTCCATTTACTTCATTAATTTCAAACTCACTCAAGACGGTTTTGATATTTCTAAAATCTTGATTGATAAGCGTATAATTATTACCTATTTCCTTTAATATCGGATCTGATTCCTTAATTGCTTGTTGATCTTTATCAAAACCATATAGATGACCATTACTTAATCTTTTCAATATCTCACAACTATGGCCAGCTCTACCTAAAGTGCCATCCACATATATCCCATCAGGTTTGATCGCTAAATGTTCTATCGATTCGTTTAGTAATACGCTTTTATGTAACATTAGCGGATAAACTCCGTAAGGGTTTCAGCGATCGTTTCGAGTGATTCATCAGCTTTTTCTTGGAAGTTTTCCCAACTATCCTTAGCCCATATCTCAACATGGTCACCAGAACCGATCACGATACATTCTTTGGCGATCTCTGCGGTTTTAATCAATGTTGGTGGTATTAAGATACGACCTTGATTATCAAGCTCACACTCTGCCGCGTTAGCCATAAAGGTACGAACATACATTCTTGATTCTTTCTTAGTGTTAGGTAGTTTGATCAGTTGTTCATAAATGGTCTGCCATTGTTGTTGGGTATAAACACTCAAACAACCATCAAGACCTCTTGTAAGCACGATAATGCTGCCAAGCTCATCTCTGAACTTAGCCGGAATTATGATCCGACCTTTGAGATCGACATTATGGTGATACTGACCCATGAACATAGATGATCCCCCACTATCTACCACTATCTAACACTTTCTACCACTATTATAGTCATATTATCTTGGTTTGTATAGTATATTTGTTATTTTTCACATAAAAAAAAGATCTTTCGATCTTTTTGATTGTTAGATTGGGTTAAAAAAGGCTCTTAAGTCGCTTCAAATAAGGAATATTTCGATACTTAGCAAATCTGATCATCTTGCTTGATAAGTAACACTCTACTGCTAATTTACCAGAAAGATCGATCGTCTTATGATCAAAACACATAACAGCTCGATCAAAATCATTACCAGTTAAACAAATCTTACTTTTCTTAGGTAATATCAGTGATGATCCTAAAGAGCGATATTCACGATGATGAATACCAGTTATTTCAGTAATTTGCAGTAATGAAAGTTCATCAGCGATGATCGCTCCACCTAATGAGCGATTATAAGCTGTTGAACCAAGTTGGGTTGAGACACACAAGCCAGTTCCCCTAAATGTTTCAAACAACTGACCGTCAATCGTTACATCTATTAGTTGAGTCTTATGAACATTTTCAATACGCAATTCATTGACCGCATAGAATGATTTATTTTCTACCTTGATCTTTAATAAAGGCATTTTGGCAATTCGTGGCACAATATTAAGATAATCATCAATACACTGATCGATCTCATTAGCTTGGTAATCCGTAAAAAATCCTAACGTTCCTGTATGGATCGCCACAAAATTAACTTGATCAATGATAGACATATAATGGTGAACCGCGATCAAAAATGTACCATCACCACCAACCACAAAAACTGTATTAGGTTTTTCTTTATCTAAATTGTCTTGACCAAGCTTTGTTATGATCTGCTTAGCCAATTCTGATGAAGTATCATCCTGTTTAAAGATAACATTGTATTTTTTCATTATCATCACCCTGTCTTCAATACTATATCATAAAAAAAAGAATCTGTTGAGATTCTAGTTTTGTTTACCGCTATAGAAACCACAAGCACACATACGGTGAGCAAGTTTAAATTCACCGCATGCCGGACATTTGGCAAGTGTCGGAGCAGCTAGTTTATAATGTGTTCTACGTTTGGCTTTTCTTGTCTTCGAAACTCTTCTTTGTTGTACAGCCATTGTCATACCTCCTAATCATCTTTTGGTTGATATTCTAAGATCTTTGCTAATCGAGGATCAATCTTGTCTTTTGGTTGATTAAGATCTTCCTCTTTTATCACTTCCCAGCCTTCTCCTTTTGGATATTCTTTTAGACCTTCTTTATGAATAGTCCAAGGAATGTCCATCATGATCAGCTGATACACAAGTGGTAACAGTTCAATCATTTCACCTTTAACTTCATACACATCTTCATCGATGTCCTTGTTAAACGCAAACGTTTCGCTGTCTGTGATATGAAACTCTCTTGTGACGTCCTCAAAGGTTATCGAACAAGGAAGAACCATAATACCATCAATCATTAAATCAACGTACAGGCGTTCTAATTCAGCGTCATAGCGGCATTCGCCACTTACCACAACATCTTTCAGATCTCTTAATCGATCATTAGCTTTAAAAGCTTCCTTATCAAAACTGAGATCTTCGTGGAAACTAAATGATCTGTTTCCAATATTAGCCAGATAACTTCGCGACCATTTCAAGAAACTCACCCTTTTCGTTAACGTATCATATTATATTCAATCTAGCAAAATAAGTCAAATGATATCACAATATTTATCGATTAAATATCAATACCTAAGAAATGCTTTACAGCTAGACCAATCACAAACGAAAGTAATGCAACACCTAAACTAATACTCAACATCTCAACAACGCGTTTTTTAAAGTTTAACCCCTTAGCAACGCTGATGTAATAATTAAAGACAACGATGATCAAGATAACAACAATGATCAAACTAAAAAGTGCTAACAAGAAGTTTTCATCGGAAAAGATCAAGTATGGAGTAACCATCGCAATAACAGTGAATAAATAAGCAATTCCGGTATAAATACTTGATTTAATCGCATTTTCATCACCTTCACTACGCGCTGATAAATATTCACTACTAGCCATAGATAAAGTTGCGGAAATACCCGTTATCAAACCTGATAAAGCGACCAATTTTGTACTTTGTAAAGCTAAAGTAAGCCCAGCTAATGTACCAGTCAGTTCTACTAAAGCATCATTTAATCCCAAGACCATCGAACCAACATATTGAAGCCTTTCTTCATCCATCATCTCGATCAAGGCATTTTCATGCTCATGTTCTTCGTTTTGGATAACTGTAGCTTCTGGTATTTCATCTAATAACTGTTGGTAAGTAGTTTGCGCTATTTGTTCACCATTTTCCATTTTTTTGATAATGAAGGTAAAACCCAAAACACGTGCTAAGAAAGTTAATACAAATACCTTAAATTGATCTGGTTTAACCTCCGTACCAGTATAAGATGCCCATATCCCATAGTGCCTTTTTTCTTCATTAGCAATACCTAATAGGATCTTTTTGTTTTTCTCATCTTTTAATCTTTCAGCGATCTTACGATAAATATGATACTCAGTTATCTCATTTTTTTGCATAAGTAAGATCGTATCATAAGCTTGTTTACTGATTTCTTTTTTCATAAATCCTCCTACCCACTCTAATATACTAACATTTTTATCAGTTTTATAGGTTAATCTTGCTTTAAAAAAGCTAACATTAACGCCAATACTGCATCTCTTTCTTTTTCATTTAAGATCTCATGACGTAAATTGGGGATCAATGTATATGAAACATTTTGATATCCTAAAGTTTGCATGTGCTCAACGGCTTGTTTCAATTTGCTTTCATCGATCATACACGGATCTTTTTCACCACTAAAAAAGGCAATTGGTAGTTGTGGATCATTGATCTTCCAATTATCTGTATGATAAACATCTTTTATACCTGCAAATAGATCTAAATAACCTTGAGCGGTAAATGGATACCCACATAGTTTATCATCAATATACTTCTGTACATTTTCTTCATTGACACTTAACCAATCAAAGGCTGTCTTAGGATTTTCTATGTTTTTATTAAATGAGCCAAAACTTAGTTTATCTAAAAGCTTACTAGGATGTTTAGGACCATAGATCATTTTGATTAGTTTCGCTAAGATAATACCAACACTTAGAGATGGTGTATCACTCGGTGAGCCACTTAAGATCATTTTGGTTACTTTACTTGGATAACTCTTTAAGTAACTTCGAGCTACTAAACTACCCATACTATGACCAAAAATGATTAGCGGTAATTTTATCACATTCAGTGCTTCTAAAGTTAACTGGTGAAGATCTTGTAAATTAACATTCCAACCATCTTTATCGGCGAAATATCCTGGTATAACAGCACTATCTCCATGACCTCGATGATCACATGTCAAAACAGCATAACCAGCACTTACTAAACTTTGAGCAAACCATTCGTAACGATGACGATGTTCTGCCATGCCATGAAAGATCTGTACTAATCCTTCGGTTGAATTATCGTCATAACACAAAGAACCATAAAGTAGTACTTTATCATATGTCGAGGATACTGTTATTATCTTTTTTATCATATTGTTCTTTCCTTTGTTTAAACTATACCAAATCTGCATCAAAATACAATAATCTATGCTATATTTAAGTGGGTGATCACATGATAGCAACTGGTATTGTTGTTGAATACAATCCGCTTCATAACGGACATATTTACCATATTCAAAGATCAAGAGAAATCACTAATTGTGATGTTTTAGTCGCCGTAATGAGTGGTAATTTTGTCCAAAGAGGAGAACCAGCCTTAATCGATAAATGGGATAGAACAAATGCGGCGCTTGATCATGGTGTTGATCTTGTTGTTGAACTACCTTTTATCTATTGTAATCAATCTGCTAAACAATTTGCGCAAGCTGCTATCAAGATATTAGATCTTGCTCAAGTTAAACATATCGTTTTTGGTAGTGAATCAAATAATATAGATGAATTACAAGAAATCGCTGAGATGAGTATCAATCCTGACAATCTCAAAGAAGCCATGAAGTCTGGAATGGGCTTTCCCAAAGCTTATGGCTTAATGGCTGGTGAGTATTATCCAAATGATATCTTAGGAATTGCTTATCTTAAAGCGCTTAAAGACACCAATATAAAAGCACATACTATTCAAAGGACCGTTCATTATCACGATACCAACCTAACTAATAAAATAGCTAGTGCTAGAGCCATAAGAGAAGGTATACGGCTTGGTAATGATGTATCCCCTTTTACACCAATGGATATTAATCATGATCAAACCCATAATCTAAGTCTATATTATCCTTACATAAAGACCTTGTTATTAACTTTAGATAAAGCTTATCTAAGATCCTTATTTCTCTTTAATGAAGGAATTGAAAATCACTTGATCAAACAAGCCGGCTTAACTAATGACTATGAGCAGTTTATTAACAACGCCGTAACACGTCGTTATAGTCGCGCACGTATTCAAAGAACTTTGATAGCTCTTATTTGCCATATTAAAAAACAAGATGTCCTTGATTTACCTACCCTAGATACGATTAGAGTCTTAGGATTTAATGATCAAGGGCAGAAATACCTTAAATTACTTAAAAAACAGGAAGTAAAGATCGCTACCCGTTTCAATCAAATACCAAAGCCTTATCGTAAAATGGAACATAAAGCCACTATCGTTTATCATTCACTTACACATCACAATGAGGAAGCCATCCAAAAAGAGATAACTGGTCCCATAATTAAAAAATAGAGTTCTAGGACTCTATTTTAGTATTTACGTTATGATATAACTGTTGAACATCGTCTACTTGATCGATCATTGTCATGAATCGATCAAATTGTTGTAGTTCTTCCTCATCTGTGATATCCACATAACTCTGAGGTAACATTGATATTTCTAATACCTCAAAGCTTGGTTCATCAATGATCGTTTCGATCGCTTCTTTAGCCTTATAAAGATCTGTTGGATTAACGTAGATGGTCATACTACCATCTTCAAGTTCAATATCCTTAACATCAACTTCCGCATTGATCAAAGTATCCAGCATTGTTTCATCATCTTCATAATTGATCGATAAGATTCCTAAATGATCATATAAATGAGCAACGGAACCTTTAACACCAATATTGAACTTAGCTTTAGTAAAGCAGTTTCTGACTTCAGTATAAGTACGATTGACATTATCAGTTAAACATTCAACGATAAAGGTAGAACCTGATGGACCAAAGCCTTCATATCTTACTTCATCATATGATTCAACCGTCCCACCTTTGGCTTTATCGATCGCTCTTTTAATGACATCAGCCGGTACTTGATTAGCTTTAGCTTTATCAATAATTCGCTTTAAGCTAACATTCATATCGGGATCAGGCACACCACTTTTAGCTGCGATATAGATTTCTTTTCCATATCTTGAATAAATTTTCGCTTTAACAGCTGAGGTCTTTGCCATAGCTGCTTTTCTTACTTCAAAAGCACGTCCCATAATTTTACCACCTTTTCAAACAACTATTATTATAACAACCATTACGTTAGAAAAACAAGATTTTTTGAATCTCGTTTAACTTTCTCTTAATACAGCTTGGAATTGTTTTTTCAACATCTTAATAATCTCTTGTTGGATTTCTTGAACGTCTTGATCATTAAGGGTTTTATCCAACGATTGATAAGTAATACTGAAAGCTAATGATTTTTTACCTTTTTCCACATGTGTTCCTTGATATACATCAAAGACAATAACATCTTTAACAAGCTTTCCACCAGTTTTTTTGATGGCTATACACATATCGTTGGCTTTGATACTATCATCGACGACCAAGGCAAGATCATAATTTACTCCAGGAAAACGCGGTATTGGTTGAAACTTAACCTTTGATGTATTACTACTATAGATCGCTGATAGATCAATTTCCGCCATGATTGAGCGATCAATATCCCATTGTTTTTGTTTGATAGGATGAATACTGCCCAAAATAGCGATCAAAGTCCGATCAAGATAGACAAGTGCGCTTTGATAAGGATTAAACAGATTGTGATCAAGATCATTTTCCTTAAAAGTAACCCGCTTAGGATCAAATCCAAGCTTCTCGATCAGTTTGATAACTAAACCCTTTAAAGTATAAAAATCATTGACACGTGTCAGGTGTTTCCATCTATTTATCGTTGTTTGACTACTAATCACAAGCGCTAAATGTTCTTTTTCAACATTATCATCACTATAGACATTTCCAATCTCAAAAAGCATATATTCATTTAAATAACGAGCTTTATTATAAGCTATTGTTTCTAAGATGCTTGGTAATATAGAAGTACGATAATACTTTTTATCCTCACTTAATGGATTACTTAAGCTAACGGGTTTTTCAATAGCTAAGACACTATCTTGTAGATGTTTATTACTTACTAAAGAGTAATTTATAACTTCATAGAAACCTTGATCTTTCAAGATGTCTTTAATCTGATAACGTGTTTTAGCATTAAGCGCGTATTCACCACTTACCTGATATATCTTAGGCAACGTTGCGGGTACATTTTCATAACCCAATAATCGGATAACTTCTTCCGTTAGATCAACTGGTAAGCGCAGATCAGTACGATATGATGGTATCCTTACAGTTATATCATCTTTTACATAGGTTGGATCTAGCTGTAAACGTCTAAAAACATCAATTAACTCTTTCATCGTAAAATCCGTGGAAAGATAATGATTGATAAAAGAGGCCGAAATCGTAATTTGATATGGCTTATCACTGAAATCACCAAGTATGACTGCTTGCTCAATTTGATCAGCTTCAGCAAGTTCAATTAATAAAGCAACGGCTCGATCAACAGCTTTTTTAGGAGCTAGAGGATCGATACCTTTTTGAAAGCGTAAACTAGCTTCAGTTGTTAAATTTAGCCTTCTACTACTATTACGGATCGTTGCAAGATCAAAGATAGCTGCCTCAATGATAATCGAGGTTGTCGATTCGTCAATTTTACTATCCTCTCCACCCATTATTCCGGCTATACCAATAGCTTGATCATTACTAGTGATCATCAGATCACCCTTTAGTATTTGATAAGCTTGTCCATCAAGGGCTGTATAAACCGTTTCTAGATCATCTCTGACGACGATTTCTTTCGCTGGCATTTTCGCTAGATCATAAAAATGAAGTGGTTGACCTGTCTCTAACATAACATAGTTAGAAATGTCAACGACATTATTGATTGACTTAATTCCAACACTTAATAGTGCATCTTTCATCCATTGGGGTGATTGTTTGATCACTAATTTGTTGATTATCTTACCAATGAATTTTGAACAATGAACAGTTTTACTAATGATCTTTAGCTCGCTATTTAGTCCAATATCACTTTTATTTTCATATTCTGGCAGCGTGACTTTACGATCGAAGATTGCCCCAACTTCATAGGCTAGTGAAAATAAGGCTAAACAATCAGCCCGATTAGGCGTTAAACTGATATCGATCAAAACATCATCTAAGCCAAGATAGGCCAACGGATTAAGATCTCCCACTTTTGCATGATCGGGTAAAACGGTAATACCACTCAATTCTTGCTCACTTAGTGTTTTCTTATCGACACCAAGTTCAAATAATGAACAGATCATACCCTGTGACTTTTCACCACGAATATTACCAGCTTTGATCGTTATTTCCGGCAATTGAGATCCTACTTGGGCCACAATGACCTTCTGCCCTTGTGCGACATTAGCCGCTCCACAAATGATCTGTAATGTTTCCTTACCGATATCTACTTGGCATAGATGAAGATGATCACTATCAGGATGATCCACACACTCTAAAACATGACCTACGACCAAATTTGTCCCATATGCTAATCGCGATATCCCTTCAACTTCTAAACCAGCGTTAGTTAATTTATCCGCTAATAACTCAGGGCTAATATCCGTTAGATCAACATATTTTTTTAACCAATTATAACTTGTTTTCATCTTTATCTCCTATTCGAAACGATCAAAGTTGGCAAGAAAACGAACATCGTTTAGATAAAAATTACGAATATCATCAATTCCATACTTTAACATCGCTACTCTTTCAACACCCATACCAAACGCAAAGCCACTATATTTCTTGGAGTCAATACCGGCCATTTCTAAGACTTGGGGATGAACCATTCCTGATCCAAGAATTTCAATCCAACCGGTCTTTTTACAGATATGACAACCCTTACCATTACAGTTAAAACATGAGACATCTACTTCTACAGATGGTTCAGTAAACTGAAAGTAACTTGGTCGCAAACGTATCGTACGACTTTCACCAAAGAGCTTTTTAGCCATCAATTCTAAGGTTCCTTTAAGATCACCAAGCGTAATATCCTCACCAACGACTAACCCTTCCATCTGTGTGAACTGATGACTGTGTGTAGCATCATCATCATCACGACGATAGGTCTTTCCAGGACAGATAACCTTGATTGGTAGCTGATTTGCTTTTTCTTCAAGTACTCTGGTTTGGATAGCTGTCGTATGCGTTCTTAGTAATCTTTCAACATCGATGTAGAAAGTATCCTGCATATCACGAGCTGGATGATTTTGAGGAATATTAGCTCTTTCAAAGTTGTACATATCATACTCTACTTCAGGTCCTTCAACGATCTGATAACCCATATTCATAAAGATCATCTCTACTTCTTTTTGGACGATCGTTAATGGATGTAAATGACCAATTAGCGTCTGATCACCATCTAAAGTGATATCGATCTTATCTTTTTGAAGGTCATCTAACATTTGTTTTTGTTGTAAACTACTTGCTTTATCACTAATAGCTTGTTCAAATAGCTGTTTAAGCTCATTAACCGCTTTACCAAAAATAGGTCTCTCAGAATTATCAAGGTCCTTCATTTTCATTAAAAGCCCTTGGATGATCCCTTTTTTACCCAAGTATTCTATTCTGATCTGTTCAATATCATTGACTGATAGAGCTTTATCAATCTTTGTTAATCCCTCTTGTTTAATCTGATCCCAATCGTTCATTTTATCCTCCTAAATAAAAAAACCGCTGTCCAGGAACGAACAAGCGCGGTACCATCCTGATTTGCAAAAAATGCACATCTTAATTTGTTAACGCTAGTCAGCGGGGATGATTAGTCCCACTCCCAAGTGAATTCATCAGTATATCCTGAAAGTGATTTACAGCTTTATCACTTCTCTCTGGCAGGCATTAACTGATTACTATGCTTGATCATCGTTTTAATAAATGTATTATAACAACACTTCAATATTTATTCAATCAAAATTGCGGAAGTGATAAAGACATATTCCGGCTGCGATCGCCACATTTAAAGATTCAAATCCTTGTATCTCGATAAAAATGTTATCATCACAGACATTAAGAAGCTCTTTTGATACTCCTTGTCCTTCATTACCAAACACTAACGCCACCTGCTCGCTTCTTTCAAATGATTGTAAACCCGACGCATTATCTAGTGCTGTACCATATACTTTATAATCATCTTGTTTGAGTTTACTTATCAGTTCAATAATATTTATACTTCTGATGTTAGCCTTAAAGATCGCTCCTTGTGATGAACGGATTAGTTTCTCATTGTATAAATCAACACTATCTAAAGATAAAAAGATATCATTAAAGCCAAAAGCGATCGCCGTTCTAATGATCGTACCAACATTACCAGGATCTTGTACATTATCAAGAATGACCACCTTATTACCAATTTTATCTGTTTGATCAAAGAATGAACATAAACCAATCACATCAACTAAGGAAACAGTAGTTGAAAGCTTATTCATAACCTCATCACTTACTAATAGCGTATTATCAAAAGTAGTATGATAAGTACGATCTTTTCTAATGATCAATTGCTTTAAGACACCAGCTTTGTTAGCTTCTTCACACAAATGAATGCCTTCTATTAAAAATGATCGTTTTTGATTACGATATTTCTTATGTTTAAGCTTAACTAATTCTTTGATATAAGCGTTATTGACTGATGTTATCTCCATAGATCTACCTCCTTGTTATTATAACCTTTATGCTTCAAAGATAAAACTATTATCCATTGACCATCATAAGAAAACACAGACATTGTCTGTGCTTTACTCCTTTTTAGATTAAACTTTTAATGATTTGATGACATCTTGGACATAATCCGTCTTCATCGGCTTCATCACTGATATTCCAACAACGAGGACATACTTGACCTTCTGCTTTACTGATCTTAACTTTAGAAACTTCATATTGATCATAATCAGTATTAGTGTCTAAATGGGCTGCACTGACAATAAAGAATTGGGTTAGATTATCATCAAGTAACTCACTGATCAACTGTTGATCTTTAGCACTGACTTCAAGACTTACTCTAGCTTCTAGTGATTTCCCTATCGTTTTTTGAGAGCGCATATTTTCGATCGCTTTATTAACATCATCTCTGATCATGATCAAACGTGCAAAGTTATCTTTAAGATACTCAGCTTGATCAAGTTGTTTCTCTGGTGTAAACGATAGAAGATGAACAGATTTAGCTTGTTCATGTTTATAATTACCCCATATTTCTTCGGTGGTAAATGATAAGATTGGAGCCCACAAACGAACTAGGCAATCAACTAGATCATATAAGACAGATTGTACTTGACGACGTCTTCTTGAATTAGGCAACTCAATATAAACGATATCTTTAATATAATCTAAATAAAATGAACTTAGATAATTTGTCATAAATGTAGTCAAAGACGATGATACCTCAAGGAAATTATAATTCATATAAGCATTGATACACTTCTTATTGATATCATTTAACAATACTGTCAGATATCTATCAATTGGTTCACGATCTTTATATGGTACATAATCTGTTTCAAAATCAAAATATTCATCAGAAATATGACCTAACATAAACCGGAAAGTATTGCGAATCTTGCGATACTGTTCGCTTACTTGTTTTAGGATATCATCACCAATGCGGACATCTTGTTTAAAATCAATGGTACTAGCCCATAAGCGTAATATATCAGCCCCATAGACTTTAATAACATCAAGTGGATCAACGGTATTACCAATTGATTTACTCATTTTTTCGCCTTTATCATCACATACATAACCATGAGATAAGACATTTTTGTATGGAGCTTGATCATTAGTGGCGGTCGCTACGATAAGTGATGAATTAAACCATCCTCGATACTGATCGCTTCCTTCAAAATATAGATCCGAAGGATAATCTAAGCCACGAGCCTTTAATACATTATGTGAAGAACCTGAATCAAACCAAACATCCATGATATCATTTTCTTTACGATAAACATTATTTGGGCTTAATTCATTAGTATATCCTTTAGGCAAAAGATCGATAGCTTCTTTTTCAAACCAAACATTACTACCATATTGAGCAAATAACTCAGCGATATGATCAAATACTTCTTTTTCCATGATCGGAGTATCAGCTTCTGTATAAATGATCGGTATTGGTACTCCCCATAAACGTTGACGAGATATACACCAATCACCTCGTTCTTTGATCATGTTGTATAAGCGGATCTCTCCCCATTCATTTTCCCAATGAACAGATTTGATCTGCGATAAGATCTTATCTCTGATCTTTTCAATTGACGCAAACCACTGCACAGTTGCTCGATAGATAACAGGCTTTTTCATACGTTCATCATGAGGATAACTATGGACTAACCATTCAAGTTTTAACAAAGCGCCTAATTCATCAAGTTTCTTAGTAACTGTCTTATTAGCATCTTCCACAAATTGACCAACTAAGAAATCACCCGCTTCTTTTGTCATGCAGCCTTTTTCATCTACTGGACAATAAGCTGGTAGATCATACTTCTGTCCAACATAAAAGTCATCGGCGCCATGTCCTGGCGCAGTATGAACACAACCTGTACCATCTTCATCAGTAACATGTGTTCCAACAATGATCAATGAAGGACGTTCAGGATAAAATGGATGTTTAACTGTGATGTATTCAAGCTCTTTTCCTTGATACAACTTAATGATTTCACCTGTAAGTTCAAACTTGGTTAATAATTCTGAAACTTTATCAGCCAACATGATCAACTTGCCCTTTTCGGTTTGAACGACAGCGTATTTAAAATCAGGATGTAGGGAAATAGCCAAGTTGGCTGGTATTGTCCATGGTGTTGTTGTCCAAATCACAAAACGCTCATCTGTTAGGACTCCTTTACCATCTAATACATCAAAAGCAACATAAATCGTAGGATCTTTTTTATCAATATAGACAATCTCTGCTTCAGCTAAAGCACTTTCTCTAGCTGGAGACCAATAGATTGGTTTTAAACCTTGATAAATCAATCCTGATAAAGCCATTTTCGCAAATGAACGGATTTGATCAGCTTCATAACTCTTTTGTAAAGTTATATAAGGATTATCAAAATCGGCCAATGTTCCAAGACGTTTCATAGTACTCATTTGGATCTTGATCTGTTTTTGGGCATATTCTTCACATTTCAATCTAAAATCAGCTGGTGCTAATTCTTTACGATTAACACCCAGTTTTTGAATAGCGTTTTCAATTGGTAAACCATGCGTATCCCAACCTGGAATAAACGGAGTAAAACGATCATTCATCGCATGACTTTTAACGATAAAATCCTTGATGATCCGATTCATGGCTGTTCCAGCATGTAAGTTACCATTGGCGTATGGAGGACCATCATGTAATATATAACTTTCTTGTCCAACGTGTTTTTTAAGTAAACACTCATAAAGATTCATCGCTTCCCACTCAGCTTGGATCAATGGTTCTTTAATAGCGAGATTCCCTCGCATTTCAAAATTAGTCTTAGGCATTAATAGTGTATCTTTATAATCCATCTTTATTCTCCCCTTCATAAAAAAAACGTCCATCTAAGGACGCAATGGCGCGGTACCACCTTAGTTTATGTTTGCACATACAACTTGATACCTTAACGCGGTTATACGACTGAAACTACTTAATTCATCTCAGTGACAAACAAGTGATAATCAATAAACTTAGGATACCCATTTCCATCATCTAGGGTTCTCTATGATCTTACATTTATGATCTTATCTTATTTATAGCCTTATTCTTTAATTCTTTAAAATACGCGAATCGATCGGTTCAAATATTTCAAACTCATCTAATGTCTTTTGTAATGCGATCAATTTTTCTTGCATGTCAGATTTAACTTCATGAGCATCATTAGCTATCCTTGCAATATCAATTAATAATAATCGCGCAGTAGATAGTGCTTCTTGAACGATCGAATCAGCATTGTTTTGGGCTGTACTTATGATCGCATTAGCTTCGCGTAATGCAATTCTTGACATGTCATCAGCAGCCTTTTCTCTCATTGACAATTCTTTGATCAAAACTTGATAACGATCTTTTATGATCGTTAATTGTTCATTGGCTTGATCAGCCAGTTTACGATATCTAGCAACCTGAATTTCGGCTTCGGTAAGTCTATCAGTCAAGTCTTTAAGTTGTTCATCGACTTCATAACGGTTATAACCGTTTTTCATGGTCGAGAATTTTTTCTTATTATCCATGTGACTTACCCCTTTACTCATACTGCCCTAACCTAAGCAAAAGGCGCTCTTTTTTGGTGTTTTTTAATACTTCCGTAATGATATAGCGCCCATATCCTCTTATAGAAATCGTATCATCATTATTACACAAAAAATCCTTTTCTTCAAGCGTCTCATAATTAACACTAACAAGTCCAGAAACAATCAGATCTTGTGCTTTGCTGCGTGATATATTAACCAATGCAGCAACGATACAGTCCAATCTTAATCCTGAAACTACCTTAGTAAACTCACGAATATTGATATTTGGAAGGATTGGTTGAAAACTAATCGAAAAACTTACATTGAGCTTATTGATTTTTATTAAGTGATCAATGATGTAACGATGATTTTCTTCCATTGCATAGATAACGATCATCCCGTTATCGACCCATATATCACCGAACTGATCACGTTTAATGCCAAGATTCATTAAGGCTCCTAAGACATCACGATGAGTTAATTTCACATACTTATCTTTAATATGACAATATAAACAAACGATCTTATTATTAGAAGGATCATTAAAGATCACCCTTCTTAAGGTAGCGTTAGGATAACCACCGCTAATATCATAAAGGCAACGATTCTTAAGATACATACTTACCTTTTGATATTCATTCGGTCTTAAAAAATTTGAGTATCGAGGCAATTGATATCTTTCGCTTTGTTCACACAGTTCATCAATACGTTTTAATAGCGAATCATACTCTCCAAAGTTATTCAGAGATGTCCTCAATGTTGATCATCCCATCTACTGGAATTGATTTAGGTGCACATAAGATCACATTAGTACCAATTTTTTGAATACTGCCATCTAAAGCAAATACCACACCAGTTAAAAAATCGATCGTTCTTTGTGAATACTCACGAGGTAAACGATGTAGATTGATTACAGCTGCGCTACCCTTTTTTAAATATACAGCTATGTCTTCTGCCTCTTCAAAAGATCGAGGTTCAAACAAGACCATTTTTATATCACTACCTAATTTTGATAGTCCTTTATGTTTCGGTGATTCATAATCACTAATTCCTTTGGATTCTTCCTCACTTAGTTCGACATATTCATCAACTTCAACTTCGGGAGCGATCAAATCTTTAACTTTGTTCATTAATTTCATAACTAAGCCTCCTATTACAAAAATTATATCACGGACATGATAGAAGCGGTAAACAATATTACCGATCTAAACGTGCTTATAAAGCAATTTAGGTGTAAATTAAAAATCTTGGTAGCTTATTGAGCTACCAAGATCATCTAAATGTCTTTATTCGGCTTCGATCAAGCCATATCCACCATCATTACGTTTATAGACAACAGCGGCATCATTGGTTTCAGCATCCTTATAAAGGAAAAACGTATGTCCTAACATTTCCATTCGCAAAATAGCTTCATCAAGATCCATTCTCTCTAACTTCACCATTTTAGTTCTAACAACTTCATCGTCTTCTTCATGAAGTGGTACTTCATCTTCTTCTTCTAAGAAAGCTAATGCTAATTTTTCACGATGTTTACGTGATAGTCGCGTTTTTTGTCTTCTAATCTGATCTTCAAGTTTATCAACAGCTAGATCAATAGCCGCATATAGATCATCATGAGCTACTTCAGCTCTTAATATGCCAATTTTGGTGGGAATAGTCACCTCAATCTTCTGATATAAGGGGTAAATCTTAACAATAACATTCGCAACCGTTTCATCATCGATAATGAAGTATTTTTCTAAAAATGAAAGTTTCTTCTCGATACGGGCTTGCATTGCGTCCGTAATACTAACATTCTGTCCATAGATATAAAATTTCATTGTTATACCTCCTATCTATATTATAATCATAAATTTACAATTTTATGAGAAAAATAACTGAAAACTTTATAAATATCTTTTCAAGAATAATTCTACGTTCTTATAAGCGATCGCTTCAATCTCTTTTTGACAAAATCCAACTTCACCTAGTGCTTTGATCATTCTTTGACTTTGTCCTGCATTAGACATATCGATAGCCATTGAACCGATATATTTTTCTGATAAAAAATCCATAAAATCAAAACCCAGAGCCAAATGCTCATAGCCAATCAAATCTGCAATATACTTACCATGTAAAGCTAAGTTCATGACCGTTTGATTAGCTGGATCTTTATGGATGAAGCTTTTAGCGGCGTTTAATCCAATTAGTCCTCCTTTTAGACCAATCGCTTTGATCTGTTGATCAGTAAGATTACGTTGGTGATCACATAAACTTCTTGCATTAGAGTGGGTTGCGATGATTGGAGTTTGACTATACGAGACAATATCCCAAAAAGTTTTTTCATTAGTATGCGAAACGTCAATGATCATCTTACGTGTATTCATTTGCTTGATAGCTTCTATCCCTAATTCAGTTAAGCCCCTTAAAGGATTATTAGGCCACCCTTCCGCAAGACAATTACTCTCATTCCAACATAAAGATCCAATTCTGATCCCATGATCATATAACCAATCGATCTTTTCACTGGCATTGTCAATAATGCCACACATGCCTTCTACGCTAATGACCGCTAAAATCTTATCATCGATAATTAAATCATCAGCTGTTTTTACCCAACGGAAGTGTTCGGCAGTTGCACTAAGTTCAGCACCTGTTTTTAAGACCATTTCTTGCATAGTCTCCCAGTCTTCTTTTCCAGAAAAAAAACAGGCCATGGTAACACCATATACATCACCTTTGATTAACTTTGGTAAATGATTGTTTCTTAAGATATCTTGTTTATTTTGTTGATGTTTTTCATAAATATCAGCACCAATATCGGCATGTAGATCGAATATACGCATGTTGTCTCCTTTAATAGATTGGATCAAAATATTTCATTGATCGTAGATCACTATGACCTGTATCATAACTTCTGTTGTTTATGAAGTTTAGTAATTTCTTATCTGAATCATCTTGAATTGCTTTATCTAATAAAGCTGAAACCTTAATCCCTAATTCTAATGATAGATCAAAAAGCTCTAAAAAGCTCTCATGATGAACATCGCTACAATCACAAGGATTACTCCATTTCTGATGGTTGATATTTAATATATCTCGTGTCTGATCCTTTTTCAAGGTAATAAAGTGTGAGGTAAATTTCCATTTATCTTTTAAGATCCATTCTAGAAAGCGAACCATGCCATACCATACTCCAACAGGATCATAACTCAATAACAAAACATAATGAAAATCTCTAAAGGCTTTTACAATCGCTTTTTCATCGATTGGATAAGCCCATATTTCCCTAATGATTGGAATATAAATATTTTTGATGGCGATGATATCTTCATTTTTATGATTAAGTAACGCCGCTGATGGTAAACTGATCAATTTTTCATCTTTGAGGTGTTCTAACATATAATTATCGATCATTGCTTCATAACGAAAATGATAATATTTGGTTTCTATATTATTACCATCTGTTCGATAAAAGATAAAAGGATGGGCTATACAATCTAGTGCCCAATGACATAAATGGCCTGCTAAATAAGCAATCATGCGTCCTTTTAAGTCTTCATCTTCTTGGTTGATAACTCTTTTAAAGGCTATATGATAAAAGTCATTAATGTGTTCACTATGAATATCATTAGCTAGATCTGTATAAATCTTACGTTGTTTTTGATCTGATCCAGGTAATGAACTATGATAATAGAGAAAATCAGGCCCATTAGCGCCCAACATAAAGGGTTCATGATACTTAATGATCATTTGCTTTATCATGTTATCTGGCATATCTTTAAAAACCTTTTCGGCCATTAGACTGTGGGTCAATATACTTGGCATTTTATCCCTCCATCTTTAATATCTTAATAAACCATTGATAGATCAGATATAGACTATATGTATCCATAGCACAATAAGCTAATAGATCATCAATAACCTTTTTCCTTTGATCTTCAGTATCTTCTTCTTTTAATTTACGCCAACTATCAACAGCAGTAAGGGCTTGTGAAATATCAAGATTATGATAAGAAAATTTATCATCGATCGCTTCAACAATTTTTTTCAATGAGTAATAACCATGCATCTTGAGATGATAAATCATACCTAGATTAAAGGGAATACTAAAATCAACCAACCGGTCAATTATGCCTTGGATCTTTGAAGAATATTCAGGATAGATAATTTGGAGTTCTTTTAAGCGTAATTCTTCGCCCCCACTAGCATTAAAGACAGCGATAGATCCTTCAGTTGGAAGATCATTTAATAACGACTCAATAAACTCACGTCGACAATCTTCAACACCAATATACTCTTTATGGATCAATTCTTGATCATATACATGTAATGAGTACTGAAATAACAAGACATCAAAAGGTTTCATTCCAATATAAGGAGGGATTGCATATCGATCCCATTCAAAATCTAAGAATGCGATTGGTTTTTTTATATAATCTTGTAGCCATAGACGTAGATTCAAACGATCCACAAACAAGCCTCCATTTTTATCCGCCATTATTTGTGCGAATTGTTGTCTTGTTCCTTCAATTTTCTCAAGATCAGCATCGGCTAAATTAGTAATGCCTGCTTCAAACATCTTATATTTATACTCACTACCAACAAGGGTCAAGATCGAATTATCGGCAATATTTTTTTCAGAAGCGAAACAATCATCATAGAACCGACATTTTACCCTTCTGATACATTTTTTCTCACGTTTAGGATCTTTAAGCTTTGTTGGATCAAAAGATCTCATAGAAGCTATTATAGGTGAAAGATCTCTAATTTTTGCTTTAACACCTTCACTTATATTCCTGGTTGGATGATTTTTCTGATTATACAGATATTCACTTACAAGCATCAGTTCGTGATAATCAATTGTGTGTTCACGAACATAATCTGGATTAAAATGAACAACATATATTTCATTTATCTTAATATTGAGTTTTTCTAACACCCAAATATTATCTGCCATATACTGCAGATTATCATCTTTGGGATATAATTCATTTCTAATGAAATAAATATCCCATTTATCTTCAATTTTATGCATGAAAGGTATTTTTACCCGCAAATCATCATATTCAAATCTTGGTTTGATCAACCATTGATGATCATTCATAGCCTCAATTGCTTTGATACAGAGATCATTGCGTTGTCCAAAAAAAGCATCTTTAATGTTTAATTTACGAGCGACGATAATACTCAATGTTTCATCCATATTGATAAAATGACGCATTGGGGCTATTTTATTAGTTTGATTCTTTATGAATAAGTGCTTGCACAAAGAGAAATTATAAATATCATTGATATGAAACATAGTTTGACCTCACAGAATAGTATAGCAGAAAAGATATTAACTGACTATGTTAAACGATGGATGGATGTGCGACAAATGAATTACCAAATTATATTCATTTGTGATAATAATTAATTTTTAGGTTGTTATTTACTGGTTATTTGATAATTCGCCATATATAATAATAATATATTATATTAAAATAGTTTGAGGAATAGCAATGAATAAGACAAAAACAAGAACTATCCTAATAATCATCTCTCTTATTTCTTTTTCCTTGTTCGCTATAGTGTATTCACAATCTCAGATTGACAAGCTAAACGATAAACTAATTGCTCAGCAAAGCGACAAAGAGAAAATAGATGAGTTTGTTCTAATTGATCATCATGAGCCAGTGGTTATGCAAAAAACACTTGATTCACTAAACATAAATCATAATGATGATGAAGGTATTAAGTATATGTACCAATCTCCTGATGGTATCCAGATGATCAGTTACAGTAATAAATGGAATACTGATAAACTACAAAGATTATATGAAGAATTAAGACTTAACAAACATGGCGAAGAGTTTTCTTTACTAAAAGAAGTTGTGATCTACGGTGATTCTACCGAATACGCGGCTGGTGATCAATCAACCATGCTTAAAAAAGTAACTTTAGATTTTAAACTACCAGCACTTGCTAGAAATAGTAGCCTTAATTTCTTTTTATATATGGGGACAATAAGACTATATAATGGTGATCAGTACACTACAGTTCAGGATATGGCCCATGTATTAAGTCACGAATACGGTCATCATTTCACTTTCTATCATTTCTTTAAAAATGATATCATCACAAATAGTGAATACGAAGTGATCCGTAATTTTGGTGAAAACGAGGTATTTTATAATTGGGGTAATAGTACTCATTACATGGACAACCACCATTGGTATCTGATTGAGATCGCTGCAGATGACTATGTTCAGCTTATGGGATCACCAATGACTAAAAATGTATCACGTTATACTGATGTCAAACAAAACCTAACCACAACATATGCTCTACCTCAGTGGCGCTCTTATAATGGTACTATTCAGGGTAATCTATTATTACCATTTGCGGATGAAGTTATTGGACTAAAGGATTATTATTATAGTTTTATTACGGAAAAACCAGAAAACAAAGTAGCCCCTCTTAAATACAATTTTGAGCTTAAGATCACTAAGAAATATTCTGAGCACCAATCACAATCAGGACCTTTAACCTTTGATCGCTATGAAATTAGTTGGGATGATGTTTACAAGGATCAAGGCGCAATCTATACACTAGTTTGTAGTGATAAAGATGGTTCAAATATGATACCGATCAAAACAGTCTATCCAGATCAGACTACTAATGCGACAGTCGGTACCGTTTCATACGAAGACGATAATATGATCTATTGGCGTTATGATGAAATTGATCAGGGCACCAAGACATTTGTTGTAACAGTTTTATTGCCAGATTATACATTGTATAAGTCACAACCTCTGACTTATACCTTCAGGTAGGTCAATATGAAAAAAAATAAACTAATCATATTGTTACTGTTGTGGCTGCTTTTACTAGCAGGCTGTACGAAAGCTAATATAATCTATGAAATTGATGCAAATCATAATGTTATCTTAAATTATCAAGGACAAATAGATCTAAGTAGTGCTGATCGAGATTTAAAAAATGGGGTGACTAATCTTATCAAAGATACTGTTACTCATTATGAAAACATAGGTTTTGAAACGAGCTTAGATATAACAGAAACAATGATCGAATTCGATATGATCCTTTCTAAACCAACTAATAGTTTTCAAGAAGCTTATGAAACATTGAAAACGGTCATGATTGATCCAACGATCAGCTTTCTTTTACAAGTTGATCTTGTTTATCATATCGAAGAATATGAACATAGTTTAGATCTAGCTTTTGATACTGATCTCTCTTTTATTCTTAATGCAGCAGGTTTCAATAATATGCCTCTTAAATTAAGAGAAGAACTATCTTCACAACTAAATGAAAGCGAGTTAACTATCGATGTTATCCTTCCCTATTCAACGATTGTAGATCAAAACGATGAAGTAGTGATTAGATATCAAGATCAAAAAACGCATATTTACTTACCTATTGCCCTATCTGAGAAAAGCTCTTTTGCAATTGTAAGCCGGATGAGTGTTGATAATGATCAAGTTTTACCAATGGATATGAATTCCTCAATAAGCAAGACAAACAAACAAATCCAAACATTCAACATGATCACCTATTCAGCCATTACAATTGGTGGAATTAGTATAATATCCTTGATTGGCTATCTTATCAAATCAAAAAAGTAATAAAAAAGATCCTGATCTTAATTAGATTCAGGATCTTTTATTGTGTTTATCTATTTACTAGCTTTAATAGCGGCATGTGCCGCTGCTAAACGAGCGATTGGAACACGATAAGGTGAGCATGATACATAAGACAAGCCAACCTTATGACAGAACTCGATTGAGCTTGGATCTCCACCATGTTCACCACAGATACCTAATTTGATATTAGGACGAACTTGACGACCAAGTTTACAAGACATTTCAACTAATTTACCGACACCATGTTGATCTAAACGAGCAAATGGATCTTGTTCGAGAATCTTGTTTTCGTAATAACTATCCAAGAATGAGCCAGCATCATCACGTGAGAAGCCAAATGTCATTTGCGTTAAGTCATTAGTACCAAATGAGAAGAACTCAGCTTCTTGAGCAATCTCATCTGATAATAAAGCAGCTCTTGGGATTTCAATCATTGTTCCAACCATGTATTTCATGTCAGAATGATGTTCAGCGATAAGCTTATCCGCTGTTTTCACAACGATATCTTTAACATATTTCAATTCTTTAACTTCACCAACAAGTGGAATCATGATCTCTGGCACAAGCTTCCAATCTGGATGTTTCTTATTTACATTTAAAGCCGCTTCAATAACAGCTTGTGTCTGCATTTCAGCGATTTCAGGATAAGTAACCGCTAAACGACAACCACGATGTCCCATCATTGGGTTAAACTCATGTAATTCACTTATGATATATTTTAAATCTTCTACTTTAATATCCATATCATCAGCTAACTCAACAATATCTTCCTCTTTTGTTGGTAAAAACTCATGAAGTGGTGGATCCAAGTAACGAATAGTTACAGGTCTTCCCTCCATGGCTTCATATAGTCCTTCAAAATCACTACGTTGCATTGGTAAAAGTTTAGCTAACGCTGCACGACGTTGTTCTTCATTATTACTTACGATCATTTCACGCATCGCTTGAATACGATCAGTGTCAAAGAACATATGCTCAGTACGTGTTAAGCCAATACCTTCAGCTCCAAATGATAAGGCTTGAGCGGCATCTTTTGGTGTATCAGCGTTTGTTCTGATCTTTAATACTCTAAATTCATCAGCCCATGTCATGATCGTTTCAAAGTCGCCACTGATACGAGCATCAACAGTTTTGATCGATCCTGCATAGATCTTGCCTGTAGCACCATCTAATGAAATATAATCGCCTTCTTTAAATTCAACCCCACCAAGTGTAAAGGATTTTCCATTAAACTTGATATCACCACAACCAGATATACAACATCTACCCATACCACGAGCAACAACAGCCGCATGTGATGTCATACCACCTCTAGCTGTCAAGATACCCTCAGATACATTCATTCCTTCAATGTCTTCAGGAGAAGTCTCTAAACGTACCAAGATAACCTTTTCACCACGCTCTTTTGCCAAAACAGCATCAGCAGCAGTAAAGACAACCTTACCACAAGCAGCACCAGGAGATGCTGGTAAAGCTGACGCAATATGATGTCCTTCTTTTAAAGCAAATGGATCGAATTGTGGATGTAATAAAGAATCGAGAGCTTTAGGTTCAACTTGCATGACAGCCTCTTCTTTACTTATCATACCTTCCGCGACAAGATCAACAGCGATCTTTAAAGCCGCTGCCGCTGTTCTTTTACCATTTCTGGTCTGTAACATAAACAACTTGCCTTTTTCAATGGTAAATTCCATATCTTGCATATCACGATAGTGATTTTCTAATGTGTCACATATCTTAACAAAATCATCATAAGCAACTGGTGAAATACTCTTTAGTTCTTCGATAGTTCTTGGAGTTCTAACTCCAGCCACAACATCTTCTCCTTGAGCATTCATCAAAAACTCGCCATAAAGTTTCTTTTCACCTGTAGCTGGGTTTCTCGTAAAAGCTACACCAGTACCACAATCATCACCCATATTACCAAAGACCATCATCTGTACATTAACAGCCGTTCCCCAATCACTGGGAATATCATTCATCCGACGATAATAGATCGCACGGGGATTATCCCAAGAACGGAATACAGCTTTAACTGCTTCTTTTAGTTGTTCCTTAGGATCAGTTGGGAATGATTTTCCTTTTTCTTTTGTGTAATAAGCTTTAAAACGAGTAACCATTTCTTTTAGATCATCAGCGGTAAAATCAGTATCAAGGTGAATACCTTTTTCATTCTTCATCTCATCAATGATTACTTCAAAATTATGTTTTGGCAATTCCATAACAACATCTGAAAACATTTGAATGAATCGACGATAAGAATCATAAGCAAAACGGGCATTATTAGTAAGTTTAGCAACCCCTTCTACTACTTCATCATTAATACCAAGATTTAGGATAGTGTCCATCATTCCAGGCATACTGGCTCTTGAACCAGATCTGACCGATACTAACAAAGGATTGTTTTTATCGCCAAATTTCTTTCCACTAAGTTCTTCTAATTTTTCTAGATAAGTAAATATCTCGTTGTTGATATCATCATTGATGGTTTGTCCATCAGCATAGTACTGAATACAAGCTTCAGTTGTGACTGTAAATCCAAAAGGTACCGGTAAGCCTAAATTAGACATCTCAGCTAAATTAGCTCCTTTTCCTCCAAGAAGTTCACGCATTTTTCCGCTTCCTTCAGAAAAAAGATAAACATATTTCTTACTCATATTTTCCTCCATATCTCGTTTATTAATTATACTAGATAATAAATAACATTGCTACCTTGATTTATGTAAATATAAACACTAAAATACCTTAATCTTAAACATGAATGGCTTGACATAACGCATATAAAGCTCAAGCAACGGTCCAAAGATGATCATACCGATCACTGTTCCTTCCCTGATAGTCATTAAGCCATTAAATAATAAAACTAAGATTATAACTCCCATCATTGTTATGATATCCGCGAGTTGTCTAATCTTTCCAAATGGACGATTTAACTTATTGGCTATTTCCATGCATAAACCCTCAAGTGGGAAACTGATAAAGTTTTGAGCTGTTACTGTCCCAACGCCAAAGGCACAACTTATATTGCCTATTAGAAAGAAGATCATCGTTGTAAGATAGGAACCTGTATCCCAATTACCTAGTAACTCATAGTAGAAGAAATTGATCAAAAATCCTAATAACACAGCTAAAGCAATTTGTAAGATCAAGGTGATCTTGATTTGCTTTCTGATGATCATCTGCGCAATAACGCATGTGACATTCATAAACATGGAAAAAGTGCCAACCTTTATACCGATCAGCCCTGAAGCTGTTTGACTAAACGCATCCCAAGCACCAACTCCAATTGCACATTTTAATACGATACTCACACTAAATGAGACCAATAAGATACTTATAAATAAAACCACTATTTTTTTAATCATTTGAGCTCCTACTTATTCTTTTGAATCTATTTGTAATAATTCTATCCTTAATCATTACCATATATATTAAACTTTATCATAATCGGCTTGATATAGCGCATGTACAAATCAAGTAATGGTCCAAAAATGATCATGCCAATCACTGTTCCCTCTCGAATAGTCATTAAACCATCAAAGAAAACAACTAACAGCAATACACCAGCGATTGTTATGACATCAACCATTTGTCGAATTTTACCAAACGGACGATTCAGCTTATTCGCTATTTCCATACATAATCCTTCTAGTGGAAAACTGATAAAATTTTGAGCGGTAACAGTGCCTATAGCAAACGCAACACTTATCGTACCAATAAAATAAAAAAATATCTTCATTATATATGAACTTATCATCCAATTACCCAATATATTATAATAAAACAAATTGATTAGCATCCCCAATATAACAGCTAAAAATACTTGTAATATTAGGGTCACCTTAATTTCTTTTCTTAAGATAATTTGCGCTACGACACAAGTGATATTCATAAACATCGAAAAAGTTCCAACTTTTATAGCCATAAGATCTGAAGCAGTTTGACTAAAGGCTAGCCATGCTCCAACCCCAATTGCCGACTTTAAAATAATACTGACACTAAATGACACTAATATGATACTAAGAAATAAGACTATAATTTTTTTAATCATCAAAACTCCTTATTTATAATACGTTATGTGATCTAATCCAAGATTAACTTCTCTTTACTAAAACTATTTAAGACAATAGCTTTCTGGTTATCAACTAAAACTAGATCTTCAATTCTAACTCCTCCAACATTAGGAAGATAAATCCCTGGTTCGACTGAAAAACACATTCCAGCTTGAATAAGCGTCTGATTATTAGCCGCTACATCATATGGCTCATGAACTTGTAAGCCGATACCATGACCTGTACGATGGGTAAAATACTGTCCATAACCAGCTTCAGTAATGATCGATCGCGCTGCTTGGTCTACTTCAGCAAAACTAACACCTGGTCGTATTTTGGCGATCGCTGCCAGGTTAGCTTTTCTAACTATATCATAAATATCGCCAAGCTGGTCCTTTTTCCAAAAGAAGGTTCTAGTCATGTCACTACAGTAATCATGGTAGACTCCACCCATATCAATAATGATACAATCACCTTCCTTAAGCGGTCTATCAGATGGTAAAGCATGAGGATTAGCACCGTTTTCACCAAAGGCGACAATTGCCTCAAACGATCCTGCTAAACCACTAGTTTCAATAAAATAAGCTTTAAGCTTATCAGCTATCTCTATTTCACTAATACCTTCAGTTAGATCATATACGATCTTGTTCATTATCTCATCATTTACTTGTGATGCCTTGATCATAAGTTTTTGTTCATGTTCATCTTTGATCGCTCTTAACTGGTCAATGATAAATGATCCACATTGATAATGGGCATGATGAATCTCCATAAGTCTGATCAAAAAACCAGCCGGCCAATTCTTATCAATACCAATAGTTGTCCCTGATAGATTAGTTTTTAATAAAGCAATAGGATCATCGGTATCATCATAGTACTCAATATCATATTCATTGTTTTCACTAAGTGGAAATAAACGATTAACATATAAAGTTGGCTTTTTATCATGACTGATCAATAAAACGATTAATCTTTCACCAACATGAAGTTTTAGGCCAGTCAAATATAAGATATTATAATAATCACTGATGATCATTTGATCAATTTTAGCTTGCGTTAGCATCAAGTCAAGTTTTTCAATTCTTTTATTCATTATTTAAATCCTTGAGTCTTGTTACGATCAACTCGTATTGTCTTTGATACTCATCTAGTTTATTCTTTTCAATATTTACTTTTTCTTCAGGAGCCTTACTAACAAAATTAGGATTCTGTAACATAGCTTGCGCTCTTTGAATTTCTTTAATTAGTTTGTCTTGCTCATTTATTAATCTTATTTTTTCTGCTTCTTTATCAATGATTTGATCTTGAGGAATATACAAAACCCCATTATTGATCGGTTTAACCATTAATTCACCGTCTAATTCATCAACCCAGGTCGTATGAGTCATTTTAAGCAGGATTACAGCCATTAACTCATCAACCTTGATAAAGTTACCACTTTCATCTTTAATAGCGACAAAAAGCTCTGCTTTAGGTTTTAACATAGAGTCAATCTTGACTTCTCTAATACCCTTAATGATATTGATCAATCGTTGACATTTCTCACTCGATGCTTGAGTATCCATATCAATGAGTATTGGCCAATCCTCAATACACAATGCTTCTTTGTTGTGAGGCAGATATTGGTAGATCTCTTCACTAACAAATGGCATAAAAGGATGTAATAATTTAATAATACCAAGTAAAACAGTGATCAAGGTTGATTGGGTAGCCAATTTAACTTGTAGATCATCACTACTAAGACCCGCCTTAGCCAATTCAATATACCAACTACAAAAATCATCCCATATAAAGCTATATAATTCATTGCCAACTAACGCAAACTCATAACGATCCATATTAGCGTTAACACTAGTTAATGTCTCATTAAATCGTTGAATGATCCATTGATCGATAAAGCCGACATGCGTTAATGATAATTTATCTAAGCTAAAATCTTCAGGAATATTCATCATCACAAAACGGGTTGCGTTCCAAATCTTATTGATAAAATTCCAAGACGCTTCTATTTTTTCAGGACTATAACGAATATCTTGACCTGGAGTTGAATTAGTAGTTAAGAAAAAGCGTAAAGAATCAACTCCATATTTATCAATAACATCCATGGGATCAATACCATTACCAAGAGATTTACTCATCTTACGTCCATCTTCATCACGAATAAGTCCATGGATTAAACAATCTTTAAACGGACGTTTATTCGTAAAATAGCGCGCTTGAAAAGCCATACGTGCTACCCAGAAAAAGATAATATCATAACCAGTTACCAATGTATCATTGGGATAGTACCGTTGATAATCACTAGTTTGCTCAGG
>CAYNYC010000007.1:0-28958 GCA_964401415.1 uncultured Erysipelotrichaceae bacterium
AATAAGGTTGCTGTTTGGTTGGGTCCTGGACATGTTCAAGAATTGTATCGCGGAATACCCAATTGTATGGTAATCGATAGTGAAGATGAAGAAACGAAAAGGATGTTAGTTGATCAATTATCATCGGAACTGATCAGGTTCTATTATGGTCAAGATCTTGTTGGTAATGAGATCGGCGCAGCCGCAAAGAACATTATTGGTATCGCTGCTGGTATGTTGGATGGCCTAAAGATTTCCTCACTAAAAGGAGCTTTAATGTCACGTGGGACAAGAGAAGTAGGAAGATTGATCCAAGCGATGGGAGGAAATGAACTATCAGCGTATGGTTTATGTCACTTAGGGGATTATGAGGCGACCGTCTTTTCCAAATATAGTCATAATCGGCAATTTGGGGAATCATATATAAATAATGAACCATATACTGATCTAGCTGAGGGTTATTATACTGTTAAAGCGGTTTTAAAGTTAGCTGATATTTATCATGTTGATATGCCAATTTCAACAGCGGTATATCAAATACTATATGAGCAAAAGGATGCTAAAGATGCCCTTAACGGTTTATTTATGAGAAGTTTGAAAAAGGAATTTTAGAAAAAAAGATAATGATAATGTTGAATTAACCTAAGCTGATATAAAGCGATGATAAAGTCATCGTTTTATTTTTGACGTGGAATTGAAAAAATGAAATCGGTATCATTGACTTTCTTTCATAAAATGATAGATTTTTTCAATGACGATATGTATAATACACTTGTTATTGATTCACCAACTCGATTATGAGTCTACAAAATTCTTAGATGAACAAATACTAGATTAAAAAAACAAAATCTACTTTAGCTTAGTATTTTTTCGTTGTTTATGAATCAATGCCTAAACATTAAGGGGGAGTAAAAATGTTTAAACTTAAAGAAAACGGTACTACAGTTTCAACAGAGATCATTGCTGGTCTAACAACATTCTTTGCGATGGCTTACATTATTGTCGTCAATCCAGCTATCTTAAGTCAAGCAGGAATGGAGTGGGGAGCGGTCTTTCTAGCTACGATCATTTCAGCGGTTATCGGAACTTTGATCATGGGGCTTGTGGCTAATGTGCCATATGCACAAGCACCTGGTATGGGATTAAATGCTTTCTTTGTCTACACTGTTTGTTTTACTCTAGGGTTTACTTGGCAACAAGCTCTATCAATGGTCTTTATCTGTGGTTTACTAAACATCTTTATCACCGTTACAAAGATTCGTAAATCAATCATCAAATCAATACCAAGAGGCTTACAAAACGCTATTGGTGGTGGTATTGGTATCTTTATTGCTTATATTGGTATCCTAAATGTTGGATTGATCAATTTCGGTGCAGGTGTTCCTTCTCTTACAGCCTTCACTGATAAAGCAATTTGGGTCTTTTTGATCGGATTGGTAGTAACGATCGTCTTACTGATCAAAAAGGTCAAGGGAGCGATCTTGATTGGTATTATTGTATCAACATTAGCAGGTATCCCGTTAGGACTTACGGCTGCTTCAGAAACAATTGGTTTTAGTGATGCTTTAAAAGTATTACCTACAACCTTTGGTGTTATCTTTACCAGTGCTGGTTTACCTTCATTACTTGCTGAAACAGCTAAAATTCCTTTAGTCTTGATTACGATCTTCTCATTCAGTTTATCTGATACCTTTGATACAATTGGTACATTTATTGGTACAGGACGTCGTTCAGGTATCTTTAGTGAAGAAGATGAAAAAGCGATGGAAAATAGTTCTGGTTTCAAATCAAAGATGGACAAAGCCTTATTTGCGGATGCTACAGCGACATCAATTGGCGCAATCTTTGGTACATCAAATACTACTACCTATGTTGAAAGTGCTGCTGGTATAGGTGCTGGTGGTCGTACAGGTTTGACCAGTGTTGTTGTGGCGGCTTGTTTCTTAGTTAGTGCTTTCTTCTCAAATCTTGTCAGTGCTATACCACTGGCAGCGGCGGCTCCAGCTTTAGTTGTTGTTGGTATCATGATGATGTCAGCATTCAAAGAAATTGATTGGGAAGATCTAGAAGAGGCTGTACCAGCTTTCTTTGCTGGGATATTTATGGCTTTATGTTATAGTATATCTTATGGTATCGCAGCTGGTTTCATCTTTTATTGCTTAGTCAAGATTGTAAAAAATGAAGCTAAAACAATCCATCCTATCTTATGGATAGCTACGATATTATTTATAATAAACTTTGTTTTGATGGCTTATATCTCATTATAGACGATCATAAATAACAGTGATAAAACCTATCTTTTATGAAGATAGGTTTTTGTTATTTTGCATAGATTAATTGCCGATTTTTCGTTGACAATATTATGTGATAATGGTATGCTAATTAAGCATTCGGTGATTACGGGCCTGTAGCTCAGGTGGTTAGAGCGCACCCCTGATAAGGGTGAGGTCGTTGGTTCAAGTCCATTCAGGCCCACCAATTTCCGAATTTCATATACCAGGGGTTTTAGCTCAGCTGGGAGAGCACCTGCCTTGCACGCAGGGGGTCAGGGGTTCGAGCCCCCTAAGCTCCACCATTAGTAATTTTACCGCAATAACAGGCGGTTTTTTATTTGGTTGATAAGATACTATGAATACATAAGATATTACGTTTGATAAACTAATATTCAAACTAAAACAATAGATGTATAATATAAATGAAGTTATCGATTGAAGTTTAAGTTATAATAATGAATCCTCTGTATGTTTTGGTTAATAATAGATATATGAAGTAAATCATCCTATATATCCAATAATACAATCGGGAGGATAATTTGATGAAACCAAAAAACAAGAGTCTTTATTTAGTGGTTGGTTTTATTGTAATTATTTTAATAATATTAGCGGTGGTATTTACAACGATGAAGAAAAACAATGATATTCCTGACACTGAAGACTCGCTACCTAACGAAACTGATAATACAGAAGAAGTCATTGATACTAACAATGATAAAGACAATTTTATTGATGCTTTGATCAGCATTGATGAAACAGTACTTACTGAACAGGAGAAATTTGAGCTTATTGATTTTGGTAAGCGTATCTTTTCGCCTGTATATGATCCACCTGTCTCTTTGATAACGGAAACGGGTCTTGATCTAAGTGCTGTGTCTAGTGCACCTTGGACCTGTGTTGTTACACCTGATGGCGATCAAACAAAAACCTTTTATTTTCAGTTCAATCAAAAAATCTCCGCTAGTAAATTTATCTGGCAGGTTTCCTTTTATCCTTTTAGTGGAGGACCAACATCTGTAACAGATGAATTTAATACAATACTACAAAGTGGTGAACTATCCAATAGAGCAACAGCTATTACTGTCGATTTTGCAAAAGTATATGCGGCCGAAAGAACTTTTTTCCAACCACAACTGGGTAGACATAATATTGATCTTTCCCCGAATTTGATATTTAAGATGTCAGAGAAGACCGTAACCCAGGCTTTAAAGGATTACAACACTATCCCCTTAGAACTTATTATGTGCGGGTTTTTCCGGTTGATAACTTAGGTAATAGTATCGCAGATGCAGGTGTTGGATTTCCAATACTATATGGTGATACTAAGCCAGTAGTTTCAACTGGCAATCGTTTACATACATTTATAACAAAGTTCTCCCTTATGTTAGCCAAAAATCCTGGTGAAGTAACTCTTAATGGTGAGTTTCCAAACAATTTCCAAGATAAATATTTAGCAACCATGTTTAATACAGACACAAAGGCGTATTCTGTATTACCATCTGGCTATCCTGCAAATACCCAAGAATTATTAGTACAGGTTAGTCTTGTTGATTTTACTCAAAATGACTGGAATAATACACCAGGTCTTGTCTATGAAAAAAGGTTAACAGCTAATGATCCTGATTTTCTCGATTTAAAGAACATCGGTAGTACTTTTGGAATAAAGCTTGATTTCGCTGAATTTACTCCAAGTGATAGTAATTTACCAGAAGATAAATACGTACGATATTATGTGCGGGCTATCGCGATGACAGATGGCACACAACCTGGAACGGTAAATGCCTCATATTCAGAAACGGTCATCATTGATTATGGTAAAAATCAATCACAAGGCTTTAAGTATTATCATGAGATCAAAATAAGTCCAGAGATACCAAAGATAGAAAAGTTATCCTTTACCCCCGTACAATGGGAGCGTTTGGATTGGCAGTATCATTATATCGTAACCCGTCAACCAACGGAAAAGGAAGTGTTTATCGTTACCGGTAGTGATAATTTGTATTCAGGTCTTCCGGTTGGGACAAAAATAGACTTCATACCACAACCAGAGAATAAATCTTGGTGGGAAGAAGCTTGGGATGCTATTTCTGATTTCTTCAGTGATCTTGTCGATTTTACTGCCAAGTTAGTTAATTGGGTAGGTACAGCATATGCCGATTTGAAAGCAGGGGTCGTTAATATTGCTGTTTCAGCGCTTCCTGAAACCTGGCAAGGACCAATGCGTAAAGCCTTAACAGCCATGGTTGATTACGGATTAGCATCCATCGGTATCCCACCAACACTACCCAACTTCGATCAATTGGCTACTATGGGCAAAGATTATTTAGCAACTGTCGCTATGGAACAGGCAGGAATTCCCGCTGGTTCATTATTGGAGTATGGTGTTGAAGAGTATGCTGAGAAAATATCAGAGAATTTGAGTGAATCAGCTAAAGCGGCATCACCCAATCCCATGAATTGGAATTTTATTAAGCTTGATGATGATTATCTTTATCGACCTGCTTATATAACGATTGAACTTTATAATCCCTATAATGAAGCAACGCCACCTGGTAAACTATCATTGCTAGTTGATAAATTCATGGACATGAGCAAAAATGGCTTTGATCCTTCGATCACAAGATTATATGCACTTTATGGCTCATCATATATTTGTTTGTTTAAACCAGTTTATGGCATGCAGATTCCCTCTCTTGCTCCGGGTCAACATCTAAGTGTTCCGATCATTCTTGAACCATATGTAGGCATACCTCTACCTGGCTCTTCTTCACCTGTATCTACAGAAGGATTTCATCATATGTATGGTCAAAAAGACTTCAATTTTAGTCTGAATATTACCTATGATCTTCCATCAGTTAGTGTAACGGCTAGTAAACAAGGTTATACTGAAGAAGCTATTTATAGTTATACTTCTCAGGGAAGTTCCTTTAGCTTTACAAATGATCCCTACAAGCCATACAACAAGTAGTTAAAAGACAGAAAGAGCTTTAGATGAATCGAAAGCTCTTTTTTTATGTTGGTAAAACAAATTGGACTAAATCTTATTAGTAGGCATATAAAAATCTTTTATCTTGATCAAATCATATATACATCTATTTTCCTTATTAAAATTACAAAGGGTCAATGAAGAGCTTAATATTATATATATGGTATAATTAGGATAGCTAATATTTATATTGAAGAGGAGGGATTATTTGCGGTTACTAAATGAAAAATTCAAGGAATCTTTATTTGCGATCTTGCCAATCGCTATTATCGTATTGATCTTAAATTTCACTATTGTAGCTATTGATCATATCGAAATTTGGAAGTTTGTCATTGGATCTATACTTGTATTATTTGGTTTAACACTTTTTTTATTAGGGGTTGAACTTGGAATCGAGCCTATTGGTAAAATACTAGGATCGATCATGATTAAAATAAACAAGATTTGGTTTGTGGTTTTTGCTGGATTAGCTTTAGGTTTTGTTATTTCGATCGCTGAGCCTGATTTGCACATCCTTGGTTCGCAGATTGAATTTGTTACATCTGGAAATTTGAGTCGAATGACGATAGTTATCGTGGTCTCAATAGGGATAGCTTTTCTTTTGTCTTTTGGCTTATCTAGAATATTATATAATATATCACTCAAATACATTATGTTGATCTTATATTCTATAATCATGCTTATGGCCTTATTTGTTTCTAATGATTTTATGGCAATTGCTTTTGATGCCTCAGGAGCGACGACTGGGGCTTTGACAGTACCTTTTATACTGGCATTAGCTATGGGTGTGTCTTCCATGAATAAAGATAGTAAAGCCTCGGAATCAGATAGCTTTGGACTTGTTGCGATTGCTTCAACTGGAGCCATTATTGCTGTTATGTTCTTAGGGATAATATTTAAAGGCAGTATTAGTGCAAGCGATGTTGCTGAAATATTACCACATGAGGGTATCATTTGGCCTTTTATATTAACTTTGTTGAACGTGATGAAGGAAATGCTTGTGGCTTTATTACCAATACTGAGCATATTCATAATAATTCAACTAACAAAATATAAGGTTACTGCGAAAAGACAAAAAAGAATACTGACAGGTGTTCTATATTGTTTTATTGGTTTAACGATCTTTTTAACAGGTGTTAATGCAGGCTTTATGAATATGGGTCGTTTGGTTGGTTTTCAAATAGGTGTCAATGGTAATGTTTGGATAATGATCGGTATATCTTTTCTACTTGGATTGTTTACGGTACTCGCTGAGCCAGCAGTTCATTCATTAACCAATCAAATTGAAGAAGTTACTAGTGGATATGTCCATAAAAGAACTGTATTGATTGCTTTAACACTGGGAATTGGAACAGCGATTGCTTTATCAGCGATTAGGATAATTGTATCAGGGTTACAGTTGTGGCACTATTTATTACCGGGATACTTAATATCAATTGGTTTGATGTTTTTCGTTGATGATCTTTTTGTTGGTATCGCATTTGACTCAGGTGGAGTTGCTTCTGGACCTATGACCGCTACTTTTATCCTAGCTTTTGCTCAAGGGCTCGCTATGGCAGTTGATGGAGCTGATGTATTGATAGATGGTTTTGGTATAATAGCGATGGTAGCGATGACACCGATCATCACCCTACAGTTACTAGGATTAATCTATAAAATGAAAGCTAAGAAAGGAACGTGATCTAATGCAAGATATGAAATATACTTTACTTTATGTCATTGTAAATAAAGGGTTAGCTTCGCGTATATTACATTTTTCAAAAGAGAATGGTGTAAGTGGAGGAACAATCTTAAAGGGTAGAGGAACAGTCAATGATAGACTACTAAAATCATTATCATTAGATGATACAAAGAAAGAAATAATCATCATGGTGATGAAACAATCATTGGCCAAAACGATCATGCTACTGATGACAAAGAAATTTAAATTTGACAGACCTAATAAAGGAATTGCATTTAGTATTGATGTTCGGGGAATTTGTGGATCGCGTAGTTGTCAGTTAGATAATATTGAACAAGAAGGGAGCAGGGCTGGTATGTATCAATCAATAATGATCATTGTAGATAAAGGGAAAGCTGTAGATGTAGTAGAAGTTGCGGTCAAAGCGGGATCTAAAGGAGCGACCATTATAAATGGAAGAGGATCAGGAATCCACGAAACAAGTAGAGTCTTTGCCATGGATATTGAACCTGAAAAAGAAATAGTTCTAATTATTAGTAAAACTAGTGATACAAAAGATATAGTTCAATGTATCAAAGAGGATTTTGATATTGATAAACCCGGGAATGGTGTTATTTTTATCCAAGATGTTAGTGAAGCATATGGGTTATTTGAATAGCAAGAGATTGCCAAATAGTAATAGAAACTCTGTGTTGTAGTTAATAAAGAACAAAGGTTTACAAACATCGCTCAAACACTAAAAGAAGAAGTATATCAAAGAAGCATTGATGTGGCTATCAATCGATTATTGTTCAATTTTGTTTAGTTTTAAAAAAGTATTCAGGATTCCCAGAACACTCTTGTTTACTCCATTCTTATTGGTTTATCCCAACATTTGACTTAGAGCCGTTAAGATAACACCGAGTAATATCTTTCATTATTATCATAATAAAGATCAATTGATCATTAGTATAACTAAATCGATAGTTGATGGATTAAATAAAATCTTTCAATAAGAGGTGGATGTTGATGTCTGGTTCTTCTTCACCTGTATCTACCGAAGGCTTTCATCATATGTGTGGTCATAGTTATACTTCTCAGGGTAGTTCCTTTAGTTTTACAAATGATCCATCTGAAGCATACAATAAATAATAAAAAAGAGTTATAAGAAAATTGATCATTAGCTTGCCAAAATAACTGGTCACTCAAATTCGTTCATTTTCTTAAGAAAATGGGCTAATTGAATTGATTTAGGTTGTGCAAAACAATCTTTAGATAGACCATATTCTAATATTTTTTGATTATCAATGAACATCATATGTTCACAAGTGTTTCTGGCAAACCCGAGATGATGTGTTACCAAAATGACATTTAATCCATCTTGAATCAATTCTTTTAACATTTGTAAGACTTCAACTGATAGATCCATATCTAAAGCGCTTGTAGGTTCATCGAGCAAGATCATAGCTGGTCGATGAGCAACAGCTCTGATTATAGCTATTCGCTGTTGTTGTCCACCAGAGAGAGTCATTGGTGATTGTTCGGCTTGTGCTTGTAGATTAAAACGTTGAAGATATGCCATGGCCGTTTGATATGCGCTATCTTTACTATAACCATGTACCTGAATCAGTGGTAATGTAATATTTGAAATGGCACTAAGATGAGGAAAAAGCCCATTGCTTTGAAATACGAATCCTAGTTTTTTTCGATATTCGATAAGTGCTTTTTGTGAGTAATCAATACTTGTTCCATTTACTATTATTTCACCACTATCTGGTTTAACTAATCCTGCCATCAATCGCAAAAGAGTACTTTTGCCTGAACCACTTGGTCCTAGGATGGCTAAGCTTCTAAAGTCAAGATTAAAATTAATAGAATCCAAAACTAAGTTAGACTCAAATGATTTGCTGAGATTGTGTAGTTCAATTATCATAGTAAAATACCTTCTCTAAATATTGAGACAATAGGGATATAGGGAATGTTAAACATAAATACATTAATGCTAAAACAAGATAACTTTCAAAATATATAGAAAAATTAGTTGCTGTAATTTCTTTGGTGACCTGCATAAGTTCAATTACAGCTATTGTTGATAATAAACTACTATCTTTAATAACAGAGGCAAATTGTCCTGCCAGTGCTGGTAAAATACGAACACTTAGCTGCGGTAATATGATGAATCGGAAAGTTTGCAAGGGAGTCAATCCAACCGCTTTGGCTATTTCTGTTTGTTTGCTTTCGATTGATACATAACCGCCGCGTATGATTTCAGATATGTAAGCTCCTTCAAAGATAGAAAGAATGATAATGCCAGCTACTACACGATTATCAACACCCCAAGCTGTTCCTATTACATAATAAAAAAAGATAATTTGAACAAGTAACGGGGTTCCACGTATCGTTTCTAAGTAAACTTTAGCTAAATATTGAAAATAAAGAATGTGACTTTGACGAGCTAAAGCGACAATAGAACCTATCAAAAGGGACACAAACATCGAAAACACACTTATCTGAATAGTCAAATAAAATCCTTGAGCAAATCGTATACGACTATTTAGAAGTTGCTGAAAGTTAAGATCAATGTTGGCTAAATTAGCACTTATCAAAAGAAATGCGCCTATACTTATAATGACAAGAACAATACTTATTGTTTTTCTTAATATTAGTGGACTCTTCATACTAATCAAAGAAGAACGTAAAACCATACTGATCAAACTGTGCTTTTTCTTCTTTTAAATATTTTTCAGTAATCGCTTCAAAACCACCATTAGCTTTAAATTCTTCTAAGAAAGTATTGAATTGATCACGTAGTGGATTGTCTAATTTAAATGCTGCACCCCAATTTTCGGCTTCTTGATTATCAATATAAAGGGCACTTAAAGTTGTGTTGTTGGCCTCAACATTTCGATAAATAGTTAATTGATCATAAATAAAAGCGTCGGCTCTTTCGTTCAATACTTCTGCCATTGCTGCACTTTCATCGTCAAGTCTTAGAATTGTCGCTTCTGGATAATTGGCGCTAACGTAGAAATCGCCAGTACTTCCAGTTTTAACAGCAATTATCTTTCCACTAGCGTTCAACTCAGAAGCGTTAGTAATAGAGGATGACTTGTTCACTAAGAAAGCGAGATATGCATTAGCATATGGATCGCTAAAACTTACACTTTCTTTACGCTTCTCAGTTATGGTCATGGAACTGATAACCATATCCACTTTTTCAGTTTCTAATGCAGGGATCAACCCTGTCCAATTGATATTTTGTATTTCTACTTCTACTCCTAAATATTCACCAAAGGCTTTGGCTATATCAACGCTAACGCCGATAGCTTCACCATTATCGTTCTTTGTTTCAAATGGTGGATAGGCAAGCTCCATTCCCACAATAAGGGTTTGTTCATTTGATATGTTGCTACAACCGCTTAAAATTAGTATTAGTAAGAAAATGACTATTTTTTTCATGTTTTACTCCTTTTATAAAATTTGATATTTCAACAAATTAGGCAATTTTGTATTACTAGTTTAATTATACTCATTTTTTCCAGTTTTTGCATTTAATATGAAAACAAGAAACTATTCTAATGATTATCATAGTGATATAATTACTATACATTGGATAGGAATAAAAAATGAATAAAGTAAAACTTCAAATAATGCTTAAAAAGACAGAAGATAAACTTGATGAGCTTAATCGTGAAAGATTAAGGATTAAGCAAGATCTTTATTATTTAGATCTTTATCAAAATGGATACACTAAACAAAAGATTGATCTTTATATTGAAGAAGATAAGCACACACTAAATGAAGCTATCAAGTTTAAATCAGATTTTAATGCTTTAAAAGCTCGTTTTTTTGGTTATCCGGGGAATCTTACTGATGATTCACCATTAGTAAGGCAATTGCGGTATGAAGAAGCTGAATTATTTTACATTAATAACGCTGGCGATCCATTTGAAAACAGCTATGGATCAATGGATGGTAAGATATATGAGCGAAAAGTACTTGAACTATTCTTTAAGCGCTTCGATTTGGATCCAGCTACCAGTTGGGGATATGTTACTTCAGGTGGTAGTGAAAGCAATGTCTGGGCTATTCAAAATGGATTTAAAATATTCCCCAATGGTCACCTATATTTTTGTGAGGCAGCACATTATAGCGTTGCTAAAGCGATTGGCTGTGATCAAAAACCACTTTATCCTTTTACGATAATCCCCAAAAAGGATTATTTAACGGAAGCGATTGACATTGATATCTTAATTAAAGAAATTAAGAATGATTACGATAAGAAGAAGGTAAATCCTATTCTTCTATTGACTTGGGGAACTACAAAATATGGTTCCATTGATGATGTAAAGAAAATCACAGATATATTACATGAATTGCATATTGATTACTATTTACATGTGGATGCTGCGTTTTATGGAGGGATACCTATCAATCAATTAGATGCGCCGATATGTCCAAGCTTGAAAGAATTATCTGCTAATTCTTTGTCGGTTAGCTTTCATAAATTCTTTGGTGTTCCTAATATTAATTCAATTGTTTTATCAGATAGTAAAACCAATGGACCAAAGATATCGTATCTTGGTCAACATGATACAACAGTGTCGGGATCTAGAAGTTTTGCTATTTTTTCGGCTTATCAACGTTTAAAGGAAGTATTAGAGCGTAGCCCGAGTGATTATTATCGCAAGAACATACAAGTGTTTCTGTCTTTGTTAAAAACCTATCCAATCAAATATTATCGTGATGGTTTATCAAACATTATAATCATACCGAAGCCTTCATTGAGCATTTTGAACAAATATCAATTGGCGACATTTGAAGGCAAAAGTCAAAAAATTAGTTTAGCACATTTTATTCTCAATCCATTTCATACAGCGCAAGAAATAACCGAGTTTATCCAAGAGATATACGATGATCAAATCCATAACAATTTAGTACTGGATTTATGAAATTCTATCAATTAAACATTTTTAATTGATTACTATACTTACTGGTTCAGTTAATTGTTAACCTATATGATTGCAATAATAAAGTTTAACAAGTATGATGTAGTTAATAATGAACAGAGGTTTACTAATATGGCCCAAACACTAAAAGAAGAAGTACGTCAAAGAATCATTGATGCGGCTATCAATCAATTATTGATCAATGGTATGCATAAAACTAACATGCGTGATATCGCTAAAGAAGCTAAGATAACACCGGGTAATCTTTATCGTTATTATCATAGTAAAGATCAATTGATCATAAGTATTACTAAACCAATCGTTGATGGTTTAAATGATATCGTTCAAAAAGAGACGGGTGTTGATTTAAGTATTGATCACAAACAGCTTGTTTTACCTGATCCTCCATTGGGAATGGATAAATTAACCTATATTGAGTTTATGTTAGTTGGTAAACTGCGTAATGCATTGATAGAGATTGGTAACCTTACAGTCGCTTATCCTAAGCGAATGACGATCTTATTAGATGACTCTATAGTTAGTAAACAATTGTATGAATGGGGCTTAGCGATCATCTATGAAGGCTATAGAGCGTGTTTTGATCCCATCGCTATTGATCAACGTAAAGTTGAAGTTATGATCAATGTCGTAACTATGTCTTTTTGTGAGGGAGTCATTCAATTATTGAAAGCTTTATTAACTGATAAACAGCTTGAGCAGTACATTGACATGCTTGATAGTTTCTTGATCATTCAAAAAGCGGGCATAGCCGAACTATTAAAAAAAGAATTAGATAGAAAAACAATCATAGTAAGAAAATAAAGACTGAGATCATTCTCAGTCTAATTTTCACTATATACTTTTTTCATGATGACTGGTGTCAGTGGTTTATCACGTTCATCAGTTTTGGAGTTAGCGATCTCATCAATAAATTCCATACCTGAAACAACGTGACCAAAAGCCGCATATTGTCCATCAAGATGAGGTGAATCTTGATGCATAATGAAAAATTGTGATGATGCTGAATCAGGTGAGGATGAGCGAGCCATCGAAATCGTTCCACGTAAATGTTTGATGTTATTATTGACACCATTTGCTTTAAACTCACCCTTAATGTTTTTACCACTTCCGCCGGTCCCTGTGCCAAGAGGACAACCACCTTGAATCATGAAACCTTTGATAACACGATGGAAACTTAGTCCATCATAAAAATGTTGATTGACAAGCGTGATAAAGTTATCACTCGTTAGTGGAGCTGATTCTTGGTCAAGTTCAAGCTTGATCTTTTTATCTTCAGATAATTCGATTACGATCATATAATACCTCTTTCTTTAATATACTCTTTAATTATCATAGCACAATCAGCTACGAGATCATTACAACTACGCTCTTGGTTGTTCTCTGCTTTTAGTGTTAGACATTCTATGGATCTATTTTTAGCGATGAATCTTTCAGTACATGCTCTTGCTTCTTGAGCTGAAAACTCCTTTGTCTCTCCTTTGTGGTCTAGATCACCAGCATTGATATAACCAATAACGATACCCATAGCGTTAACAGCACCACATAATCCTTTCATCTGCGCAAAACCGCCGCCTAAAGCATCAGATAATTTATAAGCTGTAAGCTCATCGATATTCATTAAGTCATGATAAGCTACTAAAATCGCTTGGGCGCAGTTACATTTTTCTTGATGTAATTCTTTTGCTTTAATAATTCTATCCATACATACCTCTTTCTACAAATTATCATATAATATAAAGTTAAAAAAGACTAAAAGAAATTTAATAAGTGGTATAATTAATACAAACATAGGGGGAAAGATAATGTATAATAATCAGATTTTTTCGATTACTAAAGACTTGATCGACCAAGTAGCTTTAACCCAAGAAGATAATATTAAGAAAGCGGCTAAGGCGATCACAGAAACGGTCAAAAAGGGTGGAATAATTCAGGCGTTTGGCTCGGGTCATTCTATTTCAGGCGCCATGGAGATCTATCATCGGTACGGGGGATTAGCTCCAGTTAAGAAATTAGCTGAACCATCAGGTGGTATCTATGAAAGAATGGAAGGAATAGGTAGTATATATCTAAAGGATACTGAAATATTACCAGAAGACGTGGTGATCGTTGTTTCCCATTCTGGAAGAAACGCCTTACCATGTGAAGTAGCTTTAGTAGCCAAACAAAGAGGAGCTACCGTAATCGCCGTTACATCTATTAAGGCAAGTAGTGAATTACCAACAGGCCATTCTTGTGGTAAACATTTATATGAGATCGCTGATATCGTTTTGGATACCCAAGTATTACCAGGTGATGCAATGGCTGAAGTTGAAGGTTTAGACTCCAAGATCTGTGGAATGTCATCGATCGTTACGGGAATCATCTTACAAGCTACAGTGTTAGAATCAGTTGAAATGATGATCAAAGAAGGGATTAAACCACCAGTTAGATTTGTTCAATCAAAAGATAGTGATCCTAATGTATTAATGGATATTGAAAAGAGATATAGTCATCGATTACTAAGAAAATAAGAGCTGCAAAGCTCTTTTTTATAGTTCTTGTCTACTAGTCTTAAGTTTGGTGGCTGAAACATTACGAGTGTGTTTGATTTCCGCCCAATGCGTTGTTTTGATAAATAAGCAACGGAGATTAACGAAGGACCAACTCATCACAAACAACCAGAAACCAAGTACACCAACAAGACTCTTTTTATTCCATTGCTTTTCAAGGATCAGTACTAACACAGCGATCAAAGAGAAAGTTAAGTACGATATCAATAAGGGCATTGAGGCGATCAATAAGGATTCATCTTTTAAGATGATTGAAATAAAGGTGACTAATATCAATTGAATGGCAGATAGTAGTTGTATATAAACAGCCATCAAAGACATCAATCCATCGATCAATTGAAATAGATTATTAAAACGAAGATGTTGAGTTATCTTCTTGAAATAGATCGATAGTAGCTGCATGGCGCCACTGCTCCAGCGTGTTCTTTGTGTTAACGACTCTTTGATGGTCAGCGGTTGCTCATCATATGTGATCGCTTTGGGCATCCAACTGATGCGTTCATTATTTAACATACAGATCAAAGAGAATTCTGTATCTTCTGAGATGGTTGTTGTCCGCCAACCATTACTTTTTTTAAGTACATCAACACTTACCATAAAGCCTGTACCACTTAAATAGGCGGATAGACCAGCATTATATTTAGCTTTATTAACAAAACGATTCATGATCATAAAATAAACACTATAACTACCAGTTACCCAGGTATCGTAAGGGTTTTTGGCTTGGCGATATCCTTGCGCAACTCTAACACCACTTTCAAAGGCATTATTAGCTTCCGCTAGAAAATTGGGATCAACAATATTGTCAGCGTCAAATACACAGAAGGCATCGTAATGATATTTACTGGAAATTAACTGATCAAAGGTATGACGAAGAACTTCTCCTTTTGAACTGACTGGGTATTGACACTCTAAAACTAAAGCACCAGCTTCTAAGGATTTCATTGCCGTATCATCACTACAATTATTAGGGACAACATAGATATCGTAAAGCTCTTTTGGATAGTTTTGGGACTTAAGACTATAAATAAGATCAGCGATAACACTCTCTTCATTACGAGCAGCTATTACAATGGCAAACTTAGTTGTAGGTGGTTGTATTGGATAAGCAGGATCTTTCTTAAATGAAAATAAGGCAAAAAAGATAAAGTATATACTATATAATGTTAGTAGCAAGCTAATAAAAGCTAGTATTGGTTTGAGGTATTCGATCATCATGATATCTCCTTAGTGTTGTAACACTACTAAGTATCATATTGGGTAATTTTTAACAATTTCCTAGCAAATTGATTAAGAATTTATAAATATCGCTCTTAAAGAAATCTTAACAGTTTACCTACTGGGATTTTAAGATTTGTAATGCTAGTATTAATTTGGAGGTTAAGCATATGTTCAATATATTAATTTGTGATGATGATAAAGATATCGTTGCGGCACTTAAAATTTATCTTTCGGCGGAAGGTTATAAGATCTTTGAAGCTTATAATGGCTTGGAAGCTCTTGATATTGTCAAGAACCATGATATCCAACTTATCTTACTAGATATTATGATGCCACAAATGGATGGTATTCAAGCAACGAGTGTAATACGACAACAGTATAATATACCAATCATTTTGCTTACGGCTAAAAGCGAAGATAGTGATAAGGTTTTAGGATTAAATATTGGAGCTGATGATTACATCACCAAACCCTTTAATCCGATTGAAGTTATCGCCCGTGTTAAATCACAATTAAGACGTTATACCAATCTTGGTGGTCAGATCAAAAAAGACAACAAGCTTGTGATTGGGACAGTTGAGTTAGATGATGAAACAAAGAGTGTCAGTGTTGATGGGGAATATGTGGCTTTGACGCCTTTAGAATACAATATCCTGCACTTACTTATGAAAAGTCCAGGACGGGTTTATTCTGGAACGCAAATCTATGAACAAGTATGGAATGATCCATCTTTTGGCTCTAATGCGACAGTGGCGGTTCATATTAGACATTTACGAGAAAAGATTGAGATCGATCCAGCTAATCCGCGTTACTTAAAGGTAGTATGGGGACTTGGTTATAAATTTGAAAAGGATCGTAACTAGTGAAAAGGCAACGTTCTAAATTAGCCAAGAAGATTGTAACTATTATTTCTTTAGCTGTCATTGTATCAATTTTTGTAGGCAGTTCACTAGTTAGCAGTTTAATGTATAGTGCTGGATTCTATAACAGTGATCAGTTTAGTGATACCGTGATGTGTCAAGAGATCATGTATGATTATTATCGTCAATTAGTTAATGATATCAGCGACTATAAAAACAGCGGTATAAATAAACCAATCGAATTGAATGATGTATCAAGTGTTTTCGTTCCACAAGGAGAAAATAATCCTAATTTTCTATTTTTAGTTTATGATCAAGAAGGTAATGTTATTTTGCGTAATACCGAACATTTGACCGATATCAATAGATCAAATGTCTTGGTCAGTTATGATGAAGACCAGAATTTAAATATCATGTATAGTCTTACAGAAGAATTGACTGGTGATGACAAGCTAACTGAAGGTCAAGCTTTCTTTGAAGAATATGCTCCATACAAGTGGTTAATGTTTGCGCTAAGCATTATCTCTTTTGGCATAAGCGCTGTTTTGTATGTTTATCTGATGTGCTTAGCAGGACACAGAGATAATAGTGATGAGATTGTGTTAAACCCAATTGATAAGATTCCACTAGAAATATATCTAGCTATAGTATCATTAGCTAGCTTCATTCTAGTTAATATGATTTTTATGATCTATGATCAAGTATATAACTGGTCTTTTCTTTTATTCTCATTTCCTGTTCTTATCTTATTAGGTCTTGTTTTCTTGTCTTTTAGTTTAACGTTAGCCACACGTTATAAAGCAAAAACACTTATAAAGAATACATTAGTGTATAAAACGATCAGATTCTTTATTGACCTTTTAGATAATGTAAGATTGTTATCACAAGTTATCATCTTATTTGCGGTATATGGTGTTTTTATCATTTTCTTTCCTGACTTGTGGATATTAACCACGTTTGTGTTTGTGATCGTATTATTTGTGGTCATGGCAAGAGCTGTCTTACAACTTGAAAGACTATTTGAAAGTGGCAAGAAATTGGCTGAAGGAGATCTTGATTATCAGATTGATACCAGAAACATGAAGTGGAAATTCAAACAACATGCCCAGGATTTAAATCATATTCGTTTAGGTATTAGTAGAGCTGTTGAAAATCAGATGAAGAGCGAAAGAATGAAAACAGAACTTATCACCAATGTTTCTCATGATATCAAGACACCATTAACTTCAATCATCAATTATGTTGATCTATTAAAGAAAGAAGATCTTAATAATAAGATGGCTTTAGAGTATATCGAGGTTTTAGATAGACAATCAAAGAAGCTTAAAAAGATGACAGAGGATCTAGTCGAAGCATCAAAAGCATCTTCTGGTAGTATTCCAGTTGTATTTGAACGAATTGATATCGTTGAGTTCTTAGATCAAGCTATTGGAGAATATACAGAGATATTCCAAGCAAAAGGGTTAAAAGTGGTTGTGAATAGTAGTGACACCGCACTATATGTACCAGCTGATGGAAAGCTTCTTTGGCGAGTATTTGATAACCTATTTACTAATATCAATAAGTACGCTCAAGTTGATACCAGAATATACGTAGATATCAATCAAAGAAATGACAAAGTCATAATGGCTATCAAAAACATCTCGTCTGAGCCTTTAAACATAAGTGCTGATGAATTGTTGGAAAGATTTGTTAGAGGGGACAGTTCAAGAACGACAGAAGGAAGTGGTTTAGGATTATCAATCACTAGAAGCCTTTTAGAATTACAGAAAGCTCAATTTTCATTGGATATTGATGGCGACATGTTTAAAGCAATGATTACCTTTGATAAGGCTTGAAGTAGCTGAAGCATTAACTTTTTTATCATAAGTTAAATATGATACTATAAATGTATAAGTGAGGTGCAATCAATGAAGATAATGGTTTTTAGTGATATTCATGGCTCTTTGTATTATACAAAAAAGGTGATCGAACGAATTGAAAAAGAAGTGCCAGATCGGATTATGATCTTAGGTGATGTATTATATCATGGACCACGTAATCCTTTACCTAAGGAGTATGATCCACTTGAGGTGGTTAACCAATTAAATCCATACATTGATAAAACGATCGGTGTTAGAGGTAATTGTGATGCTGAGATCGATGTTCAATTACTCGGATATGGTGGTAATAAAGACACGCTACAGATAACCTTTAACAATCGCTTGTTTTTTATGACCCATGGACATATATATCATCCTGATGATCATCCTGTATTAGAAAAAGGTACAGTGTTTGTATATGGACATACTCATATTTATCAAGCTGAAGGAAAAGATAACATTTATTACTTCAATCCAGGATCAGTATCAATTCCTAAAGGCGGAAATCCTCCTTCATATGGGGTGATCGATGATGATGAATTGGTAATAAAGGATCTTGATGGAATTGTTTTAACAAGGTGTAGACTACAAGATGATCGTTGATCATCTTTTTTTTAGGAGTATTTGTGTTTGCCCAATATATTAAAGGGATGTACTAGTATAAAATTGGATGGAAAGGAATGATAACATAAAAATTAATTGGCTAAAGGCGACTCGTCATTATTTAAGAACACATTTAAGTGTCATGATCATTTTGCTAGCTTTAATATTGGCTGTAACTAATTATTTGATCTATCCTGCATTTTTGAATCAGCGTTTTGATCTGGTGGAAGTGGCGGTAGTGAATAGTATGATCAAGCCAAATACTAAAATTACCCAAGAAGATATTACTTATGTCACTTTTCCTGTAGAAGCTATACCAACGGATATCTATATCCAGGAAGATGAAGTTATCGATAAGTTTACCAGTGAGCATATGACTTTAGTAAAAGGGAGTTTTTTCTACAAAGAAATGTTAATTGATACCTTATCTTCAGCAAAAGGATATCTTTCAAGATTAGATGAGTATGACTTTGTCTATCCATTAATCGTTGCGCAAGAAAGTGGACTAAAAGGTAGACTTGAGCCAGGGGATCATATTGATCTTTTCTTTCAAGCAAACGAAATAAGCAATGAGGATAAAATGATTATTGGCAAACTGATGGAACATGTGCGGATTATTGACATCATTAATGATGAAAATAGTAAGTCAGAGCAGTTATTCTTGGCAGTTAAAGAAGATGATCTTGATTATTTGATCGCCGCTAAAAGCTTAGGGACCGTTTTTCCTTATGTTAGTTGGCAAAGTCGTAATGATGATCATATAAAGAGTGATGTTTATGATATCCAAGCCACAAGACAGATATTACAAACACGTATCTATGATCTACGATATTTTGAACGTGTTGAAAGTGAACCTGAATCTTGATCTTTGATGACATAGAGTTTGGTAAGATCCTCTATCGTTTGTTGGTTGATGATGATATCACAGATATTATGATTTGGGCAGCGGAAATATGGATTACTAATATTAAACACGGACATTATCGTTTTAACATTGAAGATCAAGAAATAGCTGATATTAAAGAATTTCACTTGTTATTGACCAAGATACCTCGACAATTAGCGATCAGGATGGGTAAGTCTTATAATGATGCCAGTCCAATCATTGATGGTGAAGCTTTGTATGAGCATTTAGGACAATTACGTTTTAATATCATTCATGAGTCTTTAACAGAGGACGGCTATCCAGCAATAGCTATTAGAAAGACATTGTATCAGTTACGGATGAATTCGCTAAACATTATTGAAAATAAATATGCGGATGATAGTTTTATTGCGCTTATGCAAACGTTAGTTGATGCTGGGTGTAATATCATGATTGCTGGTGAAACAGGCAGTGGTAAGACAGAATTACTCAGATATATAGCACAATGGATAAGAGAAAACGAAGCAGTCATAACCATCGAAGATACACTAGAGGTCTATTTAAAGCGTTTATATCCAAGCAAGAATATTCTTTCTTTGAAGTCATCAAGAAAGATGGGCTTTGATTCATTGCTTAGAGCTTGTTTAAGGCAAAATCCAGATTGGATATGTGTAAGTGAGACCCGAGGAAAAGAAGTACTGGAACTAAATGAAGCTGTTGGTACTGGGCATAAATTACTGTCGACACTTCATACCGATTCCGCACGGAATATCCCATATCGCATGTTAAATATGGGTAAACTTCATGAAGCGGATGCTGAGCGAGTCTTTAAACAAATACATCACAATATCAACATTGGTATTCATATCTGTTATAACAATGATGGTTACTCATCTAGGTACATAAACGAGATATGTGAGTTTTATTTAGATAAGTCTAATAAACCTATTACTCATGTGATTTATGCTTATGACCATAAAACACATAGTTATAAAACGGATAAGATCTTAAGTCCACAGATTATCACTAAGTTTATGCAAAAACAATCAGATCTTACCAACATAGAAGGAGTATTCATATGAAAGATGTAACACTCTTTTTACCTTCTTTAATGATATTCTTCAGTGTGACCATAAGTTGTCTTTGGCTATTTGAAGCTAAAGTGAGTATTAAGTTACAGAAAAATAGTGTACTAGTAAAAACTATCACTCATAAACAGCATGATCTAAAGAAGGGCTTCATTATTGTTTCCTTATCGGTTGTTGGAGCAATTTTTACCAATACTTTAACAAACGATATTTGGATCAGCTTGTTGTTTTATTCAATACTGTTGATCTTACTACCTTATCTTTGTTATGCCGATCATAAAAGAAAACAGCATGAAGAGATATTTCGCAATATCATTCTATATTGTCATAACATGTCGATGCTATTAAGCGAGACAAGAAATGTTCATCATTCACTGTCGATGGTCGTGAATGATATAGATGTCCCTTTGAAAAATGATGTGATGATCTTAATTGATTCACTCGCGACATCTCGCATCGAAATGGAAGAAGTACTCAAAGTTTTTTCTAAAAAGTATGCTTATTCAATTATTGATCATTTGAACGTGATAATTACTCATATGCATTATGAAAATGACAAGATTGATCAAGAGGTCCTAGTAACTTTCTATGATGATATCAATCAACTAAATAAAGAATTATACGAGAATATGTTAAAAAGAAAGACCTTACGATTTCAATATTTCATGATATCTATTGGTAGTGTTTTAGCTTATTGGTTTTTGTATCAGCAGTTAACAGATGTTTTTAATAGCTATGGATCAAAGAGCAATATGACAATGATCAATACTATTTATTTGGTCTTTACGTTAGTGGTAATGATCATTGTAGATAACTATTTCAATTCCAACATAACAAAGGAGTGATGATCTGATCAGTAAATTTAATCTCTTGGACGAAAGATTAGTCTTGATAATATTTCCCATGAGTATTTTCTTGCTATTCATTGGAAGAAAAGAAATTGAATACATAAAAAATAGAATAATCATATCGTTTAAAAACTTCCTGAACTTTATTTTAGAGGGCAACATTGATGAGTTGCTAGCCAATACCAAACTAATTATTAGTATTGATCTTTTTCAAACAATAAGGATTACTACAGTTTTATTATGTGTCTTTATGATTACTATGATTACCAAAAGAGCAAGCTTCATTTTGTTAATTGTTGGAATATTAATATATAAAATATTTTATGTCTATTTAAATTATTTGTCCTATGAGTATCGTAATCAAATCAAACAACAGTTACCTTATTTTCTAAAATGTATCGTGTATCTTTGTTATATTCACCCTGTTCCTAATGCATTGAATAGGGCAGTAGAACTTGTGCCTGATGTATATAAAGATAAATTAGTAGTAATGAATAAAATGATTGATGAAGACCCTAACAGTTTTGCACCGTATGAATGGTTGAATGATCAACTATATTCACCAAGTCCTAATTTTATTATGTATTTAAGAATTATTTATCGTATGTCACAAAGCGGTGGAAGTGAGCATCAAGATCTTTTATCAAATATTAATCAAAATGTCTCTGATGAACTAAATATTATTAGAAAAAGGAAAAATAAAAAGATTAATGATACTATTCAATACCTTGGTTTGATCCCTGTGATCATGGTGACCATAATGTTAGGATACTTATTGATCAAGGTGAGTGAAGTATTATAGAAAGAAAGAGGAAAGATAAATGGATGAGAGTTTAAAACAACTAGTCGCGATAGTAATCGCTGTTATCGTAGGAGTTTTCTTAATAGCTTATGTTACAACCGGTGGTTTTAAAGAAAAGATTACTGAATCAATTGATTCGCAAATTGATAGTTTACTATATAGTGAAACAACCTTAACTGATGGATTCATCAGTTAAGGTAATGATCAATATCATGTTGATCTTCATTGGAATTATCATATTGACAAGTTGTATATCGTTTTTTATGTTAGCAACTAATGCACGATCAGTTCTATATTCAGTTATTCAATACGTTGAAATATATGGAGATGATAGTGAAAAAATAGAAGAGTTCGCTAATAATACAAATACGATGATCAATATTTCACCAATTGATGTAACACCACTTAGTGGTCATCGGTATCAGATCGATGTTTCATTTGAACATCTTTTTGGCTGGTTGAATTTCCACAAGGCTGTTACCTATTCTGGAGTCACAAGAATGGTGGAGTATTAAATGAAAAATCTAAAAGATGTTGTCTTGGTTTCACTATTGAGCATTAATCTATTAATTTGTAGCATGAATCTTTATTTAAATTTAAATACTAATACTACTACGGATAAAATAGTCAATGCCCATACTTTTAATAGTAAAACAATGATGTTATATTTCTATGACCCAAATTGTGATAATTGTCTTGAGACTACTGAAATGATCGATACATATATTGAGTTTGGATATAATCAGTTCATTGATATAGAATTAATCGATATAACACAAGATCATAGCAATATTCTAAAACAATATCAAATAGTTGATTATCAGATTAATGATGTACCAGCAGTCGTATTACTTGAGAAAGGAAAAGTAATCGATAGTGTTTTTGGAATAGATCAGATATTTGAGTTGCTTGACACGATCGTTTCAATTACCAAAACAACATGAAAAAGATGAGTATCCTTATAATAACGGGCTTGGTTGTTATATGTGCACTTACTTATCAAAAAAAGAAGAGTAACGAAGAATCTTATAAAACAAATTGTTATGATCATATTATTGCTTATATGGCTCAACCTCAATATTGGGGTAGTGATGATATACCCGAATATTCGACTACTCAACAACAATCACAGGCAGAAGAAACATTACTCAATGGTACTGGTTTTATCTATGTCGAAGATGATCACAATGTTGTCTTTAAAAGAGGTTATCAAGGGGAACTATGGTTAAATTTTACTGATCAAAGTGCTCATACCTATTTTCAAAAAGAGTTCCAATTATGGGATAGTGAAAAAGCGTACTTCTATGACATCAAAAATAGACACATCTATTTAAAAGATCTTTTAGATCAAAATGATATGATTGATATATCATCAAAAATGATCAAAGTAAATAATGATCTACATTTTAATATATATGCTGAGATAGAAGAAACATTTCATAGATATGTAGATCACTTTGCGGATATCGGCTGTCCTATTCTAGGCATTGATTCAGAAACGTTTATATCGTATAAGGATATTGAATTATCTGTTGCTAAGCCAGCTATTTTAACTAAACAATATCCTTGGTTATGGACGAGTTGGGATGATAGTTTAACAAACCTTAAATCAGTTCATGAATTAAGTAATACAAGTGATATTTGGAATTTAAATATTGACCATTATGATGAATCAACGCTTAAATACTTAGATAAAAATAATAACGAGCAAGAAGTATATTATTATAATCCATTATTTGTGATTTTTAAGCCGACTAGCTCAATTGATCAATATCAATTAAAAGATCCTTATAAGTCCTCTTATTTTGAACATATTATGATCTATGAAAATTTGATAAGTGATTTTATCATTAAATACGCTAACGAGGTTTGTAGACAGATCTATGATGGTAAAAGTTGTGTCTATTGGGTAGATACAGATAAGCATACTTATCTTAAAAAGGGAGAAATTGAGCCATATTTTGGTATGCAAAAAAGTGAAATTGATCATTTAAAAATAGAACAAGATACTATTATGACACTATATTATCACCCTGAGAAAACAACGATTGGTAATATCCTTTTTAACGATGCTTATGGTGATATTATTTATCATACATATGACTATTTAAATGATGTATTAGCTCACTATGGTATTCATGAAATCGCTGATAAACAATATGTAAAAAACTTTATTTTGTATTACAACTTAGATTGGCAACGAATGCTAGGGTTGAGGTGAAAAATTGAAAAAAATGCTAAGTATCATATTAATTTGTTTGGCTTTTGTAGTAACGAGCGTAAGCATTAGTGCCCAAGATATTTTAAAAGGTTATTCGTTATCACTTGAAGAAATTAAGGATCCTTATCTGAAAAACGAAATTAGATCAATATCAATCGATAAATGTGATGAAGACTGGTGCTTATATGTCAATAACAAAATGATCAATACATTTGATGATAGTGAAAACGTCACACAATATATCACCAATGATAATAAACTGATCAATATTAAAATAGATCTTAGCAACTTAATTATAGACTTTGATTATATTGATAATTATTACCAGAGCTTTACAGCTGCTTTAGTGTTGACCAATATCGAAAATAGACAGTATTTAGATTTCTATCCAGATAGAAGCGGTCAATACTATATTCGGTTGATGGGTACTAAAAGTGATACGGGATGGACATTTCCAAGCCAAAGGCATGATTATGTCTATCAAAACGAATTAGGTAATGTAGTTTATTTCCCGGTGAATTATTCTTTTTATCTTGATACATTACAAAATTTACTTATTGTTGAACATAACACAAATACAAGTCATTTTACAGTTGATTCAGAAGTTATGATTCAGTCAATCTTTTTAGAGACCTTTGTTAATGCTCATCCATTGGCCACTGAATATTTAGAGAAGGATTTACCAATGAGGTCTTTTGATCAAGCAAAAAACGTACCTTATGCTTCATCATTGATTGATCAAGTTGTGGAGAATGAGATATTAGTGTTAAAACACAAAGATAGTAGTCTTACATATGAGGTACCCTTACGACAATTTTTAACGTTTTGGCGGCGAATATCAGAAGGTAATTATGATACATCTACAACTGAAACCATCCAAACGGTATGTCAATGGCACGAAGATGTTTGTGCGGGCGTAAGAGCTCATTATCATGATAGTGGCAGATTATATGCAGTATTTGGTTCTTCCTATTCATATGATGATGTTGATAGTTATGATGTAGTAGAACTTGTTCATAGCTACACAACTTTATACAAGAATATTTCATGGCCACAAGATAAATGGATTAACGGAACTAATAATATTCACAATGATTTGGTTGCTAAACAGATGAAAATTAATCAATCCACATGGGGAGACTATTCGCCGTTTACATTGGACGATTATACAGATGATTGTGAGGATGACTTTGATTGTTCGTATAAACAATTGACAAAATATAGCCAGAAAAGTGCAACATGGGGTTCTTGGAGTGGTTATTCATCACAATATCCAAGCGCTTGTCAAGATAGTAATAATTGTAGTTGGGAAAGTGCACGATTTTATAATAAAAGAACTGGCTATTGGAATCTTTATTCCTCTTATACTACTGGTTATCCATCTAGCTGTGCGGATAGTTATGATTGTCGTTGGAAATCATTAAGATATTATCGAAGTCGAAGTTATAGTTATGTAGGAACTTATAGTTCGTGGAAAAGTTCGTGTTCAGTTACCGATGACCATCATTGTAGTACTTATTATAAATATACCTGTAAGGTTGGTGCTTCGTCTTATACCCGCTATTCAACAACGAGTTACAATCTATTTACCCAAGGGCTATGTAGTAGTGGATATCGTATAACTGGTAAAGTTAGAGGATATCGATATCGTTATATTAAATGGGGAACTTGGTCATCATATTCGACAAATAGCTGTTCTGATATAGTTGGATATAGAAAGTGTGAAAGTCAACTAAGGTATGCGACTAGTTATCGCTCTTGGGGTAATTGGAGTGGGTATAATCAAACATCATGTAGTAATAATGATTTGACACAATGCCAAGGACCAATAACTTATTATCGACAAAGAACAAAGAATTGGAGTAATTGGACTGATTATATATATGATAGTTGTGTACCAAATGCGGATAGGCTTTGTCAGTATCAGATAAAATATGCTTATCGTTATAAAATATGGTCTGGTTGGTCAGCGTGGTTAGATTATGATCCTAGTATCATACCGAGTGATAATCGACAGATTTATTATCGAACAAATCAAGGAGAGATAAGTTGGGACGATTATCCTGGTACATCTGATAAAGTTGGTCAAGATAGTATGTTTCTCAATGAGACACAAACAATCGACAATGGATCAAGATTAGTGACATATGATGTAGCAAAATTTTCTCAGACTCAATTAAGCACAATGTCTGAAATGAGTGAGTCAGCTTTGATTGATCTTAGTGAGCAAATTGCCATTAGCGCTAAAAAACAAAATTTACTACAAGTATTATTACGTGAAAACGACAGAGTATTGTTAAGTGATTTAGAAGAGGAAAACTTAAGTGACTATAACGAGATTGGGAATATAGCTAAAGAAAACTTCTTGAATAGTTCATTATTTATTCCATATGTTTATGTTCGAGATCATTATCGAGCAACTAAAAAAGACATGGAGATTGTTGGCTATAATGACAGCATACAAATTACAAATACTAAATCTAGTCCATACAATAAAAGTGAAACATTGTCATTAATAGAGAACTGGATGAGTGTTTATAAGGATAATAAAGTAATATTTTATGATCATAATCATCCACTACACGCTTATGAAGAATTGCCTGATAACTGGAAAGATTATCAGTTATTACTTGAGGAGCTGACTAATGCCGGTATAAAGGATAATCAGATAACGATAACTTTAAATAAAGATGATGTTATTAGTATCAGAAACTATTTAGATAATGGTGGTTATCAAAAGATGGGAACATGTGAAATCCTAGTAAGATTTTCTCATCTTATAGAGGATAAACAAGGCAGTTTTAATAATTGGCTAAATTCTTATCAAGGAGACTGTTTTTATGTCGATAGCGATTAGTGCTTTAACTTTTATAATAGTCATCTTTTCTTTTACTTTGAGTTTATTTGATATCAATAGGCAAATGGAGCTTAGACAGATTATCTCTGAAAACACAAGAGCAGCCAATCAAAATAGCCTATTAGAGATATCAAAAGATTATAAGAACAATGAATTGATATCAACTCCGCTTATGTTAGAAAAATGGTTGACCAATTTCTTTGATGATAATCTGAGCGAGATTGATGAATTAGAAATAGAGTTTTCCATGATCAGTACTGAGCCACCTTTGTACTTAGTGTCTGTAAAAGGAAAAAGCTCAGCTAATGCTTATTTAAGTGCTGAGCTTTATGCAAATATTATGTCTGGAACAACTATCATAACATACGAAAAATGAGTGAACTCAATTTATAGACTGTTTTATTTACTATTCTAAAATATTTATTCTTAACACCTGGAAGAGTTCTTAAGTAAGGGTTTTTTCTCCATTGTGGGAAATTATTGTTTAATGTTGACCACAACAAGTCTAAAGAATATGCGCGATCTTCTTTGTTTGCTATCTTACTTGAACTTCTAAAGGGCTGTCCTAATGTAAACCTGATGAACACATATTCAATTTCATTTTCGTATGTTTGATAGAAACCTTTTTCTTTATAATATTTTAGGATATCATTAAGCACGATAATGATATCTTTTACTTTATAATTATGTGAAGCAGTAAGCGAACTTGTTCTTTGGACATAATGAACGAAGGGTTTAGATACAAAATAAAATTTTTCATAATAAGGAGCCATTCTCAATAAGTAGGAAACGTCTTCAAAACGAGAACTTTCAATAAAGGTTAATCCTAACGATTCTAAGTAGGAACGTTTATATATTTTGTTCCATAGAACAGCAAATAGATTAACGATCATTTCTTTGGAGTTTTGGTATGGATATTCTTTATATACCGTCTCTTTATGTTCATATGTGAAATAGAAATCAGATACTACAACATTGGCATTATTTTTTATCGCTTCATAGTATAAAATCTCAAACATGTCGAGTTCTACATAATCATCACCATCCACAAAGGCAATATAATCACCTTGAGCATGAGTTAACCCAAAATTTCTGACTGAAGCAATACCACCGTTTGGTTTGATAAATGATTTAACCATATTTGGATATTTATTCACATAACGATCTATGATCATTTGAGAATTATCAGGGGTTGAATCATTAATGATTAGAATTTCTATATCTTGTAGTGTTTGATTTACTAAAGAATCCAGACATTTCTCTAGATACTTTTCAACATTATAAACAGGAACGATAACACTTATTTTAGGCATT